>JBATRI010000497.1:0-19197 GCA_049292515.1 Geminicoccaceae bacterium
GCCACCATGCCGGGCCAGGCGCCCGGCCCGATCCTGCCGGCAGCGGCAGCGGCGTCGAAGCCGTGCGCCAGGACCAGCAGGACCAGGGCCGCCACCGACAGGGCCATGAACGGTGCGGCTGCCAGGAGGCGTGCCATCATGATCAACCCTAGTCGGCCGCGAACTGCTTGGCCGCCGCCAGCTCGGCGGCGATCAGCTCGCTCGCGGCAGGCCCGAACAGGGCACTGTCCGGTGCTGCATATTGCTGCGCGAGATAGGCCTTGAAGTCGGCAGATTCGGCAACTTGCCGCAGCGTATCGCTCAGCTTCTGCGTGACCTCGGGTGGAGTGTCGGCGCGGACGATGATGCCGCGATAGGCCTTGGCGGTCAGCGGATCCCCCAGCTCGGTGGCGGTCGGGACGTCCGGGAAGTCACCGCGAGCCTTCGCGAAATGAATGACCGGCTTGAGCTGGCCCGCTTCGAGGAAGCTGCGCACGTCGCCGGCCTGCTCGTAGAGCAGATCGGCATTGCCGCCGACGACGGCGGCGTAGCGCTCGCCCGGCTTCGCGAACGGCACCGACGTCAGCTTCAGCCCCTTGGCGCGGTAGTAGTTGACGGTCTGATCGTCCGCGGTGCCGAAGCCGGTGATCGCCACCTTCAGCTCGCGCTCCTTGGCGGCCGCCACCAGCTCGGCCCAGCTCTGGAACGGGCTCTCCGGCCCGATGAAGAAGAACGAGGTCTGCTGGATCAAGACACCCAACGGCGCGATGTCCTCCAGTCGCCAGCTCTGTCCGGGCTCCGCCTGCAGGCCGATCGTGTCGGCCGTAACCACCGATACCGAATAACCGTCGGCAGGAGCTGCCAGCATCTTGGCGAGGCCGGTGACACCGCTGGCGCCCGGCACGTTGATCACCGGCAGAGACACCTGGAGCAGCGGCTCCCAGAGCTGGGCCACTTTGCGCCCGAGCTGGTCGGCACCGCCGCCCGGTCCCCATGGCACGATCAGCTCGATCGGCCGCTCCGGAAAGGTGGCCGCTCGAGCTCCACCCAACATCGGCCAAGCCAGAGAGGCGGCGCCGAAGCCGACGACCACGCGCCGCGTTGCACGCAGGTGGCGGGGCTGTGTGCCGGAAAGTGGCATCGACGATCTCCGCGGAGCGTTATGAGGCTAAGGCTTAGAGGATGTCGATATCTATTATACAAACTCTATCGAGTCAATATTGTATGAGACTGACATGCGCTGTCAGATTGGCCTCCGGCGAATCTTGCTCGGCGGGCTCGGACACTTGGTCTCCTTGTCTCGGTGGGGGCGACGCGTTGCCGGCCTGCCGCTCAGAAATGGTAGCCGAAGCTGATCTCGCCGGTCTGGCTGACCACATCGTCGCCCGTCTGTAGGTTGTGGCCGAGCTTTCCCTGGCCCCCGGCGTTCATCAGCCTGCTACGCCCCGACTCTCCGTTCTCAGGCGCCCGACGCAGTCATTTCGCCAAAACCGCGAGTGCCACGGAAGCCCCGGAGATCAGCAACCGTGTCAGGGAGCAAAAGCTGTGCGCCGTCTCTGCATACCAGGTGAACATTTCGCGCACGACGGCCGCCTCGGCAGCCTCAGTACGTACGCCCGCAGTGTTGCGCGGGCGATCAGGATCGACGCGGTAGCCAAACGGTGGTCGCGTCCAAGGCAGCATCAACCCTGCTCCCAGCTCACGTTGGTGGCCGCGGCGCATGCGCTCGGTGATCAGCGTGCGCTCATATCCGGCAACTGCACCGCGGATCTGCAATAGCAACCGGTCGTGCGGATCCTTGCTCATGGGACGGTCGAGGAACCGTACCTCACAACCGTATCCTTGTAGCTCTTCGAGCAGAAGGACTTGATGGGCATGGTAGCGGGCCAACCGGTCCGGCGCTGTGATCAGGACTAGATCAAGGCTGCGGGCAGCGGCACGATCGTGCAGGCGATCAAGACCCAGACGCCGCAAGGACGCACCGCTGTAGCCGTCATCGCGGAAGATCTGATCGAGGGGAACGGCCCATTCTTGCTGCCGTGCGTAGCCTGCCAGACGAGGTGCCGCCGCAGACGCTTCTCCAGTTCCGGCGCAAAGTGCCGGACCCAGCGATAGAGGATGACGTAGGCGACCTCGATGCCGCGGTCGGCGAGCATCAGCTTGAGATCGCGGCAGCTGACCGGGAAGCGCAAGTACACCGCACGGCCCGCAAGTTCGTCTGGGCGGGGAAGCGGAAGCCGCGGAAAGCCCGGGCGGTGGTCATGCGCTTGCTTTCGGATGAGGCGACGGCGGGAGCGCCGCTCCTACACGCTCGCCAGCCGCCAATCGCACCAACGGAACCAGCGGATCTGTGCACAAGGCTGTCGCTACGAAGAGTGGTGGTCATTCGGCGAAGATTCGCTCCCGAGCCGAGCGCACGGATGGCAAGACGGTCGTCACCAGCAGGAACGAGGCGGCGACGAGGAGAGCCAGGCTGATCGGCTCGTGCACCAGTACGGTCAGGTCGCCGCGCGACATGGTCATGGCACGGCGCAGGTTTTCCTCCATCAGCGGACCAAGGATGAAACCCAGCATCAGAGGGGCAGGCTCGAACCCCATTCGCGGCAGCACGTAGCCGAGCAGCCCGAACACGGCGGCGAGAACCAGATCGGTCGGACTGTTGGCGACGCTGTAGATGCCGATGCAGCTGAGCAGCACGATCGCCGGATAGAGCAGACGATAGGGGATGCGCAGGAAATGCACCCAGAGCCCCACCAGCGGCAGATTGAGCACTAGTAACATGCCGTTGCCGATCCACATGCTGGCAACGATTCCCCAAAACAGGTCCGGCTCGGTCCGCATGATCTGCGGGCCGGGATTGATCCCATGGAGCATCATGGCGCCGACCATCAGCGCCATCACCGCATTGGATGGCAGACCCAGGGTCAGGAGAGGGATGAACGAGGTCTGTGCAGCGGCATTGTTGGCCGACTCCGGCCCCGCCACGCCTTCGATCGCTCCCTTGCCGAAACGCGAAGGATCGATCGCGAGCTTCTTCTCGATCGCATAGGAGGCAAACGCTGCCAGCGAAGCCCCGCCACCCGGCAGCAGTCCCAGTATGGAACCGATCAGCGAGCCGCGCGCGATCGGGCCAGCGGAGCGCCGTAGATCCTCGCCGCCGGACATAACCTTGCCATGAGCGATCAGGGCCCCACCGTCCTGGCTGCGCTCGACCAGGATGCGGATGATCTCCCCAAGTCCGAACAGGCCCACGGCCAGGGAGACGAAGCTGATCCCATCGGCCAGTTCCATGAAGCCGAAAGTAAACCGCAGCTCACCCGAATTGATGTCGGTCCCGACCAAGCCCAGCAACAGGCCGAGGACGACCATGGTGACTGCCTTGAGCAGTGAGCCCTGTGCCAGGACGATGGCGCCGACCAAACCCAACGTCAGCAGCGAGAAATAGTCGGCTGGCCCGAAGCGGATCGCCATGCGGGCGAGGATCGGGGCAAACAGCGCGATGATCAGGGTCGCGATAGTGCCGGCCGCGAACGAGCCCATCGCCGCGATCGCCAGGGCCGGCCCGGCGCGGCCCTGCTTCGCCATGGCATGCCCGTCGACGCAGGTGACAACCGACGACGTCTCGCCCGGCATGTTGAGCAGGATCGAGGTTGTCGACCCGCCATACTGCGCGCCGTAGTAGATGCCGGCCAGCATGATCAATGCGCCGGTCGGCTCGAGGGTGAACGTGAACGGCAGCAGCAGCGCGATCGTGACCAGTGGGCCGAGACCGGGCAGGACGCCGACGAAGGTGCCGAACAGCACGCCAAGAAAGCAGTAGATCAGGTTGACCGGTGTGGCCGCGACCATGAAGCCGTGCAGCACGCCTTGCCAAGCATCACCCATTAATAGGGCCAAATTTTGAGTGGCAGGCCGAGCGCCTTCACGAAGAGGAGCGAGGCGACCATCGCCATGAAGGCCGCCAGCAGCATGGTGTCCACGATCCTCACTTCTCTGCTGCCGAGAGCAGCGCTGAGAATGGTCAGCGCGCCGGTGACGGCCACGCCAAGGGTGGTGATCAGCCCCGCGAACAGCAGCACCGCACCCAGCACCATGCCGACCGAACACACGACCGAGCCGATCGGGATCGGCGGTGCGGCGCCGGTGGTCGACGCGCGTAAGGCAATCAATCCGCCCAGCAGCATCAACAGGACGCCGAGCACAATCGGCAGATAGCCGGGGCCCATGCTGGCCGCAGTGCCGATCGGATAGCTGATGACCGCCGTTGCGATCGCACCCGCGCCGATGCCAGCGATTGCGATCCCGGCCAGGACATCGTCACGATTCTGGCGCGACATCGCCATGCCTATCGCCCGGGCTGAGCGACCACGCCCAGCGCGCTGTCGAGCAAGGCGATTGTATCTTCGATCGTGTCCGGCTGCTCGCCACCGAGCCGCTCCTTCAGACCGAGCGAGGCCAGCTGCTCCAGCCGTGCCGCCACCGCCTGCGACAGCACCGGCTGCAGCCCGGCATCGGCCACCGTCTCGGCCGACTGCGTGAGTTCCAGCGCACGGCGGCCGGCATGAACAACATGCGACCGCACCAGAAACGACAAGGTCTCGCGTGCCGGCCTGCTGTCCAGCAGCTCGCAGAAACTGTCGAGTACCTGCTGCTGCAGGCCGCACCGCCGCGCGGCTACCAATGATTCGACGAGCAGGACCTCCAGCCCCTTGGTCAGCACGCTACGCAGGATCTTGACGCCCGCGGCCTGCCCGGGTGTGTCGCCGACGATGCGGATATCGGCTTGCCAGGGTGCCAGCCGCGCCACCAGCGCCGCGGCTGGTGCACCGGCCGCCAGCAGTGGGACACGATGCAGATCGCGCGCCGGTGCCCCCATGATGGCGATGTCGACGAAAGCACGATCGGCCTGAGCTGCGACCTGCGCAACTTCGCGCTTTCTAGTTGGGCTCAGCGAGTTCACGTCGGCATAGATGACGTCGTGACGCAGGCTCGGCAGGCTGCGCCGCGCGGCGGCGATCGCCGCGTCCTGCGTGACGCTGGACAGCACGATCTCACGGTCGTTCAGCGGTGTCGGCTCGAAGTGCAGGGGCACGTCCAGCTCCGCGGCGCGCCGCAGCGCGAGCTCTCGCTGCAACGGCCCCGGCGGATCGTCATAAGCGACGATGTCGATCACGCCGGCCGAGAGGAAGCCGCGCGCGAAGCTTGACCCGACCTCGCCGAAACCAACGATCCCCATCCTGGGCGGTGGATTCACGAGAAAATCACCATTTGCTGGGGGCAAGGATGGCGGCGGCCTCCTTGGCCGAGCTGCCAGTGCCGAGTGCGGACAGCAGCACGCTCTCCCGCGCTGCCGCCTGCTGTGCCTGCTCGAGGACGTCGGCTACGATCTCCGGCGGCACCACGATCAGGCCGTCATCGTCGCCCAGAATCAGATCGCCTGGGCGTACCTGCACCCCGCCGATCTCGACGACGCCGTTGAACTCCACCAGCTCCAGCCGATGCTTGCCAGTGCGCGGGGTGACGCTGCGCGACCAGACCGCCAGGCCGGCGCTGCGGATGCTGGCGCGGTCCCTAACCGCACCGTCCGCCACCACCCCGGCCAGCCGGTGGGCGATCGCCGCCGTCGCCAGGATCCCACCGAAGCTCGAAGCGTCGATGGCACCGCCGGCATCGACGACGAACACGTCGCCCGCGTGCGTGAGTGTGATCTGATCGATGCCGCCGCCCTTCGGCTTGTGCCTGTTCGCCAGCGCGAAGCCGGCCTGCTGCCGCGCTCGGCTCTGCCTCGCCGTGATCGCCGGGCCAACGATCCGCTGGCCAGGAGCGAGGGGTGCCAAGACCGATGATGGAATGGCCGTATCGATGCCGAACCCGTCCAGGATGTCGGCGACCATCGAGGTCAGGTCCGGCAGCGCCAGAAAGCCCTCGACGATGGCCCGCTCAGGCCGGTCGATCGCGACCCGACGGATGATCGTCGGGTCGAGCATGCCGAGCAGCTTGTCGGCATAGGGCCGCAACTGCTGCTCGATCGACAGCGCGTCGGACATCTAGTTGGTCCGAATGTTGGCTTCGGCGACCACGCGCTGCAATTGCGCGAGGCCGCTGGCGATCTCCGCGTCGAACTCGGCTGGCGTGCTGTTGACCAGCGTCATGCCGGCCTTGTCGGTCACGGTGCGGTAGGCCTCATCCTCGGCCAGCGCGACGACCGCGTCGTGCAGCTGGGCAACCACCGCGTCGGGGGTGGATGCCGGCCCCAGCAGGCCCAGCCAGGAGCGCGAGACGAAGGCATTCACACCCGCCTCGGCGATCGTCGGGATATCCGGCGCGAACTTGCTGCGTTCGGCCGTGGCGACCCCCAAAGGCCGGATGTCACCCGACTGGAAGTAGGGTAGAGCCGTGCTCAGAACGAGAAATCCGAGCTGGATCCGCTTGCCGAGCAGCTCGGTGATGATGTCCCCTTGCCCCTTCAGCGGAATGTGCACGATGTCGATGCCGGTGAGCTGCTGCAGGTAGGCGGTGTTCAGATGCTGGCCGGAGCCGACGCCGGCGGTGCCGTAGTTGAATTTGCCGGGGTTCGCTTTGATGTAGGCGATGACCTCCTGCAGGTCGGCGCCCGGCAGATCAGGATCGGCCGAGAGAACGCTTGCCTGGTCGGCCACCAGCACGATCGATTTGAAGTCCTTGAAGATGTCGTAGCGCAGCTTGGTGTTCAGCGCCGGCACGGTGACATGGTTCGAGGACGTGAACAGGAAGGTATGGCCGTCCGTTGCACGCGCCACGTACTCGGTGCCGACGGCCGCACCGGCGCCAGGCTTGTTCTCGACGACGAACGGCTGTGGGAATTTCCTGCTGAGCTGGTCGGACAGCTCGCGCGCCAGCAAGTCCGTCCCGCCGCCGGGTAGGAACGGCACGACGAGCTTCACGGGCTGGGTCGGCCAGTCGGCCGCGCGAGCAGCAATGGGCACGCCGAGCGCCGTGAGCAGCGAGGCCGTGGCCGCGACCGCCAACAGGCGGCGCGTAAGCCTGACGTCGATCATCATCGCTCGGTCCTTGATGGCAAGCTGGCAGCAGGTTCAGATTTCGGCGGCGATGTTCTTGCGGCCGAGGATTGTCGGGCCGAACAAGTCCCAGGTGGTCGTCTCGCCCGCGGCCAGCCGCTGGCGCAGCTTGGCTTCCTTGACCTCGCGCTCGCGGGCAATTGCGGCTATGGCGTCCACCTCCTGGAGCGGCACCACGACCACACCATCGTCGTCGCCGATGATCAGGTCGCCCGGTGCGATCTTGACGCCACCGACCACGACCGGCACCGCGATCGGGCCCAGGAAAGCCTTGTCACCCCGGCTCTTCAGGCTGAGGCCGCGAGCAAAGACCGGCAACCCGATCACGCGCAGCACGTTGCCGTCACGGGCGGCGCCGTCCAGCACCACCCCGGCAATGCCCTTGATCCGAGCGGCCTCGGCCATCACGTCGCCGAACGCTGCACCGTCCGCGAAGCCTTCGACCGAGTAGACGAGCATGTCGCCGGGTCGGGCCAGGGCCAAGGCCGCATGAAGAGTGAGATTGTCGCCGGGACGGCCGGCGGACGGGAACGCCGGACCCAGGACCCGCGAGCCGCGCAGGATCGGCTTGATGGCGGAGTCGAGCGCGCCACGACGCCCCATCGCCTCGTGTGCGGTCGCGGCGCCGATGGCGGCGAAAGCGGCCAACTGTTGCGCGGTCGGCCTGGCGAAGTCTGCGGAGACAGTGGGCAATTCAATTCCCTTCCGATGCGCTGGGCGCGAGGTTCTCCGGCCGTGGCGCGATCTCGCCGCGCTCGATCGCATGAACCACCTGCCGGACGCGCTCATTGGCCGGCACGGGCAGGCCGACCTCGTTCGCGCGCGCGATCACGACGCCATAGATCTCCTCGACCTCGGTGCGCCGGCCCTTGTTGACGTCCTGCCCCATGGAAGGCCGCTGCGCGTCACTGCGCGTCGTCGTGGCCTCAGCGGCCCGCCGCAGCGTTTCCTCCACCCTGGCGAGAACCTCGGCATCGCCCTGCTCGGCCAGTGCGAAATCGCGGGCGGCGACTGTGCCGATATTCTCGAGCTCGTAGCCCAACCGCTGGCCGACGCGGATTGCCTCGCCCGCGACCTTGATACCGAACCGGCGCAGCCCGGGATCACGGTCCAGCTGGTTGATCGATAGCCCGGTCGCAGCCGATACGCCGTTGCGCATCGCGTTCGCCGACAGCTTCGACCAGCGCTCGCCCGCAAGGTTGCTCGTTACCTTCACCGAGTCGACGAAGCGGAGCAGGGCGCCAAGCTCCTCGATCCGTACCGTGCGCCGCCCGTCGACCTCGCCCACCCGGAAGACGTCGATACCCGGGCTGCCGCGCGGCACCATGCGCTGCACGTGCCCGGGCCGATCCAGCTCTACCGCGATGCGCGCGGCGATGATCCCAGCGGTCCGCTCCGGCCCGACGATCGCGGCAATGGTTCCTTCATTGATTCCGTTCTGCAACGAAACCACGAGCGCATCGTCTGCAAGGAACGGCTGGATCATCGTCACCGCACGCTGCGTGTCGTACGATTTGACGGCAATCAGCACGATGTCGACAGGCCCACCTTCAGCTAGTCGCTCGATTTCCTGCTCGTGCAGGATCGCAATCGGTACGAGGATGCTCTCCTGCGGCGTCATTCCGTCAATCGCGAAGCCGTGTCTGCGCACCGTTGCGATGTGTTCGGCCCAGCCGTCGACGAGCGTGACGTTCTGCCCGGCGGCCGCAAGCTGCGCGCCGACGTAGCCGCCGACCGCCCCTGCTCCGACCACGACGATACGCTTGCCCATCGGCCTCAAGCCTCGAGCCAGACGCTCTTCAGCGAGCTGAACGCCTGATCCGGCGTGGCACGCAGGCCATGCAGCCGCTTGTTGTAGACCGTCAGCCGCTCCAGCTCGAACAGAGGCAGGTTCGGCACATCGGTCATCGCGATCTTCTGCCAAGCGTGAAAGGCTTCCAGACGCTTGGCCGGGTCGGGCTCGGACTGGGTCAGCTCGATCAGCCGGTCGAGCTTGGGATTGGAGTAGCGCGCACCGTTGGTATTGGGCACGCCTTTGTTGATCGATTTGGTCCAGTAGAGACGATACAGTCCCATCGCCGGGTCGATCATCGCCGAGAACTGGCCAGCCCTGGTCTGAAAGTCATAGTCCGTGTAGACTCTCTTGTAGATCGTCGGGACGTCCTGTGATCTCAACTTGAGGTCAATTCCGACGACTTTCAGATTCTGGCGTAGAAACTCGGCTGTGTTCTGCAAATTGTCGTTGTTGTTTTCATAGTCAAAACTGATGGCAAACCGAGTGCCGTCTTCTTTCCGTGGGAAGCCAGCTTCATCCAGCAACTGTTCCGCTGCTTTCGGGTCGAAATTGTATTGCGGCACGTCGTCGGTGAAGAATTTCTGATAATGCGGGACTGGGCTGACCGCGACCGTGCCGAAACCGTACCAGGCCGCATCGATCAGGCCCTGCCGGTCGATGGCCTGGGCGATGGCGCGGCGCACCTGCAGATTGCCGACGATCGGGTCTTGGGTATTGAACTCCAGAGTGAAGAACGGAGACAGCCACTCGTAGCCGTCGGTCGTGATCGCCAGGCTCGGGTCATCCTCGAGGCGAGCCACATCGGCCAACGGCACGGGATCGAACGGTCCGTACTGGACCTCGCCGGTCTCGAATGCGGCAGCCCGCGAGGCTGCGTCGGGGATGACGCGAAAGATCAATCGGTCGAGGTAGGGCTTGCCCGCATCCCAATAATCGGGATTGCGCTCGAACTCAATGAACTCACCCTTCTGCCAGGCCACAAAGCGGAAGGGCCCGGTACCCACGGGCTTGATATTGTAAGGGTTCTTGGCGACTTCTGACCCCTCGTAGAGATGGGCCGGCAGAACCTGCGACTCTGCGGCGCTCAAGGCGCTCAGGATGATCGGCGAGGGCTGGGCGAGCTTGAAGATCGCGGTCAGATCGTCGGGTGTCTCGACCTCGGTTACCTGCGCAAAGGTCGCCCGCCCGCGCGGGTGCAGCTTCTTCCACAGCTCGAGCACGCTGAAGCGAATGTCCTTGGCCGTGAACGGCGTGCCATCGTGCCATGTCACGTTCGGGCGCAGGCGGAAAGTAATGGACAGGTTGTCGGCCGAGGTTTCCCAGCTTGTTGCCAAGCTCGGCAGTGGCGCCATGCCTTCGTCATAGGCCAGCAGCCCATCATAGACGTTGGGGGAGACTACGTTAACCGAATAATGATTGCTGACGACGCTGGTCAGCACCGATGGCTCGGGATTGATCACGGCCACGAGCGTCCCGCCTTTGACCGGCTCGTCCGCCAGCACCGCACCTGTGGGAAGGACCGGAAGCAAGGCGGTGCCGAGCAGGGCCGCAAGGAAAGGTCTGCGTTCAATGGCCATCATTTGCTAGATGCTCTCTGCTGCTGAGGTCAGGCGTTGCCGACCGGCGGAACGACGCCGTCGAGGAACCAAGCGCCTACCGCCTTGGCCCGGTACGCCAGGGGATCGTGGGTGGTGTGCGTGCGCGCGTTGCGCCAATGCCGGTCGTAGTTTGCGTCGGCGCGGGTGATCGAGGCGCCGCCCACTTCGTAAAGCGCCGAGGCGGCACTCAGCGCCGCCTCAGCGGCGACGATCTTGATCTCCGAGACCACGACGGCCGCTTCCGCCACCAGTTGTTCCAGCACCGCTGGCTCGGTGATGCCCTGGCCGGGCGCGTCGGCCGCGCGATCGACCACGTCCGCAGCGTGCAGCAAAAGCGCCTCGGCGGCATGCGCCTTGGCAGCGATTGAGCCCACCGTATGCTGGATGTAGGGGTCCTCGACGGCGCGCTCGACGCCGCTTTCGCGGATTGGTCGTGAGTGGCTGCGCGCGTAGGTAACGGCATCGTCGAGCACGGCCAGTGCAATCCCGACCTCCAGGCTCGCATGGAGCAGGTGCACGCCGGAATCGCTATAGTCGCGGGCGAGGCCCTGCCAGCGGCCGGCTCGCATGATCTCGTAATCGTGGACCACGACGTCCTGCAGCTCGGTGGTGCCGCTGGCCGTCGTGCGCTGACCCATCCCGTCCCAATCGTCGAGCAGCCGAACACCTGCGCGATCGCTCGGTATGAGGACCGCAACTCTTTGGTTCTCTTCGGTCAGGGCAGTAATTCGCAGATGTTGCGAGAATAGGCTGCCAGTCGAATAGAACTTCTTGCCATTCAGCCGGTAGACGGCGCCGTCACGCTGCAATGTCGTGCGGATGCCGCCACGAATCTTCCCGCCCAACTCGGCGTTGGCGACGCCGAACAGCTCGCCTGCCACGACCTTGGGGAAGAAATGCAGCTGCTGCTGTTCCGTGCCGAGGATCGCCAGCCGCTCGACCGACGTCAGATGAGGTATGAATGCCTGGGCGACGTTCGGGTCCGCCTTGGCGAGCTCGGTATAGATGACGGCGGTATCGCGAAAGCTCGCCTGTGGCCCGCCGAAACGCTTCGGCACACGTAGTGCACCGAGCCCGCTCGTGCGGATCAGCGTGAAAGCATCGTACGGCAGGACATGCTGCTGATCCCGCTCCGCCGCATCCTGCGCGATCTTCTGGGCAATGCCGCGGGCGATCGTGACTGGATCCGCGGCGGAATCCGGGTGACGATAGGCAGTCGCGGTGACGCTCATGCGCGAAGCAGCTCCTGTTGGGCAGGAGACGGGACGGGCGCCGCCGGCTCTTGCAGATGACAGGCCGCCGACCGGCCCCAACCAATGGCGCGCAGCCTTGGGATCTCGGTCTGGCAGCGCCCGAACACGTAGGGGCAACGGGTGTGAAAGGCGCAGCCGGGCGGTGGATCGATCGGGCTCGGCACGTCGCCGGCCAGAACCTGCTTGTCGGTGATGCGATGCCGCCGCGGGTCGATCACCGGCACGGCCCGAATCAGCGCTTGCGTATACGGATGCGCGGGCCGCCCGGTGGCGTCGACATGATCGCCGGTCTCGACGATACGGCCGAGATACATCACGGCCACCCGGTCGGACATGTGCTGGACCACGCCGATATCGTGGCTGATGAACAGGTAGGCGATCTGGTGCTGATCCTGCAGGTCGACCAGCAGGTTCAGCACCTGCGCCTGCAGCGAGAGGTCGAGTGCTGAAACCGGCTCGTCCAGCACCAGCAGTTTCGGCCTGGGCGCGATCGCACGGGCGATCGCGACACGCTGGCGTTGCCCGCCGGACAACTCGTGCGGGTAGCGACCCAACAGCCCGCGACTCAGGCCGACATCATCCATCAGGGCCAGGACACGTCGAATGCGTTCCGATGCGCGCCGTTCCAGGACCAGCAGTGGTTCCTCGATCAGCCGGCCAACCGAGAAACGCGGGTCGAGGGAAGAAGCGGGATCCTGGAACACCATTTGTGCCAGATGGCGATGCGGGCGGAGGGCCTTGCCGGAAAACCGGGTTACCTCGACGCCGTCGATCGTGATCGAGCCGGCTACCGGCTCGACCAGCCGCATCACCGCCCGGCCGAGCGACGATTTCCCACAGCCCGACTCGCCCACGAGGCCGAGCGTCTCGCCCGCGGCAATCTCGAGATCGACGCCGATGACCGCGTGCGCGCGCCCGCCCCGCACCCGATGGGCGACGTGCAGTCCGTCGATCTTTAGCATGCCGCCACCTGCCTGGGGACGGCGTCGCCGACCTCCCGCAATCGCGGTCGTTTGCCGGAACGCGGCCGAGCCTGCGGGCGGGCATCGAGCAGCGCGCGCGTATAGGCATGGCGCGGCCGGTCGAACAGATCGACTACCGGCTGCTCCTCCACGGCCTTGCCGGCATACATCACGAGGACCCGGTCGGCCGTCTCGGCCACCACCGCGAGATCGTGGCTGATGAGCAGGAGGCTCATGCCGAGTTCGTTCTTGAGCCGGATCAGCAGCTGCAGGATCTGGGCCTGGATGGTGACGTCGAGCGCCGTGGTCGGCTCGTCGGCAATCAGCAGGGCCGGCTCACGCGCCAGCGCCACCGCGATGACCACGCGTTGCCGCATGCCGCCCGAAAGTCGGTGCGGATACTCGTTCAACCTTGCTTCGGGCTCGGGGAAGCGGACCAGTCGCAGCAGCTCCAATGCCCGCTCAGCCGCTGCGGCACGACCCACGCGGCCATCCGCGCGAATGGCCTCGACGATCTGGGCGCCGATGGTCTGCACCGGGTTGAGTGCCGTCATCGGATCCTGGAACACCATGCCCATGCGACGGCCATGCAGGCGGCGCCGAGAATAGGGTGCCAGTCCCAAGACCTCCTCGCCGCCGAGCTTGGCGCTGCCCACGACACGGGCGGTAGGCAAGAGCCCCATGAGGGCGAGCCCCGTCACCGTCTTGCCGCAGCCGGACTCGCCGACGATCGCCAGGGTCTCGCCGGGATCGATGGAGAATGACAGCCGATCCACTGATGTCACTGTCTCGAGCCGGCCCGGAAACTGGATGCTCAGATCGCGCACCTCGAGCAGGCTGCTCATCGTCGCACCGCTCGGCGCGGGTTGAAGAGATCCGCCATGCCGTTGCCAAGCAGCGTAAACCCCAGGACGGTCACGAAGATCGCGATGCCCGGCAGCGCCGTCAGGTACCAGGAGGTGCGCAACAGCGGCCGGGCATTGCCGATCATGCTGCCCCAGGAGATCGAGTTGGGGTCGCCGAGGCCCAAAAATGCCAAGGCGGCCTCGACCAGGACGGCGTGGGCCACGACGGCCGAGGTGACGACGATCACCGGCGCTAGGCTGTTCGGCAGCACGTGGGTAAGGATGATCCGGAGATTGCCGATCCCCATGGTCATGGCGGCGAGCACATAGTCCGTGCGCCGGATCTTGAAGATCTCGGCACGGGTCAGCCGGGCGATCTCCGGCCAGGCGGTAAGGCCGATGGCGATCGTGATGCTGCCGATGGAAGGCGCCAGCACCGCCACCAGCACCATCGCGAAGAGAAAAGTCGGGATCGTCTGGAAATACTCTGACGTGCGGGTAAGCACATCATCGATCCGCCCGCTCAGATAGCCCGCGCAGGCGCCGACGGTGACACCGAGGACCGCGGCGATCAGCGCCGCCCCGATCCCGATCAGCAGCGAGATCCGCGCGCCGTGGCACAGCTGGGCCGCGACGTCCCGGCCCAGCTGGTCGGTGCCGAGCGGAAACGCAGAGTCGGTGAACGGCCACAACGAGTGCGGCCCCACCATTGCCATCGGATCGCCCGGATAGAAGACATTGGCGCTTACTGCGGACAGCAGCAGTACGATCAGGATCGTCGCGCCGACGCCGCCTGGCAGATTCCTTGACAATTCGAGCCGAGCCAAGGTCACGCGGCGAGCTCGATGCGCGGATCGAGGACAGCGTAGAGCAAGTCGACGATCAGGCTGAGGGAGATCACCACCAGCGAGTTGCACAAGAACAGGCTGAGCAGCAGGTTGTGGTCGCGATCAGCTACCGCCTCGAACGCCAGCCGCCCCATCCCTGGCCATGAAAAGACCGTCTCGATCACGATGGCGCCTCCTAGCACCGATCCGAGTTGCAGGCCGCTCAGCGTCACGATCGGCAGCAGCGCGGTGCGCAGCACATGGCGAACGGCAACGCGACCTTCCGAAATGCCCTTGGCCCGCGCCGTACGCACGAAGTCGAGGTCGTAGACTTCCAGCATCGCGGTGCGGGTCACGCGGGCGTAGAGGGCGACATAGGTCAGCGCGAGTGTCAGCGCCGGCATGACGAGGTGGATGCCGATGTCCGCGGCTACTCCCAGCGGCCCCGATTTGCCACCGATCGTGGTCATGCCACCGGTGGGTAGCCAGCGGAGGTGAACCGAGAACAGGACGATCGCCATCAGGCCTACCCAGAACACCGGCGTGGCGAAAGCGACCGAGGAGAATAGCGAGACCGCATGGTCGAAGAAGCTGTCGCGGTAGCGGGCGGACAATGCCCCGAGGACCAGCCCGAGTACAACGGCCACGAGGATGCTCGTGGTCATCAAGAGAAGCGTGGCCGGCAGGCGATCCAGGATAAGCTGCGAGACCGGCATGTTGTACCGGAAGGAATACCCGAGGTTGAGATGTAAGATCTGTCGGAAGTAAGCCGCGAACTGGGCATAGTCCGGCTGGTCCAGCCCGAACTGGGTGCGCAGCATCTGCATGTATTCGGGTGAGGCAGCGCCGGATTCTCCGGCCAGCACGTCGACGAGATCGCCCGGCACGGTCTTCAGCAAAAGGAAGTTTCCGAGCACGATTAACAACGCCACGGGAACGGCCTGAGCGAGGCGCCGCAAGGCATAGCTAGTGAGCGGCGCCATCGTTCCGCCGCATCCCTTTAAAATCTATCATATCGATAGGATAATAGTTGATGGCGCCTCTGTCCAGGGGTATAGACGCCACCGACGTCGTTGCCATGGCCCAGCAGCCGACGCCGGCAATAACGCGGGAGTTGAGGCAATGCAGCGACAAGCGCGCGCATGAAAATCGAGCGGATCGAGACGTTCTTCTTTAATCCCGGCACGGCCAAGAACCTTCTCTTCGTGCGCATCGAGACCGATGAGGGCCTGCACGGGTGGGGTGAGGCCTATGTCAGCGGCAAGAAGGAAAAAATCGTCGACGAATACTTGCGAGCCATCGCGCCCCTGGCAGTCGGCCGCGACGTGTTCCAGATCCGGCATCTCGGACAGGTGCTGCTCGACGACTTCGCGATCCGGCGGAACTCGATCGATTTCCTGTGTGCGTTCAGTGCCTTGGAGATCGCCTGTTGGGACATTATCGGCAAGAAGGCCGGGCTGCCCGTTTACAACCTTCTGGGCGGTGCGGTCCGCGAGCGGATTCGCGTCTACGCCAACGGCTGGTGGTTCGGCGCCAAGGGGATCGACGAGACGGTCGCGCGGGCAGTGAAGGTCGTCGAGCAGGGCTATACGGCGATCAAATGGGACCCCATCCCGGGGCCCTGGCGAACCTACATCGCCAAGGCCGACGAGGACGAGGCGGTGACGCACGTCCAAGCCATGCGCGAGGCAGTCGGCCCCGATGTCGATCTTTTGGTCGATGGGCATCGCCGGCTGGCACCGGTCCACGCGATCCGCCTGGCCGAGCGCTTCGCCGAGTATGGCATCGGCTGGTACGAAGAACCGTGCCCGCCTGAGAACCTGGAGCTGACCGCGGCCGTCAAGCGGTCGACCAACATGCCAGTGGTCGTTGGCGAGGCGCTCTATACCAAGGAACAGTTCCTGCCGGTGTTTGAGAAGCGTGCGGCCGACATCATCAATCCGGATATCTGCGCCGTAGGCGGGATCACCGCCATGCTGGAGATTGCGGCCCTGGCGGCGCCCCATGCCGTGGCGGTCAGCCCACACAATTTCAACAGCCCGATCGTCGGCCTCGCGGCGACTGTTCATCTCTCGGCGCTGATCACCAATTTCACGATCGCCGAGCTGTTCGTGAACCTGCTCGAGCCGACGTGGGAACTCGCCCGGCCTGGCCTCACCTTCGACTCGGGCTGGGTCGACCTGCCGACGGCGCCGGGCCTCGGTGTCGATCTCGACCAGGACGAGCTGAGGCGACGGCCATACGGCAGCCTGCCCGGCAAAGGCCTACGCCACTACTGGGAAGAGTTCCCGCGCAAGTCTGCGGCTCCCAGATCATCCGCTAAAGTGCCAGCCTGAAGAGACCGAACATGCCCAAGATCACCCGCGATTTCCCGCGCCCGACGCGTGCCCAGGTACAGGCGTGGGAAGGCATCGGTGCCGCCACCGCGCATGAGGCGTTCGGCCGACAGGGGGCGGTCGATTCGGCGATCAAGCCAATTTATCCTGGTCTGCGCATCCTCGGATCGGCGCTCACTCTCGTCACCCAGCCCGGCGACAACCTGACCATCCATGCCGCGCTGAAGCTTGCTCAGCCGGGCGACGTGCTGGTGATCGACGCCGGCGACTATCCCGAGCAGGGCTCGTTCGGCGACGTGATGGCGACCTCGGCCCTGGCACTGGGTGTAGCCGGCCTGGTCACCAATGGCGGCGTGCGCGATGCGGCCAGTATCCGCGACCTGGGCTTCCCGATCTTCTCCCGCTCGATCTCGATCAAGGGCACGGTCAAGGAGACGCTGGGGCCGATCAACCAGCCGATCAGCTTCGGCGGTGTGACGGTGAACCCGGGCGATCTCGTGATCGGCGACGATGACGGGCTGGTCGTGATCCCGCTGGCGGAGATCGACGCCGTGCTCGCGATCGCGCAGAAGCGCGAGGAGAAGGAGGCGAACATCCGGGCCGAGCTCGCCAAGGGTCGCACCACCTGGGACATCAGCAACTTCAATGCGCTGCTGCAGCGCAATGGCATCGACGTCGAAATCTGAGAGCAGGCAGGACAGACATGGCACTGACACAAAGCAAGGTCCGGGAACGTCCGGCTCGTACCGATGAAAAATCGGTCTCCTGGCTCGAGCTCGAGCCGCCGCCTGTGACACCCGAGACGACAGCACTGTTCGAGCGCTCAACCGCGAAGCTGGGCTACGTGCGCAACATGCAATATGTGCTGGCGCAGTTCCCGGCCATGCTGCAGGCCCAGGACGCGCTCAGCCGCTCGCTGACGGTGGAATTCGAGGGCGGGCTCAGCCACAAGGAGCGTGAGCTGATCGCGCTGGTGGTGAGCGTGCACAATCGCTGCGAGCCGTGCGTGTTCGGCCACGCCGCCAAGCTGCGCGAGATCACGGGCGACCCAGTCTGGGTCGGCAAGGTCGAGATCAACTACCGCCGGGCGAAGCTGTCGCCGCGCGAGCGGGCCATCGCCGATTATGCGCTCAAGATCACCCGTGCCCCGGAAGAGATCGAGCCGGAAGATCTGGCCTCGCTACGTGTAGCGGGCCTGGAGGAGCGCGAAATCATCGAAGCGGCTGGTGTGGCAGCATACTTCAACTTCAGCAACCGCGTGAACAGCGCTCTGGGCATCCAGCCCAACCCTGAACCCTTCAGCGCGCACCGCTGACAGGGCCGTCTATCGCCAGCCATAGCCGTGTGTACTTCCATCCTTGACGACGGGTGCTAGTACCGAGCGGAGATTTGCACATGACCCTTCGCCTGGGCGACACCGCGCCCGACTTCGAGGCCGACACCACCCAGGGCCGCATCCGCTTCCACGAGTGGATCGGCGACGGCTGGGCGGTGCTGTTCTCGCACCCCAAGGACTTCACCCCGGTCTGCACCACCGAGCTCGGCTACATGGCCAGGATCAAGCCCGAGTTCGACAAACGCGGGGTCAAGATCATGGGCATCAGCGTCGACCCGCTCGACGACCACCAGCGCTGGTCGAAGGACATCGAAGAGACGCAGGGCACGGCACCGAACTACCCGATGATCGGTGATACCGAGCTGAAGATCGCCAAGCTCTACGACATGCTACCCGCCGGCGCCGGCGACAGCTCGGCCGGGCGTACCCCGGCTGACAACGCCACCGTCCGCAACGTGTTCGTCATTGGGCCCGACAAAAAGGTGAAGCTGGTGCTGGTCTACCCGATGAGCACCGGCCGCAATTTCGATGAGATCCTGCGGGTGATCGATTCGATGCAGCTGACCGCCAAGCATTCGGTGGCAACGCCGGCCAATTGGAACAAGGGCGACGACGTCATCGTCGTCAACTCGATCACGACCGAGGACGCGAAGAAGCGGTTCACCAAGGGGGTCACTGAGCTTAAGCCCTACCTGCGCACGACGCCCGACCCGAGCGCCTAAGTGGAGCATCAAGAAGTAAGGTGCGTTGGACTTCCTACCCTCTATCAAGCTGGGGGACCGGGCATCCGGGAGTATATTGAGGTGCGTTGCGCGCAGAATTGGGAGCACGGGTGCCAATCGATCACCTGACGACGGTCATGGCTTATGCTGCTGCTGCTGGCGGCACCCCATGGTTGGGGTTGAATGTGGTCTACCTATAGGCGCTTGAGATCATCGGCGGCTGTGCGCGAGATCGAGGCCCGTTGGTGCTCACAATAGGGCTCTTGGCCACTTTTGGTGATTAGGCTGCCAGCAGGAAGCGTCGACCAAGCAGGTCGAGATTGGCGCGGCCATACATTTGGCGTTTGATCATCTTCAACCGATTGATCTGTCCCTCCACTTGCCCGGTGCTCCACGGCGACGTCACGGCCGCCCGCACGGCCTCCTCATCGATACGCAGCCGCTTGGCGAAGCCCCGGAATGCCGGCAAGGTGCTGTCTTGGGCTT
>JBATRI010000498.1:0-11913 GCA_049292515.1 Geminicoccaceae bacterium
GGGCGGCGGCGAGCACCGCCAGGCTGCGGCTTGCGCGCCGCCGTCGCGGCGACGGTGGCGTGAAGTCGGTCGAAGAAGAGTCGGTTCTCATCGGAGTAGCCTTTCTGTGCGGGTGCCGCCAAGGCGCGCACCAGGGTTACCGGTCGCGGAGCGGGTCCGACCGTTCGGACCCACTGCCATTGCGGGGAGGCTGGGATGCGGCACTATTGCTGCCGATGAGCAGGTCGTTGCCGAAAGTCCCGATTTTCACAACCATGACTTGGTTTCCCGAGTATTGGAGCTTACCGTTGCGATCAACGGTATGTTCTTGCTACGGGATCAATATTTCTGCGGAATGTCGCGGCTTCTCATGACCAGTTACAATTATTTCAAGTCGCGTCTCAGGCGCCACGTGCCTCGGCTCCCACTGCCGACTTGTTCCGAAAGCCGGCAGAAATCTTCCGCCAGCGCGTTTGCGGTGGCCACGGCCGGACCCTCTGGCGGGGAGACAACCCGCGCCGCCGGCCTCATTGACCTCAACCGATCGTCATTGCGCCAGCCGTTCCCAGGCACTCCGAGAGCTACCGGCGGAAACCGTTTTGCGTTATCGCTGGATTCTGGTGACGGCGAGCGGTGGGGATCATGAGCGACGGCGGCAGTGGCGCGGCCGGGGCACACATCGTCATCGTCGACGACGAGCCCGACCTGCGCAACATGCTGGCGCGCTATCTGGGTCGGCACGGCTTCGACGTGGTGGCACTCGACGGCGGCCGGTCGCTGCGCCAGCATCTGACGCGGCGGCAGCCCGACCTCATCGTGCTCGACCTCAACATGCCCGAGGAACACGGGCTCAGCATCGCCCGCCATCTGCGCGAGACCTCGACCGCCGCGGTGCTGATGCTCACCGTCAATAGCGATCTGGTCGACCGCATCGTCGGCCTCGAGATCGGTGCCGACGACTACCTCGCCAAGCCGGCGGACCCGCGCGAGCTCCTGGTCCGCGTGCGCGCGATCCTGCGCCGGTCCGGCCCTGTCCAGCTTGTACCGGCGGTGCCGGGGCCGCCCGCCGACGGTACGGTGCGGATGGGTCGCTGCCTGCTCCACATCGAATCGTTCCAGCTGCTCGACGAGGCCGGCGCGGAGGTGCCGCTCACCAGCATGGAGTTCGACCTGCTGCGGACCTTCGCCGAGCGGCCGAACCGGGTGCTGACCCGCGACGAGCTGCTCGAGCTCGCCCACAACCGCGACCTCGAGCGGTTCGACCGCAGCATCGACGTGCGCATCGCGCGGCTGCGCAAGAAGATCGAGCGCGACCCGGCCAAGCCGCAGGTGATCCGCACCGTGCGCGGGGCGGGCTACATCTTCGTGCCCGAAGGCAGCTGAGCCATGCCGGGCGGCCCCATCCCCGATTCCGCCTTCTGCGCCGGTCTATCGCTCCCGGATCGCGACCGGCTCAATGCGGCCATCATGCAGGTGGTCGACGACTGCATCGTCGCCATCGACGAGCAGGGCCGTGTGATCGAGTTCAATCCGGCTGCCGAGATCACGTTCGGCTGGAGCCGGGCCGACGTGCTCGGCCGCCCGCTCAACGAGCTGATCGTGCCGCCGGTTCACCGCGCCGCGCACCAAAACGGCTTCGCGCGCTACCTCGCCACCGGCGAGAAGCGGATGATCGGGCGGCGGGTCGAGACCGAGGCAACGCGCGCTGACGGCAGCATCTTCCCGGTCGAGATCTCGATCGCCGAGGTACCCTCGAGTGCTGGGCGTCTGTTCGCGGCGAGCCTGCGCGACATCAGCGAACGACGGCGCAGGGAGACCAAGTGGAGCCAGGAGCTGACCCGGCTCAACCAAGTGCTGGATGCCCTGCCCATCGGGATCTTCGTCAAGGACCGCCTCGGGCGCTATCTCGTCGCCAACCAGGAAGCGCGCCGGCTCAACACCGAGCCCGAGCGCGCCTGGATCGGCCTTACCGACGCGGAGCTATTCCGACCGGAGCTTGCGACCAGATTTCGTGCGGCAGACGAGCGGGTTTGGGCGACCGGCGTGCCCGAGCGCAGCGAGATGACCATCGACTATACCGGCGTCGAGCAGAGCTTCCTCTCCGGCAAGGACATCCTCCCGCTGGCCGACGGTCGGCAGGCGATCCTTGGCTTCATCGTCGACATCACCGCGCGTAAGGCCGCCGAGGACGAGGTGGCGCTGCAGCGTGAGGCGTTGCATCAGGCCGTGAAGATGAGCGCCATGGGCTCGCTGCTGGCCAATGTGGCACACGAGCTGAATAACCCGCTCTCCATTCTGCTCGGCCACGCCATCATGCTGCAGGAGGAGATCGAGCCCGGCACCGAGATCGCGGAGATGGTGGGCCGGATCCATGCCGCGGCCGAGCGGTGCGCGCGGATCGTCAAGACTTTCCTCGACATGGCGCGCCAGCGCCCGTCGCAGCGCAGCGAGGTGCAGCTCAATCAGCTGATCCGCGACACGGTCGAGCTGATGGCCTACGGGCTGCGCAGCAGCGACATCGCCGTGCACCTGGACCTCGACCCCGACCTGCCTACTATCGCCGCCGACGGCGATCAGCTGGGCCAGGTGCTGGTCAACCTGCTCGTCAACGCGCAGCAGGCGATGCACGGCCAGCTGCGGCACCGCCTGCTGCGCATCACGACGCACACGGGCGCGAGCGGGGGAACGGTCGAGCTCGAGGTCGCCGACAGCGGCCCCGGCATCCCGCCCGAGATCATCAAGCGGATGTTCGAGCCCTTCTTCACCACCAAGGCCCCGGGCTCGGGCACGGGCCTCGGCATGTCGGTCTGTCGCTCGATCGTCGAAGCCCACCAGGGCACGATCGGTGCCGCCACTAGCCCGGCGGGCGGGGCGTTGATCATCGTCGAGCTGCCAGTCCGGCCGTGCAATCCATCCACTGACACGCGTGCCGAGACGCCTGCCGCGGCCAGCTTCGCGGTGCTGGTGGTGGACGATGAGCCTGAGATTGCGGCCATGCTCGGGCGCTTGCTGAACCGGCTGGGTCACTCGGTCGACGTGGCACTTGACGGCCATGCCGCCCTCGCGCGCATCGAAAGGCGCCATTACGACGTCATCATCAGCGACATTCGCATGCCCGGCCTGGACGGCCCCAGCCTGTGGCGCCGCATCACCGTCGACCAGCCACGGCTGGCGCGGCGCGTGCTGTTTGTCACCGGCGATACCTTGAGCGGACCGGTGTCCGCCTTCCTGGCCGAGAGCGGAGCGCCGTGCGTCGAGAAGCCGTTCCGCCCAGCGCAGATCCAGGCTGCGATCGAGTCGCTGCTGGCCGGGTCGCGCTAACGGGTCGCAGGCTTGGGCTGCTCAGGGCGTTGCTCTCTTATGGTGGGTCAAGCTCCTCGTTGAGCTTCTCTGGCGATAAACGCTGTCCCTGTCGGATCATGGTTCTCTCCGCGGTCGGCATGAAGCCGCCGCATGATGGCGTCGTAGGCCGGCCAGTTCGCGACCTTGCGCCGCATGCGAGGTATGTGGTGGCGGCGGCCCTGGTTCAGCTTGAATGGGACTGTCCGAATTTCTGTGTACGGGCCATGGGTTGAACATCGGCGGCTCAGGCGACCTGGAGGCGTTTGTCGAACAGGGTCGCGCACTGGGCCTTGGCCATGCTCCATTCCCGGGGCGGCATTCTCCACGCCTGCTCGGCCAGGTTCAAGACCAGGAACAGGAGCTTCAGCGCGGCATCGTCCGACGGAAAATGGCCGCGCATTCTGACCGCCCGACGCAGTTTGGCGTTCAAGGCCTCGATGGCATTCGTGGTGTGGATGATCCGGCGAACATCGAGCGGGAAGGCGAAGAACCGGATCACCGCCGGCCAGTGCCGGCGCCAGGACATGGCGATCAACGGATATTTGTGGCCCAGTCGCCTTCGGCGAAAGCTTCCAGGGCCTCGGCACCGGCGTTGGCATCCTTGGCCTTATAGATGTCCCTCAAGGCAGAGGCGACTGTCTTGCGGTCCTTGTACGACACGAAATCGAGCGAGTTGCGGATCAGATGCACGATGCAAGTTTGGACTTGGGCTTGCGGGAAGACAGCGGTGATCGCGTCGGGGAAGCCTTTCAGACCGTCGACGACCGCAATCAGGACGTCTTCGACACCGCGGTTCTTGAGCTCGTTCATGACCCGCAGCCAGAACTTGGCACCAGCGGGCTCTGCCCGCTCCGTCAGCGAAGCTGCGGTGCGCTTTGCGCACCGAGGGGGTCTGCTCGATCCACAGGCCCAGGATCTCCTTGCGGCCGTCGGCACGGACACCGAGGGCGAGATCGACCGCCTTGTTGCGGACGGTGCCCTCGTCGCGGACCTTCACCCGCAAGGCATCGAAGAACACCAAGGGATAGACCGCCTCGAGTGGCCTGTTCTGCCACTCGGCGATCTCGTCCAGGATGGCGTCGGTCACCGCGCCGATCAGGTCGGGCGAGACGTCGATGCCGTAGAGTTCCGCCAGATGCCTCTGGATCTCGCGGACGGTCATGCCGCGGGCGTACATCGACACGATTGTGTCGTCGAAGCCGGGCAGCCGTCGGCGATACTTGGCGATCAGCTGCGGATCGAAGGTCGATAGCCGGTCCCGGGGCACCGAAATCGGCAGCTTGCCGCCGTCGGTGAGCAGCGTCTTGCGGCCATAGCCGATGCGGCTGTTGGGACGGCCCTCGGCAGCCTCACCATCCAGATGGTGGTCCATCTCCACGTTCAGCGCCCGCTCCGTCAGCGCACGCTTCAGCTCGTCGACCAACCCGTCCCGGCCAAGGGCGGCTTGCGGATCACGGCCAGCAAGGAGCTGGTCGAGCAATGCGTCAGGGATAACCGGGGCTTTGCGACGTGCCATGCGAAGGCTCCTTCCTTCCCTTCGTCATGGCCCACACACGAAATTCCTGACAGTCCCGCGCTGCACCGTGCACAATACCGCCAAGGTGCTCGACAAGCTGCCCAAGTCCGTCCAGCCGGCCGCTAACGCCGATCTACGTAAGGTCTGGACGGCCCCCGGCCGTGCGACGGCCGAAGCAGCCATCGCGAGCTTTGCTGAGAAGTACAGGGCGAAATACGAGAAGGCAGTCACCTGTCTGGTCAAGGACCGCGACGCGCTGCTGACCTTCTACGACTTCCCGGCCGAGCCCCTCGGCAGGCCGAGCCTGCCGTCCTGCGGAACGGATCATCGGCGCTGCCGATGATGGAATCACCTGCGCACCTCCAACCCAATTGAGAGCGTCTTTGCCACGGTTCGGCACCGCACCGTCCGGACTAAGGGCGCGCTGTCGCAGGATACGGCCCGGCTGATGGTCTTCAAGCTCGTCATGGCCGCCGCCAGGACCTGGATGTTTGGCTGCGGAACATTGTTGGGATCCCGTGCGGGTGATCAACGAGCACAGCTGGCGCTTCGAGCGGCTGAAGTCTGGCCGAGCGGCGACCGTCATCACCGCCGCCAACGGCTCCTGAGACCAAGGCGAGAATCCAACCATGCTCTCGATCCATCCCAACGCCCGTACCACCCCGGCGGTGCGCATCGAGATCACCCGCTCGAGCGAACGCTCTGGCATTCTCGCCAAGTGCTTTGGCGTCAGTGCTGAAACCATGCGCAGGTGGCGCAAACGCGGGCCCAGCAACTGTCTCGACCGTTCGGCCCGGCCCCACAAGCTGTCCTGGAAGGCCAGCGAAGAGGAGCGCGCCATCGTCGGCGAGCTGCGTCGCGCCACCGGCTTCCCGCTCGACGACCTCACCTTCGTGGCCCGCCACTTCCTGCCCCATCTCGACCGCGACAACGTCTATCGCCTCCTCAAAGCGGCGGGCCTGAGCCGCCGGCCGGCACCTGCCACGCCCGCGAAGGCAGCGGGCAAGTTCAAGGAATACGAGCTCGGCTTCATCCACATCGACATCAAGCACTTGCCCAAGCTGCGGACCGCGGACGGCGAGTGCCGCAAGCGCTACCTGTTCGTGGCGATCGACCGGCGCTCGCGCTCCGTGCATCTGGCGGTCAAGGACGACGAGACCGAGGCCAGTGCCAAGGCCTTCCTCAAGGAGACGCTCCAAGTCTTCCCCTTCCACATCACGCACGTGCTGACCGACCGCGGCAGCTGCTTCACCGCCGACGGCATTGAAAAGGCCTGCCGAGATCTCGGCATCGAGCATCGCACGACCAAACCCTACACCCCGCGCACGAACGGCATGGTCGAGCGCTTCAACGGACGCGTCCAGCGTGAGGTGCTCGGCATCACCATCTCGAGCCACCGCGATCTCGAGCGGCTGCTGGCGGGCTTCAAGGGTGCCTACAATGCCCGCCAGCAGCGGGTCTTGAATGGGCGATCACCCGAGGAGATCGTCGGCGAGCGGCTTGCACAGGACGAGCAGCTTGCCAATCCCAGCTACCAGCCGCCCACGGATCCCTGGGTCTTGCCTAAAGCCCTGCTGGTGATCGAAGCCGCCAAGCAGGTCTCGCAGCCGGACAATTAGCCGAAAGCACGGTCAACGCCGTCATCAGCAAGCGCTTCGCCAAGCGTCAGCAGATGCAGTGGACCAAGCGCGACGCGCACCTGCTTCTGCAAACCCGAACCCGGACACTCGATGGCACGCTTCGGCCGTTGTTCGAGCGCTGGCATCCGGGTCTCGCCAACGACAATGACAACCAGACCGCTCAAGCGACGCGGCGTAAATGCCCCACACCTCCTGATGCTCTCTTGCCGCGCGCTTTGACAGGCTCGCCGCTCAGGCAGTTCCCCCTAGCCGGACAACGTTCCAGGAAGCCGGCTCAAGCGTCAGCTTGATGGAGCCATCGCGCAGCTCGATCTCCTGAAGCACGGAGGGCTTCACCCGCTCGGGCTGCGCCTTGCTGTTGACCGCGTTCAGGTCGCCGTCATGCAGCTGCTCGGCCGCAACCACCTGCATCCCGACGATACCGCGCACTGCGACATCCAGCGTGATTCGCTCCTGGAGGTGGCGATTGAGCACGAACAGGCTGAGCCCGTTGGCCTGCTCATCATGAACCGCGGCGAGCTTGATGTAGGGGGCCGCCGGAATGTCGAACCAGTGCTCGACCTTGCCGCGCGGGTCCATGTAGCGCGAGGCGTAGCTGGCGGAGCGGACGACCGTGCGTAGCACCGTGCCGTGCCCATAACGGCTCATCTGGGCGAAGGGGTAGAAGATCGTCTGCCGCCAGGCGGGGCCGCCGGTCTCGGTCAGGATCGGCGCGATCGCGTTCACGAGCTGGGCGAGGCAGGCGACCTTGACCCGATCGGCATGGTTCAGGAGCGAGATCACCGCCCCGCCAAAGGCCAATGCATCCTGGACATTGTACACCTCCTCCAGGATCTCCGGCGCCACCGGCCAGCCGGCCTTCACCCGCTCGTGGGTGAAGCGCCGGGTGCGATACCAGACGTTCCACTCGTCGAAGCTCAGCATGATCCGCTTGGGCGAGCGGCGCTTGGCGGCGACGGAATCAGCGATGGCCACGACCTCCTCGATGAAGCTGTCCATGAGGTCCGGCGAGGCCAGGAAGGCCGCCGTATCGTCGGCATAGTTGTTGAGATAGGTGTGAAGCGAGATGTACTCGACATGGTCGAAGGTATGCTGCAGCACCTCCTCCTCCCAGGTGCCGTAGGTCGCCATCCGGCGCGAGGAGGAGCCGCAGGCGGCAAGCTCGATGCTGGGATCGATCCAACGCATCATCTTGGCCGCCTCGACAGCGATCCGACCATATTCCGTGGCGGTCTTGGCGCCCATCTGCCAGTTGCCGTCCATTTCGTTGCCCAGGCACCAGAATTTGATGTCGTGCGGCTTCTCCCAGCCATGCTCGCGCCGGAGATCGGACCAGGCCGTTCCGCCCGGGTGGTTGCAGTACTCGACGAGGTTGCGGGCGGCGTCGCCGTCGCGCGTGCCAAGGTTGACGGCCAACATCGGCTCGATCCCGGCCGCCTTGCACCAATCCGCGAACTCGTTGGTGCCGAACGCGTTGGTGTCGGTGGACAGCCAGGCAAGGTCGAGGCGGTGTGGCCGCTTCTCGACCGGCCCTACGCCGTCCTCCCAGTTGTAGCCGGACACGAAGTTGCCACCCGGATAACGCATGATGGTCGGGCCCAGCTCCCGCACCAGGGCGAGCACGTCGCCGCGAAAGCCGTTCTCGTCGGCGGTCGGATGACCGGGCTCGTAGAGGCCGCCGTAAACACAGCGCCCGAGATGCTCGACGAAGGCACCGAACAGGCGCTTGTCGGTCTTACCGATGGTGAAGGCCGTGTCGACCAATGCGCGGGCATCGCCCATCAACAGTCTCCCTGATCTAAGCTGGGGATTTCTCGTGTCAGCCCGCCGGGGTGGGGGCCGATGCCAAATCGCGGAAAAGGGCGTCGCTGCTGCCGGCTGCATCCGGCGAGAGCACGGCGTTCTTCAGGCGGATCGCATATTCGTGCCGTGGCGCATCCAGCACCGCGCGCGCATCGCCGGCCTCGACCACCCTGCCGCGCTGCATGATGATGATCCGGTCGCTGATGCTGTAGGCCGTGGCGAGGTCGTGCGTGATGTAGATGATCGCGACCTTGAGCTCGTCGCGCAGGGTCTTGAACAGGTTGACGATCGAGAGGCGCAGCGAGGCATCGACCATCGAGACGGGCTCGTCGGCGACAATCAGCGCCGGCTCGCAGATGAGCGCCCGCGCGATCGCCACCCGCTGCAGCTGACCGCCGGACAGCTCGTGCGGGAAGCGCCCCTTCACCTCGGCCAGCGTCAGGCCAACCTGGCGTAACGCCCGGTCGGCACGGGCCTCCTGATCAGCTCGGCTGCCGGGCTTGTAGGTGCGCGCGGTCATGAACAGGTAGCGGTCGACCCGCTTCAGCGGATTGAATGCCTCGAACGGGTTCTGGAAGATCGGCTGCACCTGGCTCATGAAGCCTAGCCGCTCCCGGCGCCACCTGATCTCGGTCAGCGGGACGCCGCGAAAGCGGATGGCGCCCTCGGTGGGCGGGACCATGTTCAGGATCATGCGCGCCAGGGTCGACTTGCCGCTGCCGCTCTCGCCGATGATCGTGAAGATCTCGGGGCGGCCCGCCTGCAGGGCGAAGCTGACATCGTTCACGGCCCGGGTACGATGCCGGGCGAGCAGCCCGCCCATGCCATAGGTCTTGCCGACGGCCTCGACCTCGAGCAGCGGCATGCCGGTCATGGGCGCACCTCGCGGGTGGGAGCGCCACCCAGGCGCGGCAGGCTGTCGATGAGGTGGCGGGTATAGTCGTGCTGCGGCCGGCGGAAGACCTCGCCGGTCGGCCCCTGCTCGACCAGGCGGCCGCGATGCATGACGCCGATGCGATCGCACAGGTTCGCATGCACTGCGAGGTCATGGGTGACGAACAGGACCGACGCGCCGATCTCGCGCTGCACGCTGCGGATCATCGCCAAAACGCCCTTCTGCACCACGACGTCGAGCGCCGTCGTGGGCTCGTCGGCGATGATCAGGTCGGGCTTGCAGACGGTCGCCAGTGCGATCGTCACCCTCTGCCGCATGCCGCCCGAAAGCTCGTGCGGGTAGGCATCGAGGACCATGGGGTCGAGGTGGAGGCGCTCCAGATGGCGGCGAACGATCTCCTCGAATACCGGTCTCGGCTGGGCGATGTGACGGGCGGCGAAATCGACGAAGGTGTGCCTGATCCGGCGTAGCGGATTCAGCACGTTCATCGAGCCCTGCATGATGTAAGACAGGTTCTTCCAGCGGATCGTGCGCAGGTCGGGCCGCGGCCTGGCGCCGAGATCCAGGCTGCGATCCTTGAAGTTCAGCCTGACAGTGCCGCCCACGATGTTGAGCGGCGGCCGGATCGCGCCGGCCACGACCTTGATCAGCGTGCTCTTGCCCGAGCCGGATTCACCGGCCAAGCCATAGATCTCGTTGGGCGCTATGGTCAGGCTGACATCGTCGACCGCGCGCACCTCGCGCTCTACCCCGAAGTAATGGGTCTGGTAGTAGGCACGCAGATGCTCGATCTCGAGCAGCGGTCTGGTCATCAGCCGGCCCCCTGCATCCGGCTGAGCCTGCTGCGTGGATCGATGTACTCGTTCATCGACACGGCCAGGAGGAACAGGCCGATGAACAGCATCACCACCAGCGCCACTGGGAAGAACAGCCACCACCAGATCCCGGAAACCAACGCGGCGTGCTGGTTCGCCCAGTAGAGCATGCCGCCGATCGTGGGCGTGTCGATATCGGTGAAGCCCAGGACCGACAGCGTCACCTCGAGCCCGATCGACCAGTTCATGTTGTTCATCGTGGTCGAGAACACGATCGGCAGGACGTAGGGCAGATGCTCCTGGGTCACGATCTGGCGCGTGGTCATGCCCGAGAAGACCGCGTGGTCGGTGAACTCCCGGGTACGCAGGCTGAGGGTGATGGAGCGGATCAGGCGGGCATCGTAGGACCAGCCGAGGCAGGCCATCACCATGGCCAGAAGCCACCAGCTCATCGAATCGCGCAGCACGAAGTAGAACAGGACCAGGATCGGGAACAGCGGCAGGACGATGAAGGTATCGTTGATCGACATGAGCACGCGATCGGCGATTCCGCCCAGATAGCCCGAGAACAGGCCGATTACGAGAGATAGGATGCGGCTGAGGAAGGCCACGATCAGGCCGAAGGCCAGGGTGTTGCGGATGGCGAAGGTGAGCTGCCAGAAGGTGTCCTGACCGCGCGAGGTGGTGCCCATCCAGTATTCCCATGAGGGTGGCGCATCGGGCGGCACCAGGTAGATCGCATCGGGCGGATAGGGCGAGACGAAGGAGAGTGCCGCCATGGCCAGCACGCAGGCCAGCAGCAGCGCGCCCAGCGCGAACTCGCGGTTGTAGCGCAGCAGGTCGCGGACGATCTTGAGCATCAGCCGACCCTCACCCGCGGGTCGAGCAACGGATAGAGCAGGTCGATCGCCAGCACGGCTACCGACACCGCCAGGATCGACACGGTGGTGACCCCCAGGACCAGGCTGTAGTCGCCGGCATGGACCGCATCGATCAGCAGCGAGCCGATACCGGGATAGCCGAACACCTCCTCGGTGATGATGGCCCCGTTGAAGATGGCGCCCAGCGACATCGCGAGGCCGGTCACCTGCGGGACCAGGGCATTGCGCATCACATAGGACGTGACGATCCGGCGCTCGGGGACACCGGCCAGCTCGGCGAAGACGACATGATCGTCGGTGACGATATTGGAGACCAGGGCGCGCATGCCCATGAACCAGCTGCCGATGCCGACGAGCACCAGGGACAGGGCCGGCAGGATCGAATGCTCAAGGACACTGAGGATGAACGGGAGGGTAAAGCCCGGCTGCAGGTTCATCTGGCTGCCGCCGGCGATGGGCAGGATCGGCCAGAGATAGCCGAACACCACCAGCAGCACGAAAGCCACGATATAGTAGGGGATGGGATGCAAGCCCATCGCCACCACGCCGACCAGGCGGAGCGGCAGGCTGTTGCGGTAGTAGCCGGCAAGACCTCCCAGCAGATTGCCAATAAACCAGGAGATCAGGGTGGCCGTCAGCAATAGTCCTATGGTCCAAGGCAGCGCACGTAGGATCAGCGTTGAGACCGGGGTTGGAAAGGCCGAGAGCGAAGGCCCGAAGTCGCCGACCAGCACCCGACCCCAGAAGACCAGGTACTGATCCCAGAGATTGCCCTGCACGCCATAGAGCTCGCTGAGAGAGAGGCGCAGCATGGCGATCGCCTCGGGGCTGGTGCTGCCGAACGAGGCCGCGGCCGAGATGGTCTGCTCGACCGGGTCGATCGGCGTCAGATGGGTCACCAGAAAGGTGATGGTGATGCCGATGAACACCACTAGGCCGAACTGCCCCAGCCGCTTCGCGAGATATGTCCAGTAGGCGCCGCCCATCGCTACCCCACGTGCCGGTGTTCTCTGTGGGTCGGAGCGAGGCGGACGCCGCGGCG
>JBATRI010000499.1:0-9398 GCA_049292515.1 Geminicoccaceae bacterium
GAGCAGCAGCGGCTGGCGCTGGCCAGGGCCCTGGCGGTCGAGCCCGAGATTCTGTTCCTCGACGAGCCGACGGCCAGCCTCGACCCCGCCTCCACGCTGGCTGTGGAGGCCCTGGTCGGGCGCGCCCACCGGGCCGGCACCAAGATCGTGCTCGTCACCCACGATCTGGGCCAGGCCCGCCGGCTGGCCGACGAGGTCGTGTTCCTGCATCGCGGCCGGGTGGTCGAGCAGACCCCCGCCGACTGGTTCTTCGCCCGGCCGCGCTCGGCGGCGGCGCAAGCCCATCTCGCGGGCAACATACTTCTCTGAAACGACATCGAAGGGAGATCGCCATGCTGCGTAGGATGTTTCTGGCGGCCATGCTGGCGCTGCCGTTGGGTGCCGCCACCGCCGACGACAAGTTCATCGTGGTCCAGTCGACGACCTCGACCGAGCAGTCCGGCCTGTTCGGCTACCTGCTGCCGCTGTTCAAGGCCGAGACCGGCATCGATGTCCGGGTGGTCGCCGTCGGCACCGGGCAGGCGATCAAGAATGCCCAGAACGGCGACGGCGACGTGCTGTTCGTGCACGCCAAGCCCGACGAGGAGAAGTTCGTCGAGGCCGGCTACGGCGTGAAGCGGTTTGAGGTCATGTACAACGACTTCGTCATCGTCGGGCCGAAGAGCGATCCGGCCGGCGTGGCCGGCATGACCGACGCCGCGGCGGCGCTGACCAGGATCGCCGCGGCCAAGGCACCGTTCGCGTCGCGCGGCGACGACAGCGGCACCCACAAGGCCGAGCTGAAGCTGTGGCAGGCGGCCGGCGTCGACACCAAGGCCGCCAGCGGCAGCTGGTATCGCGAGACCGGCTCCGGCATGGGCCCGACGCTCAACACCGCCGCCGGCATGGGCGCCTACGCGCTGACCGACCGCGGCACTTGGCTCAGCTTCCAGAACCGCGGCGACCTCGAGATCCTGGTCGCCGGCGACGGCAGGCTGTTCAACCAATACGGCGTGACCCTCGTCAACCCGGCCAAGTTCCCGGGCGTCAAGGCCGACCTCGGCCAGCAGTTCGTCGACTGGCTGATCAGCCCGGAGGGCCAGAAGGCGATCGCCGGCTTTACGATCAACGGCGAGCAGCTCTTCTTCCCCAACGCCAAGCCAGCGGCGAGCTGAGCGGTGCGCACCCTGACCTTGGGCTTGGCCCTGCTGCTGGCGCTGGCGGTACCGGCCGCCGCCGCGCGCAGCATCGTCGATTCAGCCGGCCGCACGGTGACCGTGCCTGATCGTATCGAGCGGGTGTTCGCCGCCGGCCCGCCGGCCTCGGTGCTCGTCTACCTGGCACGTGGCCCCGACGGGCTGGAGACCGGCCTCGCGGGCTCGATCAACACCGAGATCATCGAGCGGGTGGGCGGCATCAAGGTCGCTGCCGCAGGCGGCGGCCGCGACGGGCTCGCCAAGGTGCAGCTCGAGCAGATCCTGGCGTGGAACTCGGCGGCGATCGTCGCCTGGGACCAGACCTTTTACGGCATGGTGGCGACCGATCCAGGCTGGGCCGGCGTCGCCGCGGTGGCAGACGGCTAGGTCTTCCTGAGCCCCAGCCCGCCCTTTGGCTGGATCGACCGTCCACCATCGATCAATCGATTGATCGGGCTGAGATAGGCCTCAGCCAGACTATATCCCGGCTTGGCCGCTCAGGATCTGCGTGGGGAGGCCAAGGAGTTCTACGACCTCTTCTACCATATCGGGCTGGACGACGCGGCGCTCGACCGCCTGCTCGGGCCGTCCGGAAACAAGACCCGCTGACCGGGCGGCCGCTCTACCCCGGCCTCGCGGCCCTGCTGGTGGCCCTGGCGCTGGCCGCCGCCCTTGTCGGCCTACCCGCTCACCCCGGCCGAGATCGCTGCGGCCGTCATGCACCGGCTGGCCGGTGATCCGGCCGCCAGCGCCACGGTCGACACGGTGCTGTTCGGTGTCCGCCTGCTGCGCATCGGCGCCTACCTGCTCGTCGTCGACACGCTGGCCCGCAGCCTGGGCACGGTCGAGACGCCGCTCGGCATCCTGACCGCCCTGCTCGGCGCCCCGTTCTTCCTCTGGCTGCTGGCCCGCGGCCGTACCGGCTGGGCATGAGGTTCGAAGCCCACGGGCTGGGACTTCGGCTACCCGGGCAAGCCGGTCGGCCGCGGCGTCACGCTGTCGGTCGGCCCCGGCGAGGTCCTGTGCCTGCTCGGCCCCAACGGCGCCGGCAAGACGACGTTGTTCCGCACACTACTGGGACTGGTACCGGCGCAGGGCGGTTCGCTGCTGCTCGACGGCAGACCCCTCGCCACCTGGCCGCGCGCGGCGATCGCCCGCCGCATCGCCTACGTGCCCCAGGCGCAGACGGCCCCGTTCGCGCACACCGTGCTGGGCATGGTGCTGATGGGCCCGTTCGCCCGGCCGGGTCGGCTCGATCGAACGCTGGTCCGGGACGCGCTGGCCACTTTAGGTATTCTCCATCTGGCTGATGGTGAGTACGGCGCTATCAGTGGAGGGCAATATCAGCTAGCGCTGATTGCACGCGCGTTGGCTCAGGCGTCGCCGCTGCTGGTCATGGACGAGCCCACGGCCAGCCTCGATTTCGGCAACCAGATCAGAGTGCTGCAGCACGTGCGGACCCTGCGGGCGCGCGGCCTCGGCATCGTTCTCTCGACCCACCACCCTAAGCACGCGTTTGCCTGCGCCACCTCCGTAGCCTTGCTGTATCAGGGCGCGTTGCGAGCGCTTGGCCCACCCGACCGCGTTCGACGGCGGCGGCCCTCGAGGCCGTCTATGGTGTTCCCGTCAGCGTGCGGCGTCAGGCGGACGGCTGGATGAGCGTGACCCCCGCCCTGGATGCCGTGGATGAAATCGACGATGGAACTGGCGGCGAGCTCGGTTGTTCTCTCCACTAACCGGACGGCGTTCCGGTCGAGAGGCCAAACGAAAGGACCGAGATCATGGCAGACGATGATCGATGGCGCGAACGACGCAGCCGCGAACCACGGTTCGAGAGCGACGATTCCAGAAATCGGGAAGGGTTCTGGGGCCGTGGTCAGGACGATGACGGCTTCCGTAGCAGTGGTAGCCGGAACTACAGCCGCGAGGATTATGGCTCGACCGGTCGCGGTCCCGATCGTCGGGGCGAGCGTGCGAGCACCGGGTCAGCCGGCGAGATAGGCCGCGTCTATCACGGCGATGCCCGGCCGCGCGACGATTATCGCAGCTACGGAAACGTCGATCGCTATCGCTCTGGCGCCGGTCACGATGACTCTGATCGGGGGTTCTTCGAGCGAGCGTCCGACGAGGTGGCGTCCTGGTTCGGTGATCGTGACGCCGAGCAGCGACGCGAGATGGACCATCGCGGCCGCGGCCCCAAAGGCTATCATCGTTCCGATGCCCGCATCCAGGACGATGTCAGCGACCGACTGGCCGATGACCGCTATGTCGATGCCAGCGATATCGAGGTGTCGGTGAGCAGCGGCGAGGTCACCCTTGGCGGCACGGTCGACAGCCGCGACGCCCGCCGGCGGGCCGAAGATCTGGCCGAGCGGGTGTCAGGCGTGACATACGTTCAGAACAATCTGCGGCTGCGCCAGCCGGGTGCCGGTTTCGCAGGCAAGATGGAAGCCGCCCGTACGGAGCCTGAGGCTCCCATCCCCAGCGCACTCGGCGGCGCGGCAGCGAGCAGCGAGCGTAGCGGTGCCAACGGCGATAGGCCGCGCACCCCGAACTGATTCGTTACGCCCTTGCACCTCTTGAGTACTCAGGCGCCCCGGCCGATCCGGGGCGCCTGTTCTGTTCATCGCCCAGCAACTGCCCTCAGTTGCTGGCAGCAGCTTTCCACTGACCGATCTGGAAGCTGAAGTAGCGCTGCTCGATCTGCCGGTACGTCCCGTCGGCGTAGATGTTGGCCAGTGCCGTGTTCAGCTGGCTGACGAGGTCTGCCTGCCCCTTGCGCACGCCGATGCCGATCCCCTGGCCGAAATAGGCCGCATCGCGAATGTCGGGGCCGATGAACTCATACCCACTTCCAGCCTTGCTCTGCAAGAAGCCCTGAGACAGGCCCATGGCATCCGCGAACACGAGATCGACCTTGCCGGCAGCGAGAGCAGCCTCGGCCTTCGGCAGCGTGTCGAAGCGCACGAGCTCGACCTTTCCGCCATAGACGCTGTTCAGGTACTGCTCGTGGTTGGTTGCACGCTGGACACCGATCCGCTGGCCCTTGAGCCCGGTCGGCGACGTGGTCAGTGACGTGCCCTTCTTGGCCACGAACTTGGCGGGTGTCTGGTAATAAGGATTGGTGAAATCGATCTTCTGGCGCCGCTCGTTCGTGATCGACATCGAGCTGACGACGAGATCGTACTTGCCGGCGACCAGATCGGGGATCATCCGATCCCAGCGCTGCTTGACCAGCACGCACGAGGCGTTGAGCGCCTTGCACAGCGCCTTGGCGATGTCGACGTCGAATCCGACCAGGCGGCCCTTCTTGTCGGTGTCGTTGAACGGCGGGTACTCGCCCTCGACCGCAATCTGCAGCGGCTGCACCGCGGCACTCGAGGTTTTGGCCGCCTGAGCCTGCGTGGCCCCGGCCAGCATGAGAGCGGAGACCAATCCGAGCGCGGCCCGGCGTGGCAGCGATACCGTCTGCATGTCGATTCCTCACGGGGCATTTCTTGGGGCAAGGTCGTGCGGCTCCCCGCTGCCACACCGCAGCGGCTGGTAGCAGTGAACGACCGATCCGATCAAGAGGCGCCTGCTTGTGGACAATTCGGGCAGTTTCAGCGGTGCTGGCAATGGGCGCTGGCTAGAATTGATTTGTACGCCTCTTGCCTGCAACTGGCGAGCATTCACACAACCCGCCATAGATAGAAGTATTGCATCCGGCGGCACCCTTATGCGGCATTGAAGTGTACCTGGAACTGCCCCGATAGATCGTAGCCGCCGAGTTCCGTCGCCTTGCGGCCACAGGCCTCCGATCGGCAGAATGCGACCAGGCGCTGGAACGGCGGCTCGAAATAGGCCCGCCGCGTCACGACGAGATCGAACCGCTCGCGCAGCACCGGCACGAAATCCAGCCGGAACTGGCGGGCCATGCAGAGCAGACCGAAGGCAGCGTCGGCCTTGCCGTCTGCAACCGCGAGGGCGGCATCGGCCTCGTTGCGTGCGACCGGTATCGACGTGCCGGCCGGCCGCCTCAGCAGGGTCTCGAGCAGGCGCTGGCTGCCGGATTGCGGCTGCCGCGGCACCAGCCGACGACCGTCCAAGTGCTCGACGCCGAGAATCCGTAGCGGATTTCCCGCTGCAACGATCAGCCCCCGCTCCCGCCACGCCCATTCCAGCAGCACCACCGGGTGCGAGCCCAGCTGCCGCTCGACATGGGCCCGATTCCAGCCGGCCCCGTCCGGCTCGGCCAGATGCAGCCCGGCGGCAATGGCCTCGCCCTGCGCCAGCCGCTTGAGCCCATCCAGGCTGCCGTCGCAGAAGCTGGCGATGCCGCTGGCCGATTCGCGCAGCGCCCAGTCCAGCAGCGGGTCGTGGCTGCCGACCAGCACCGCCAGGGCCGAAGGCACTGTCGGCAGCGGCGCCCGCGCCGCAAGCCACAGCTCGATCTCGGCCCGGTCGAACAGCAGCCTCCCCGTCATCCGCCGCGCCGGCAACGTGCCGGCCCGGGCCAGGGCGTAGACACGGCGCTCCTTGAGGCGCAGCAGCACGGCCACCTCGGGCACCGTCAGGTAGGATTGTTGCTCGGCCACCATGCTCGATTCCGCCTCGAGATCCCTGCGCTGCCGTGCCGGAGCCGGTGCCGAAGCAGCCTCCCGGGCCATCCGATGCGATCGGCGGTTGACCTGCCCTCGGCAGGCGTCGATCCTCGGCTGATCATTTCGTAAAGGCAATCGCATGGCCGCGGATGACGACGACGACGACGACATCCCGCCGGTGGCGCGTCCCGATCCCGCCGAGCTGGACTACGATCTGGCCGAGGCGCTGGCGTCGGTGGTGACCGTTCGGGCAGAGATCGCCCCCGATGCCTTCACCGCCGCCGCGCTGGGCACCGAGCGGCGCGGCAACGGGGTGGTGATCGGCGACAATGGCCTGATCCTCACCATCGGCTACCTGATCACCGAAGCTGAGCGCGTTTGGCTGACTACCTCCCGCCAGACCGCCGCACCGGCGCATGTCGTCGCCTTCGACCAGGGCACCGGGTTCGGCCTCGTCCAGGCCCTGGCGCCACTCGGCACGCCGACGCTGCCCCTGGGCAAGAGCCAGTCGCTGGACACCGGCGATCCGGTGGTCGTGGCCGGCGGCCGCGGTGCCAGCGATTCGCTGAGCGCCCGCCTGGCCGCCAAGCGCCCATTCGCCGGCTACTGGGAGTATTATCTGGACGCCGCCTTGTTCACCGCCCCGGCCCATCCGCGCTGGGGTGGTGCCGCCTGCATCGGCCCCGACGGCAGCCTGATCGGCATCGGCTCGCTGCTCGTGCAGGAGGTGGCCCGCGAGGGGCAGAGCCTGATCGGCAACATGATCGTGCCCATCGACCTACTGCCGCCGATCCTCGACGACCTCTTGCGCTTCGGCCGCGTCGACCAGCCGGCGCGCCCCTGGCTCGGGCTGTTCGCTACCGATTCCGAGGACGGCGTCGTCGTCACCGGGCTGGCCCCGGGCGGGCCCGCGGCCAGGGCCGGCGTGACCGAAGGTGACGCCGTGACCGAGATCGGCGGCGCCGAGATCGAGGATCTGGGCGACCTGTGGCGTCGGCTGTGGGCCCAGGGTGCCGCCGGCGTCGCCGTGCAGCTGACCCTGCTCCGTGACGGCCGCCAACGCACCCTCACCTGCCAGACCGCCGACCGGCGCACGTTTTTGAAGCGGCCGATGCTGCATTAAAACACATATCTTGTGTAATATATGAAGCTTCGCACCAGCCATGTGTAAAATGAGCTGGATCAATGACACCGTGCCGGTCTAGAAGCACCGTCCCGAGTGGGCGTAAAATGCCCATCGGTGTGCAGCGGATGGGATGATGGCTGTGGCGACGGTGATCGAGGACAGGCGGCTGGCGACGGCGGACGAAAGGCGCGAGCTCGATTCCGCGGTGGTGCGGTTTGCGGGCGACAGCGGCGACGGGATTCAGCTGACCGGCGCCCAGTTCACGCAGGTCACCGCCCTTGCCGGCAACGATCTGGAGACCTTCCCGGACTTCCCGGCCGAGATCCGCGCTCCCGTCGGCACCACGTTCGGCGTCTCGGCCTTCCAGATCCATTTCGGCTCCCGCCGGATCTACACCATCGGCGACAGCCCGGACGTGCTGGTGGCGCTGAACCCGGCGGCGCTGAAGACGAATCTCGCCGACGTCCGCCCCGGCGGGACCGTCATCATCGACGACGGCAGCTTCGACGAGCGCAGCCTGAAGAAGGCCGGTCTCGCCACCGACCCACGCCATGACGGCAGCCTCGACCCCTACCGGGTGATCGCGATCGACCTCTCCGCCGGCACCAAGGCCGCCACCAAGCACACCGGCCTGACGTCGCGCGAGCAGCTGCGCTGCAAGAATTTCTACGCGCTGGGGCTGGTCTACTGGATGTTCGACCGCGACCGGGCGCCCACGGTCGGCTGGCTCGAGCGGCGCTTCAAGGACAGCCCCGCCGTGGCCGCGGCCAACGTCGCCGCGCTCAACGCCGGCCATGCGCTGGCGGAGACCGCCGAGCTCATCCAGCTCCCGGCCTATCACGTCGCCAGAGCCGCCAGCGCGCCCGGCCTCTACCGCACCATCACCGGCCACGAGGCGCTGGCCTTCGGCTTGCTCGACGGCGCCCGCAAGGCGGAGCTGAAGCTCGTCTTCTGCTCCTACCCGATCACCCCGGCCTCGGCGCTGCTGCACCATCTGGCCAAGCTGCGCGGCATGGGCGTCACGACGTTCCAGGCCGAGGACGAGATTGCCGCCGTCTGCGCCGCCATCGGCGTCTCCTATGCCGGCAGCCTCGGCGTCACCGCCAGCTCCGGCCCTGGCATTGCGCTCAAGACCGAGGCCATTGGCCTCGCCGTCGCCACCGAGCTGCCGCTGGTCATCGTCAACGCCCAGCGCGGCGGCCCGTCCACCGGCCTGCCGACCAAGACCGAGCAGTCGGACCTCTACCAAGCGGTCTACGGCCGCAACGGCGACACGCCGATCGTGGTCCTAGCCGCCGCCAGCCCGTCGGACTGCTTCGCCATGGCGCGCGAGGCGGTGCGCCTGGCCATCCACCACATGACCCCGGTCATGCTGCTGACCGACGGCTTCCTCGCCAACTCGTCCGAGCCCTGGCTGATCCCCGACGTCGACGCCACCCCGGCCTTCCCGGCTCGCTTCCGCACCGAGCCCGAGGGCTTCCAGCCGTTCCTGCGCGACGAGCGTCTCGTCCGCCCCTGGGTCAGGCCCGGCACGCCCGGCCTCGAGCACCGCATCGGCGGCATCGAGAAGGACCATGACAGCGGCAACATCTCCTACGACCCGGCCAACCACCAGCGCATGACCGAGGCCCGTTGGGACAAGGTCCTGCGCGTCGCCGACGATCTGCCCGAGCAGGCCTGCGAGGATGGCGCTGCCGGTGCCCGGCTGGCCGTCGTCGGCTGGGGCAGCACCTATGGGCCCATCGCCCGTGCGGTCGCCAACGCCCGCGCCCGCGGCCTGGACGTGGCCCATGTCCACCTGCGCCACATCTGGCCGCTGCCGAAGAATCTGGGCCAGCTGCTCGGCACCTTCGAGCGGATCATCGTGCCCGAGATGAACCACGGCCAGCTCGTGACGCTGTTGCGCAGCGAGTATCTCGTCCCCGCCAAGGGCCTGTCCAAGGTCACTGGCAAGCCCTTCACCGTGGCCGAGCTCGACGCCGCCATCGAAGCGGCCCTGGAGGCCTGATCACATGAACGCCCCCGTCCTCCGTCAGCCCAAGGACTACGCCACCGACCAGGAAGTCCGCTGGTGCCCCGGCTGCGGCGACTACGCCATCTTGAAGGCGGTGCTCAAGGCGCTGGCCGACCTCCAGGCCGACCCGGCGCAGACCGTGTTTGTCTCCGGCATCGGCTGCGCAGCGCGCTTCCCCTATTATGTCGAGACCTACGGCTTCCACACCATCCACGGCCGCGCCCCGGCCGTCGCCACCGGCGTCAAGCTGGCCAACCCCGACCTCGACGTCTGGGTCGTGGGCGGCGACGGCGACCTGCTCTCGATCGGCGGCAACCACCTGATCCACGCGCTGCGCCGCAATCTCGACCTGCAGATCCTGCTGTTCAACAACGAGATCTACGGCCTGACCAAGGGCCAGGCCTCGCCGACCTCGCGCCGCGGCACCCGCAGCCCGAGCACCCCGCAAGGCTCCCTCGACGCCCCGCTCTCGGCGCTGAAGCTGGCCCTCGGCGCCGGCG
>JBATRI010000500.1:0-27752 GCA_049292515.1 Geminicoccaceae bacterium
AGGCGGAGCGGCGGGGCTACGACGTGCGCGACGTTGCGGAGTCATCCGCCGCCGGCAGCCGCGGCCGCCTGGTCGTTCTCCGTCTCGACTCGCGCCGCGACCTGCTCTGCCTCTATCGCGGCAGTGCTGCCCTCTATCGGCCCGTTTGAGGATCGGCCGGCGTGAGGGAGCCCTCGAGCGATTTAGCGAGGCGGCGGGGCAAACTCGATGCACGGCTTCCTTAGAGCCGAGAACCTCCAGATGGAGATTGTGTGCATCTTTGCCGGAATCTAGATCGTCGGTGGATCCTCCGCCGAGGCGTCGGGCGGCCCGGACGGCCCTCCCGCGCCTGCAGCCTTAGATCTGCCGATTCAGTAACCGGTCGGGGGGGCCTTGTCGGTGCGGCCCTCGCGATAACCACTGGTGATGTAGTGAGCGGCCGCGGCATCGAGATTGGTGCCGAAGGCGGCGCGCAGGTCAGCGTAGTTGGTGAGATATTGGGCGGCGTTGAAGCTATCGGGCACGCGGCCCTCGGCTTGGCCGTAGAGCTGGTAGTGCTGTGTGCCGGCAGCGGCGTTGGCACCCAGTGTCTGGATCAGGTCGGGATAGGAGGCGATGTACTCCAGCCCGTCGAAGGCCGCCACCTGCGGCGGGCTGGCGGCATCGGCCACGGCCACGATGCGGGCCACCGACGGCACGCCTTGCGCATTCAGCACGAACAGCAGGTAGCGGCCCGGCGTGGCCAGGTTCAGGTTGGCCGGGGCGTTGATCAGGAGCTGGTTGCCCGAGCGGGTGAATGACAGCCCCATGAAGCCCTGGTCCATGTTGAAGCTGTGGGTGACCGAGCCGGTCTTGACCAGCGTCACCCGCGCGATCGCCAGCGGGTTGTCGACGGTGACGGCGAAGCGCGTTCCCACCGTGACGACCGCGGGCGCCTGCTTGATCTGTGGCCGTGGCGCCAACTGCCCCGCCGCCGTGTACAGATAGGGGGGGTAGTAGATCTCGGCGTTGGTGTTGATGGCCGGGCCCTTGACCGTGGTGCCGCTGGCACCGCCGCCGCCGACCAGGATGGTGGCGTCCGGCAGCAACAGGCCGATCGAGTGGTAGAGCCGGGCGCGCTTGGCGGTCGGCTGGGTCTTGGCGCCCACGGTCCATGTGTTGGTGCTCGGGTTCCAGATCAGCGCATTATAGTTGGCGCCGGCGAGCTGGTTGTTGCTCGGTCCGCCACCGGTCACCACCACCCGCCCATCGGCGGCGACGGTGGCGGTAGCCCAGTGCAGCCCCACAGGCATGGGGGCGACGGCCGTGACCTTCGGCGTGCCGCCGTTGATGTCGATTACGACGGCGGCTTTTCTGCCGGGTTTGTCCTGCGAGGTTCTTATAGCCCCGCCGCCGACACGCAGGATCCGCCCCGGCGCAAACATGACTTCGGTCGAGGTGATGCCGCTCGGACCGTTCTTGGCCATGTCGCCGAGGATCTGGATCGTCCCTTTGCCTTTGGGGTTGATGTAATACATGGTTCGGTCGGAGAAGCCGAAGATCCGACCGTCAGGCGCCACCCAGTTGCGCGGGTACCACCAGTAGAGGGTCGATGTGTCGATGCCGCTCAGCTCGCGGAAATTGCCCGCCACGTCGCGGATTTCGGGTCGCCCCTCACCACCGCTCTTGCCGCCCTGGATGAAGGTCTCGCCGTTCGGCAGCGTGGTGGCGGTAGCGTACCAGCGCGCGGCGCGCATCGGCGCACCGGGTGTCAGCGCATCCGTGGCCGGGCTGAAGACGTTGGACTTGTTGTTGCCGACATTGGTCGTTCTGGAGCCGTTCCACTTGTCGCCGCCGAGCAGGGCGACATTGCCGCTGCGCGGCAGCACGATCTGCGCGCTGCAGAACAGGTCGGTCGAGGTGACGTTGGGCAGCGTCCAATGCGCGTTGGCGCCAAAACCTCGGGTTGGACTCCAGATATCGTAGATGAACTGTCCGGTCTGCGCGCCGTCGCCATTGCTGCCATAGGTCAGTACACGGCCGTCGGGCAGCAGGACGGCATGGATCGGGATCAGCGGCCATTTGGCCAGGGTGGACGACCAGCCGCCGATACCGTTGTCGGCGGTGGCAGGGCTGGGCCCAGCGAGCGCCGCTCCGGCCAGCAGGACGGCCAGCCACAGGCGTGCACGGCGAGAAAGTGAAATGCCGTGTTGGAGATAGCCCGCCTTGCAAGCCATGCCGAGATGAGAGGAGCTTACGCGCATTTACCATCCATTTTGTAAGATTTCGTCTGATTAGACCGCTTGGTACCATCCGGAGCGGCGATCGGTAACGCGGGAAGGCGTCGCGGCCGTTTTCTGAAAGACTTTTAATCGTTAAGATCCGCATGGCCCATAGACCTTGTCCTGGCCTGCGAGTACCGGGGTGCCGCAGTGGCCCGATCAAGGGGTTAGATCAGAATATGCGATGCGGTGCGATCGGGGGTGGGGGTAGCTCAGTCTTATTGGACGGATGGCATTGGTCATCTATTCCGGGCCGGCAAGACGCCAAGGGCGCGCAAGGCCCTAGCCGGAGTTCACTTGTCAAGGAGTGACTTTCTGCCCATAGTTGATGGGTATTGGGCAGTAAGCCATCAGCCGCCGCTGCCCCAACGCCACGCCCAATGTTACCAGTTCACGCTCCATCGATGTAAGCTGAAAGGAACCGGGCTTGATTCTTGCGCTGGCAAAGCTGGTGGTCGGCGCCTGCTTACTGATTCTGCTCGGCTATCTGGTCGATTGGGGTGCCGTGGCAGCCGTGCTGCGGCGTGCGGATCTCAGCTGGGTTGCCGGTGCCTTCCTGGTCTCGGTGCTCGGCGTGCTGCTCTCGGCCGAGAAATGGAATGGCTTGCTGCGGGACAACCGCATCAAGCTCCGTTTCCAGACGGCGATGCAGCTCTACTGGGTAGGGATGTTCTTCAGCAATTTTCTTCCGACCAGCGTCGGCGGCGACGTGATGCGGTTGATGTTGACCCCCTCGCATGGCCGTACCGAGCGGGTCGCCGGCACGATCCTGATCGAGCGGCTGACCGGGTTCTTCGTGATGCTGGTGTTCAGCGCGATCGGGCTGCTGATCGGCCCGCTATCGTCGGGCCAACAGGGCCCGGTTATCATCCTGCTCGCGGCCGTGCTCGGTCTGCTGGGCGCGGTGGCTGCCGTGTTGCTCGTGCCGACGGCTCTCATCAAGCTGATGCCCGTAGTGATCGAGCGGCTGCCACGTTTTGTCCGACGGCTGATCCGGAAGATGCAGCGGATCGTCATCACAGTCGCGCGGCAGACCCGGCGCGGGCATGCCCTTCGGCGCGCACTGCTGCTGTCGGTGCCGTTCTACTGTACGATCTTCCTGGCCCAATACTGTGTTCTGCAGGCGGTCGGTGCCCAAGTACGGCTGGGCGACGTCATCCTGGTCGGCAGCCTCGTGCCGCTGCTGAGCTTGGTGCCGATCTCGCTGAACGGCATAGGCTTGGCCGAGGGCGTGTTCGTCGCCGTGTACGGTGTCGTCGGAGTTCCACCAGATGCTGCCCTTGCCGCAGCCCTGCTGCGCCGTTTGGTCGATCTCGCGAACTCCGCTTTGGGCGGCGTGTTCTGGCTGATGGAGGGTCGATCCCAGGTAGCGTTGAGCCAGCAGCAGAACGCGCCGCAACTTCACGTTCTCGGTGGGTCCCCAAGGTAGTACGCCGACGTCGCGCTCCATTTGCGCGGCGCGCGAGGCTCCGGCCGGCGCCTTGTTAATCGGTGCCGATCAGCCGTCGGCGGCTCGGCTGACAAGCCAGCACCGGATTAGCTGGCGCAGCCGGTCGCCCGAGCAGCTCGGGAAGTGCCCGCCATGCATGACCCGCACCGGCAGGTTGAGCAGGCGATTCATGCTGCGCACATAGGCGTCCGCATCGGCGCCGGGGCAGTCCTCGATCAGTGGCCCGTCATAGACGATATCGCCGGAGAACAGGATGCCTGTGGTTCGCTCGAACAGTGCGACGCCCCCCGGCGAATGCCCGGGGGTGTGAATGACTTCCAGCATGCGGTCGCCGAGATCGACCGTATCGCCGTCTTCCAGCAGCCGCGTGGCGGCCGCGGCCCGAGGGCAATACGTCGTCGAGGCGTAGGGCTCGGGTGGTAGCGCGTCGAACACTGCATCGCTCACATAGGGCTCGACCAGCGTGTTCAGTCGCGTGGGTGCAGCCAGCAGTGCGGCTTCGCTGCCATGCACCCAGCGCTCGGCGAACTCGTGGTGACCGCCGATGTGATCGAAGTGCGTGTGGCTGGCGACGGCAACCAACGGCTTCTCGGTCACCAGCGGGATATGCTCGCGCAGGCTGACCACACCCCAGCCCGAATCGACCAGCAGGTCACGTTCGCGGCCGCGCACGTGCCACAAATTGCAGCGGTAGAACTCCTTGATACAGGGCTCGTCGATCCAGGTTACGTCGTCGTCCAGGCGCCGCACGCGGAACCAGGATTCGGGCGCGATCCGCTGCATCGTCAGCGCACGCTTGCGGTCAGCGAAGGGTGCAGTACCAAGCGTGGCCCATCACCCACGACCCGGTCGCCATTGGCGGCGATGGCGCCTGATGCCAGCAGCTCCAATGCCAACGGGTAACAACGGTGCTCCAGCTCGAGGACACGCGCGGCCAGTGTCACCTCATCGTCCGCCGGCCGCACCGGCACCAAGCCCTGCACCAGGATCGGCCCGGTGTCGACCTCCGGACGGACGAGATGAACCGTACAGCCATGCGCTTGCACGCCGGCCGCGAGTGCCCGAGCGTGCGTGTGCAGGCCGGGAAAACTGGGCAGCAGGGAAGGATGAATATTGATCAGCCGGTTGTGCCAGCGCTCGACAAAGCCGGTCGTCAGAATGCGCATGAAGCCGGCAAGACAGACCAGGTCAACGCGCGCATCGCGAAGTCTCGCATCGATGGCCGCCTCGAAGTCGGGTCGCCCGGCGAAAGCTCGGTGCTCGATGAGCGCGGTTTCGATTCCGGCACGTGCGGCCCGGGCCAGACCTTGCACGCCGGGGCAATTGCTGATGACGAGCACGATTTCTGCGCGGGCGTCGTGGCGCGCGGTAGCGTCGATCAGAGCCTGGAGGTTCGAGCCGCCGCCCGAGATCAGGACCGCGACGCGACGGCGGGCCATGTGCCCTCGAGGCCACTGAACTCGACCCGGGGCCGACCGGAGGCGGTCACCACGTTGCCGATCGTATGGACCGTTTCGCCGGCGGCGACGAGCGCCGTGCGTACCGCCTCGACCCTGGTCTGGTCGACCACGAGGATCATCCCGATGCCGCAGTTGAAAGTGCGCATCAGGTCCATGGCGCCGAGTTGGCCGGCGCGCGCCAGCCATGCGAATACGGGAGGCAGCCTCCAGCTGCCCGCATCGATCCGCATGATCTGGCCTTCGCCCAGCACCCGCGGCGGGTTCTCCACCAGACCGCCGCCGGTGACGTGGGCCAGTGCCTTCACCCCGCCCGCTTCGATGGCGGCGAGGCAGCTCGCGACATAGATGCGGGTTGGCGCCAGCAGCACATCGCCGAGCTGCTGCTCGGGGTTCCAGGGACAGGGATCGCTAATGGCCAAGCCTTGCTCGCGCAGCACGAGCCGGACCAGCGAGAAGCCGTTGGCGTGCACGCCAGACGACTCCAGGCCCAGGACGACATCGCCGTCCTCGACCAGGTCGGGGCGCGGTAGCACGGCGTCGCGCTCGACCGCACCGACGGCGAACCCGGCCAAGTCGAATTCGCCACGCCCGTAAAGGCCAGGCATCTCGGCGGTTTCGCCGCCGATAAGGGCACACCCGGCGAGTCTGCAGCCTTCACCGATGCCCGCCACCACCTCGCCGGCGACAGCCGGAACGAGGCGGCCGGTGGCAAAATAGTCGAGGAAGAACAGCGGCTGCGCACCCTGCACCACCAGGTCATTGACGCACATCGCCACGAGATCGATGCCGACGGCATGATTCGCACCGGCTTCGGCGGCGAGGAGCACCTTGGTGCCGACACCGTCGGTCGTCGCTACCAGCACGGGGTCACGGAAGCCGCAGGCGGCAAGGTCGAACAAACCGCCGAACCCCCCGAGGCTGCCCATGGTGCCAGTACGGCCCGTGGCTTTGGCCATGGGCGCGATTCGCTGTACGAGGTCGGCCCCGGCGTCGATGTCGACGCCGGCCTCGGCGTAACGGCCGGCGGCTGGTGTGCCTTGTATCGTCATGCTTGCGTAGGTAGTTGACGGGGACTCGGGTCGGTCGGCGACAGAAGCCAACGCATACAGAGTGACATCGCGATGCGCAACGAAGCTTCCGCTCGGTCCTGGTGGCTGCATGCTGCTGCCGTCGCCTTGGCACTGCTCGCCATGGCCTCCACGGCTGATGCAGCCGACATGTACCGGGTCCAGGGTGTACCCGTCGACGCGACGGCCGACAGTGGTGTCGCCGCGCGGGAGGTGGCCATCACGGCCGGCAAACGCGACGGGCTGCGGCGCCTGATGCAGCGGCTCACGGCGCCCTCCGCCCATGGCCGCCTGCCGGACGTATCCACCGGTGCGATTGAACAGTACGTCAACAGCTTCGAGATCGCGCAGGAGAAGGTCGGGCCCAACCGCTATATCGGGACGCTGAACGTCAGCTATGTCGCGACAGCGGTCCAAGCGCTGCTGGAAGGCGCCGGCATTCCTTACGTCATCCGCCGGTCGGACCCGATCCTCGTGGTACCGGTCGAGCTGATCGATGATGCGCCCGTGGCCTGGGTCGACGCCAGCCCATGGCGGGCCGCCTGGTATGATGGGATCGACCAGGCGACGGTGACCGTCCTGGCCTTGCCGCTGGGTGACCTTGCGGACATCGCCGCAGCGTCGCCTGAAGCGATCATGAGTGCCGACCGCGCCTCGCTCGATGCGTTGGCAGGCCGCTACGGCACGTCGACCGTGGTGGTCGCCACGGCCAGCTTACGGTACTCGGACCCGGCAGGACCATTGTCTGGCATCGACGTGACGGTGCGGCGTGAAGACGCCTGGAACCGACCGTTGTTGAAAACCGTTATCGAACCGGCGCCGGGCGAGCCTCCGGAGGCGACCATGAATCGTGCCGTGGGCGCCGTGATTGCGTCGATCGAGGACAATTGGAAGGCAGAGACCATAGGGCAGACGGAAGCGATGCAGGTGCTTCCGGTGGTGGTGCCGCTTGCCGGTCTGCGGGCATGGGTGCAAATAAGTCGTGATCTGGGCACACTCGAGGAGATTCGCTCGGTGACGCTCGATATGTTCAGCCAGTCCGAGGCACGGGTGCAGATCGGCTTTGTGGGGGACTTGGAGCCGCTGAAGGCAGCGGTTGGGCGAGTTGGCTTGGCGTTGGATCAGGAGAGCGATGGATGGCGGCTGCATCCAGCGGACGAGCCGGCGGCGTTGGATTCGCAGCCGTACGTGTCGCCCGCTACGCCTTGAGCGTGCTGGATCGCAACGCGGCGAACGTGCTGACCCTGGCGCGTTTGTTCTGCGTGCTGCCGCTCGTCCTGCTCGTCGACGCCGGCGACTATCACGCTGCCGCCTTGGTGTTCTTCTTCGCGGCCTTCACCGACCTGGCCGACGGCTACGTCGCCAAGCGGTTCAACCGGATCACCCCGTTGGGGGCCGTGCTTGACCCGATCGCCGACAAGCTGCTCATGGACAGCCTGTTCCTGACGCTGGCGTTCGGTGGACATCTGCCGCCTTGGATAGCTCTGCTGGTGATCGGCCGGGATCTTCTCATGGTGCTCGGCACCCTGGCGCTGCGCATGCTCGCCGGCCGTTTCCGTGTCGAGCCATTGCTGGTCGGCAAGCTGTCGACCTTCTTTCAGATCATGCTCGGCGGGGTTGTCCTGGGCCAGCTGTCCTACCTTCCGGCGTTGGAGGTCCTGGTGCATCCCGTTCTCGTCCTGACCGCCGTCTTCGTGATCGGCTCGGCTTTCGCCTATGTGCATTCAGCCGGGCGAATCTGGATGCTCGCCCGCGTCGCCCGCTGACGATCCCTTGCCCACCAGTGCCGCCTCGCCAACCTCGCCGGAACGACCGGCGACTTTTTCCCGTCAGTTGGTATTGGACCTGCCTTACGCTGCCGGCGAGGGCTTGGCCGACTTCCTCCCGTCACCGTGCAACCAGGAAGCCCTGGATGCCGTGCTGCGCTGGCCGGCCTGGCCTTCAATCGCCTGTCTCGTCATCGGTCCGCGGGCGAGTGGCAAATCCCATCTCGCGCGTATCTGGGCCGATCGGGCCGGGGCCGTCTATCTGCGCGGGCACGAGCTCTGGGAGCCGGCAGCACCGCTACGCCGCTTGAATGACGCCATCACCTGCGTGGTCGACGACGCCGAGGACATGGCCGACGAGACGCTGCTGTTTCATCTCTACAATCGGCTGGCCGAGCGGGGAGGCGGGTTGTTGCTTACCGCCGGTCGTCCGGTGGCGGCATGGCCGCTGCGTCTGCCGGATCTGCGATCGCGGCTGCTGACCGCATGGCCGGTGCGGATCGGGCCACCCGACGACGGCCTGCTGGCAGCGCTGCTGGTCAAGCAGTTGGCCGATCGACAGCTGCACGCCGATGCCGGTGTGGTGCCCTTTCTGGTCAACCGGATCGAGCGCTCGTTCGCGGCTGCGCGCCTCGTGGTGCGGGCGCTCGACCGGGCTTCCCTGCGGGCGCGTCGGCCGCTGACGATGCCGTTGGCGCGGCAGGTGCTCGAGGAGCTCGAACAGGAACAGGAGGCTGGAGAAACATGATGGATCTGCGGATTGCCGGGCGTCGGGCGATAGTCTGCGCGGCGAGCAAGGGCCTCGGCCGAGCCTGTGCGGTGGCGCTGGCCGAAAATGGCGTGGCGCTGGTGATCAACGCGCGTGGGCATGAGGCGCTGGAGGCCACGGCCGAGGACATCCGTCGCCTGCACGGTGTGGCGGTGACCGCCGTGGCGGCGGACATCACGACGCCCGAGGGTCGAGCCCAGGTGCTGGCGGCCTGCCCGGAGCCCGACATCCTGGTCAACAATGCGGGCGGCCCGCCGCCGGGCGACTTCCGTGACTGGGACGAGGCCATCTGGTTCGCGGCGCTGCGGGCCAACATGCTGACGCCGATCGAGCTGATGCGCGCGGTCGTCGACGGCATGGGGACGCGCGGCTTCGGTCGAATCGTCAACATCACCTCGGCCGCCGTCAAGGCACCCATCGCCGAGCTCGGCCTCTCCAACGGCGCGCGGACGGGCCTCACGGGCTTCGTGGCCGGCCTTTCGCGGGCGGTGGCGGGGCAGGGCATCACCATCAACAACATCCTTCCCGGACGCTTTGCGACCGATCGGCTGACCAGCAATCTGGCCGCCAATGCGGCCCGACGGGGAGTGGCGCTGGAGGAGATTGAGCGAGCGGCGCGGGCCGCCATCCCGGCCGGCAGATTCGGCGACGCCGCCGAGTTCGGCCAGCTCTGCGCTTTCCTGTGCTCGACCAGCGCCGGCTACATCACCGGGCAGAACCTGCTGATCGACGGCGGCGCCTTTCCCGGCACGCTGTGAGCCCGGTGGCGGCGCGGCGCATCGAGACTGTTCGGACGGCACCGGTGCGGATCGTTGCCGGCCTGATGAGCGGCACGTCCATGGACGGCATAGACGTGGCGGTGTGCCGGGTCGCCGCCGGCGAGCCGCGTCTGCTGGAGTTGCTCGGGGCGAGAACGGTCCCGTGGGATGAGGGTCTGGCGGCGCGCCTGCTGCGGGCGCATGCCGCCGATGCGCTGGAGCTCTCGTGCCTTAACCGTCTGACGGGGGAGGCCTTTGCCGACGCGGCGGCTGATCTCACCGAGGCGCTGGGCGTGACGTTGGATCTCGTTGGCAGTCACGGCCAGACCGTGGCGCACGAGCATGGCGTGGCCACGTTGCAGATCGGTGAGGCCGCCTTCCTGGCCGAGCGGCTGGGTTGCCCGGTGGTGAGTGATTTCCGGCAGAACGACATCGCTGCCGGTGGCTGCGGCGCACCGCTGGTGCCGATCGTTGACCGCTGGCTGCTGTCGCGACCAAACACGGGTGTGCTGGCGCTCAATCTCGGTGGAATCTCCAACCTCACGGCGCTGCCGCCGCACGACGATCCTACGGCGGCGGTGCTTGGCTTCGATTGCGGGCCGGGCAACATGGCACTCGACGAACTGGCGCGACGGCACTCTGGCGGAGCGGAGAGCTGCGACCGCGACGGAGGGCTCGCGGCCGCCGGGGACGTGGATCCGCGGTTGCTTGCGGAGCTGCTGGCGGATCCCGCGTTGGCGACGCCACCGCCGCGCTCGTTCGGGCGCGAACAGTACGGCGCCGCGTTCGTCGACGGCCTGCTCGAGCGGCATCCACCCGCCGACGAGCGGGCTTGGCGGAGCCTGTTCGCCACGCTGACCGAGCTCACGGCTCAGGTGGTGGCCCTGTCGTATCGGCAGTATGTGGAGCCGAGCCAGCCTGCGGCCGAGGTCGTCGTCAGCGGTGGCGGAGCGCGAAACGGGGAGCTGATGCGCCGCCTGACCCTGGCACTGGCGCCCATGCAGGTCACCACCAGCGATCGTTACGGCCTGCCGGTCGACTATAAGGAGGCGATCGCCTTCGCGCTGCTGGCCTCGGCGCGCGTGGACGGCATCGCCGCCAACCTGCCGGCCGTAACCGGCGCCCGGCGCCCCGTCCTTCTGGGCAAGGTGACCGAGACCTGAATCGCTTAACCAATTCATAAAGCTTTACTTCGATACTCCGGCTCGTCTGCCGATCGCGTTGGAGTTTGGGATGAGCCTGCTGCCCCGCCGAGCCCGTCATGCAGCATCGCTCGCCGCGTTGGCGTTGGTCCTGGCGGGGTGCGGTGGCGCGCCCGAAAGCCCGCTGCTGGCAAGTGAGCGTCCTGGCGACATTCTTCCCGAAAGTGCCCGGACGCGGTCGGACAGCTTGGTCAGGCTGGGCGAGACGGCCTTGCGGAGCGGCGAGGTCGATACGGCGGCCACGCTGTTCGAACAGGCGGGAGCCATCGACCGCACCAATGTCCGCGCGGCCATCGGCTTGGGCGATTCGCTTCTGGCCACGGGCCGTGGGCTCGATGCGAGCCGCGCGTTCGAGCGGGCCCTGGCGCTCGAGCCCACGCTGCCTGCCGCCCATTACGGCTATGCCCGCGCCATGATCGCGATCCGTCGGCCGGAGGTTGCCGCCGACCATCTGCGGCAGATTGTGGCAAGTGATCCGAGCGACAGTGCGGCGATCAACGCCCTTGGCGTCGCTTACGATCTCTTGGGCCAGCACGACCAGGCCGCTGAAACCTATCGGCAGGGACTGGCATTGATGCCGGGGTCGATGCAGCTGCGGAACAATCTCGGGCTGTCGCTGGCGCTGCAGGAGAAATTTCCGGAGGCCTTGGATTTGCTGCGGCCGCTGGCGGAAGGCGCCGAGTCGACCAGGCGGACACGCCAGAATCTTGCGCTCGCCTATGGCCTGCAGGGCGACCTTGTCAGCGCCGAGCGGCTCGGTCGCGTCGATCTCGATGGAGCCGACCTGCGCGCCAACCTGACCTATTTCGCGACCGTGCGCGGTCTCGTCGATCCAATCGCCAAGGCGGCTGCATTGGCGCCGCAATCGATACCTGAATGGGACACACCACGTCGTTCCGTGCCTAGGAAGACGTTACCCCGCCCTCGCTCGGTGGCACCGAGCCAGCCGGTGCCTGCGCCGCCGACGCCGGACGTCGGACCACGTCGGTTGACGCCAGCTTTGGCCCTTGTGGATGCCGCTCGAATGCCCACTGGCGGGTGGTTCGTCGATGTCGGCAAATTTCCCGATGCGGCGGCCGCCACGTCCCAATGGCAGGCTATACGTGCAGAGCACGCGGCCGAGCTGCGCGGATTGGGCAAGCTGGCCGGGTCAGGCGACGGACCGGAACCGCTTCTGGTCGGCCCCGTGGCCGACGAGGCTGCGGCGCACCAGGTCTGCCGCACCCTTGGTGATGCCGCACCCAAGTGCCAGCCGGTTCTACTTTGACCGCGGGCCCGCCCGCGGCTTATGGCGGCCTGATCAATCCGTACTTGCGACCAAGCATGGCCACCGGCGATCCGACGACCGGTTAGATCCTGCTGCTGGCCGCCCGAGCGACAACAGCCTCGGCGCTTGAGCTGCGGCCTCTGGTCTTCCAGGAGGTCACTGCCACTCGAAAGTTGACAGGGCGGCACGCCAGACACTGATCATCTGCCCAGCGCCCCATCGATCGCCGCGGAGATCGCCCCCAGCTGGCCATAAAGCCCGCCCGTGCCGCCGCCCAGAGCCTGCAGACCAGCGATGGACACGACTGCCACCAGGGCAGCGAGCAGGGCGTACTCGATCGCGGTAGCCCCTCGCACATCGTGGAGCAGTGAGGGTGAATGATGGCAGAGCGTGGATCGGCGTGGGTCAAGCGTCATGGTCACCCTCATGCTTTGGGCGAGCCTATACGAACGGTATCAAGGGATCGTTAAGGCTTGGAGATGTGCTCAAGCCGCCAGATTGCATGGCCGTTGGATCAGGCTTGCGGCCTCGAGCAGCACCGAGGGCGGGTCCGTGGGCGTCACCGCCGACAGGCGTCGGCGCCACGCCCGCGCCCCTGGCAAGCCGTTGAACAGGCCCAGCATGTGGCGGACCACGGCGCGAATCGGAACGCCGCGCGCGCCCTGGGCGGCAGCATAGGCCGCCATCGCTTCGACGATCTCGTGGCGTCCACGAATCTCAGCACCGTCGTCGATCAGCAACCGGTGGAACGTGGTCAGGGACCAAGGGTTCTCGTAGGCTTCCCGCCCGATCATCACCCCGTCGACGCGACGCATCTGGTCCAGTGCTGCCGTGGGCTCGCGGAGGCCGCCATTGAGTACGATCTGCAGCTCGGGAAACTCCCGTTTCAGACGGTGCACGACATCGTGGCGCAGTGGCGGGACCTCACGGTTCTCCTTCGGGCTGAGACCTTTGAGCCAAGCCTTGCGGGCATGCACGATGAAGGTCCGGCAGCCTGCGGCGCGAATGGTGGCCACGAAGCGGGCGAGAAAATCAAACTCCTCGCTGTCGTCGATTCCGATCCGGCACTTGACCGTAACCGGCACCGATACCGCTGCGGCCATCGCGGCGACCGCGTCGGCCACGCGCGCCGGCTCCGCCATCAGGCAGGCACCGAAGCGCCCGCGCTGGACGCGATCGGACGGACAGCCGCAATTGAGGTTGATCTCGTCGTAGCCCATGGCAGCGCCGACAGTGGCGGCTCGGGCCAGCTCCGCTGGCTCGCAGCCACCGAGTTGCAGCGCCACGGGGTGCTCGGCCGCGGCGAAGCCGAGATGCCGCTCGACGTCGCCGTGCAATACCGCGCCGGCGTGCACCATCTCCGTATAGAGCAGGGCGCGCGGTGCCAGCAGCCGATGGAACTGGCGGCAATGCCGGTCCGTCCAATCCATCATCGGTGCCACTGACAGTCGACGGGTGGAAGAAGGTACCGTATCCGATGTCATCGTGACGTCATTGCAGCTATGGGGCGCATCCATTCGGTCGAACGCGACCGATCCAAGCCGCAACTGGGCTCGCCGGGGGAACTTCGCAAGGCGCGGCGGACGGCAATGCTTGGCATGGCGCCACCTGGCAGGCGCCGAGGCAGCCCCGCACCGCCATCATCGGATACAGCTTGAAGGAAAACGACAGTCAATTTGGGTCGCGTTGGACGATCTTGGGAGGCAGTGCGGGCTCGGTCGCCTTAGAATGGATGCATGATGCGGTCGCGTTGCGCGACCAAGAACACGCTGGCCAGTGAGGCATCTTTGATGCGGCTCTACGACTACTCGCGCAGCTCCGCGGCCTACCGCGTGCGCATAGCACTGCGTCTGAAGGGCTTAAGCTGGGACGCGGTGCCGGTAGACCTTCGCCGGGGGACCCATCGCACGCTCGATTACCTGGCCCGCAACCCCCAGGGTTTGGTGCCGACCCTGGAGGACGGCGAGGTTACGCTGACGCAATCCATGGCGATCGTCGAGTATCTCGACGAGAGGTTCCCCGAGCCACCACTCATGCCGGCGGACCCAGTGGGGAGGGCGCAAGTGCGCTCGTTGGCCCAGCATCTCGCCTGCGAGATCGGTCCGCTGACCAGCCTGCGGGTGCTGCAGCACCTGCAGCATCGACTGGGCGTCGGAGACCGTGAGCGGAGCGGCTGGTACCGGCACTGGATCGCCGAGGGCTTCACCTCGCTCGAAGCGCGGCTCGCGGCCGTGGCCGGGGCCTTCTGCTATGGCGATCAGGTGACGCTGGCGGATCTATGCCTGGTCCCGCAGGTGTACAATGCGCGGCGCTACAACTGTGATCTGGTGCCGTTCCCGCAGATCCGGCGCATCGAGACCGCCTGCCTGCGCCTCCCCGCGTTCGACGAGGCACGACCCGAACGACAGCTGGACGCCGCCTGACGGGCGGCAGCTCAGCTACGGTCGGCCCCGCCCAGCGCCTGGCTCAGCGTACGGAAAGGCAGCAACACACATTCGTGGCGGCTCCTGATAGCGCTGACCGGAGCGAACATCGCGAGCTCGGGCCAGTCCGGATCAAGCGTCTCGCCCGACAGCACACGCTGCAACTGTGCCGTCACCTCGGCCACGCTGGTCGCGGTGGCGCCGGCCGCATGTCGACCGAGCACCGATGCCGCCGCCTGCGTCAGCAGACAGCCACGCGTCCGCTGGCTCAGCTCGGTGACGGTGCCGTCGCTGAGCCGCAGATCGACCGTCACCCGGTCACCGCAGAGTGGATTGTCGCAAGTCAGGGATACGTCCGGCTCGGCCAGACGGCCATTGCCGTGCGCGGACTTGGCCTCGGCCAGGATGGCGTCGTTGTAGAGCTGCTGGGTCATCGGGCATCCAAGCGAAGGCGCCGGATCACCATGTCGAGGCCGGTCAGCATCGCGTCGACGTCGGCGGCGTTGTTGTAGGGTGCGAGGCTGGCGCGGGCGGTCGCCGGCAGGTCGAATGCGTCCATCAAGGGCTGCGCGCAATGATGACCGCCGCGCAGGCAGACGCCGTGCTCGTCGAGCATCTGGCAGACATCGTGCGGGTGCACGCCATCGACGGTGAACGACACCACGCCCAACCGTGCCTGGGTACCATGCGGCCCCTGGATGCGCACGCCGCGCAAGTCCGCGAGGCCATCCAGCATCCGCGCCGTCAGCAGCATTTCCTGCTCGGCCAGTCGCTGCCAGTCCAGCGTGGCGAGCCATGCTGCGGCCGCTCCCATCCCGATCGCCGGGCCGATGGCCGGCGTGCCGGCCTCGTAGCGATGCGGCGGTGGAGCGTAGGTCGACCGCTCGAGTTCGACCCGGCGGATCATCTCCCCGCCGCCCAGAAACGGTGGCAACTCGGCCAGCAGCTCCTTCCGGCCCCAAAGGGCACCGGCTCCGGTGGGCCCGAACATCTTGTGCGCCGAGAATGCGTAAAGATCGCAGCCCAGCGCACCCACATCGAGCGGCCCGTGCGGCGCTCGCTGCGCGCCGTCGAGCAGGAAGACGGCGCCTACGGAATGGGCAGCATCGCGCAGTAGCCCGACCTCGGCCACGGCACCCGTGACGTTGGAGGCATGGCCCACGGCCACGACCCGGGTTCGTTCGGTCACCAGCTCGCCCAGCCGGTCGTAGCCGAGCCTGCCGTCATCCGTGACCGGGATCGCACGAATCCGGGCACCCGTGCGCTGGGCCGCCATCTGCCATGGCACCAGATTGCTGTGATGCTCGAGTTCCGAGACCAGAATCTCGTCGCCCGGCCGCAGGCGTGCCGACAGGGCGTGTGCCGCGATGTTGATCGCCAGCGTGCATCCCGAGGTGAAAACGACTTCATCGGCATCGGCGGCGCCGATATAGGCCGCCACCTCGGCTCGCGCCCGCTGGAAGGCGTTGGTCGCCTCGTCGGCCAGACGGTAGACGCCGCGCTTGACGTTGGCCCTGGTCGTGGTCTCGAACCGCCATAGTGCCGCGGCCGCCGCTGCGCAGATCTGCCCGGTCGCCGCGTTGTCGAGATAGTGGAACGGCTGCGCCTGGGCGGCGAAGATCGGGAACTGGTCGCGGATGTCGCTCATGCGCCGGCCGCCGCGTGAGCCGCCAGCGCCTCGGGGGTATCGATATCCATCAACACCGCATCGTCCTCGACCTCGACCTCGGCCACGCTCGCTGCGTGGGCACGGATCAGGTGCCTGGCGCCGACATCGCCCGTGACGCCCAGCATCTCGTCGAAGAGTTCGCGGGACCATAGGACCGGGTTGCCCAGCTGACCCAGCCGGGTCGGGACCACGATGCGCCGATCAGCTGCCGGGTCGAAGGCGGCCAGCAGGCGGTCGATGAGAGCGGCGGTCACCCGCGGCATGTCGCCGAGGCAGACAACGGCGCCATCGACGTCGGGTGGCAGTGCGGCGAGCCCGGCCCGCAGCGAGGTGCTGAGGCCCTGGGCATAGTCCGGGTTGACGGCAAAGCGCACCTTCAGCCCGCGCAAGGCCTGACGGACCTCGTGCTGCTGGTGCCCGAGCACGACCACCACCGGCGCCGCCGCGGAGGCGAGGGCCGCCTCGACCACATGCCGCACCATGGGTCTGCCATGGACCGGCAGCAGCAGCTTGTTGGGGCCACCCATCCGTCGGGACTGGCCAGCCGCCAGCACGATGGCGGCGGCACGCGGTTGCGTTACCGCGATCGCGACCGCATTCTCACGTGGTTGCGGCCGTGAGGGGATCTCGGTGAGCAGGCCACCCACGCCCATGCGCATGATATCGCGGCCGGTCACCGTCAGGCCGGCCGCCAGCCGCTCCAGGACCCAGTCGAAACCGTTGAGCTTGGGCGATCGGCAGCAGCCGGGGAGGCCCAACACCGGGCGCTGGCCGAGATGCGCTAGCAGCAGTAGGTTGCCCGGGTCGACCGGCATGCCGAAATGCTCGACCTGCCCGCCAGCCGCGAGGATGGCCGAGGGTAACACGTCGTTCCGATCGGCGATGGCCGAAGCACCTGCGATCAGCAGCAGGTCGAAGCCGTCGGCGTCAGCGTCGCGGATCAGGCTCGCCAGCACTTCAGGGTCATGCGTGCAGCGGGTCTCGCCAACCAGCTCGCCGCCCACGGCCTCGATGCGGTCCCGAGTGACGCGGACGGTCTTGTCCAGCACCTTCGGCGCCACGCTCGGCAGCTCGGTCTGGATCAGCCGCACCCGCCGTGGGTGAAAAGGCGCCAGCCGCACCATAGGACCGTCGGTCAGGACGGCGCAGCATTGCTCGAGCAGGTCGGAAGGGATCGAGAATGGGATGATCTTGACGGTGGCCACCATCTGCCGCGGCTCGACCACGGCGAAGGCCGGCAGGGACGCCAGGGTGACCCTCTCGTCGATCTGGTTGAAGCTGTCGATCCGTTCCGGGTCCAGTACCAGGACCCCGCGCGCATCGGCATAGAGGTTGGCGCGGCCTGTGAAAGCGGGGGCCGCGGCCACGTGCGTGCCGCCGACAAGCGCTGCAATTCGACCGGCGGCCTCGTCCTCGCCGACATCGCCGGGCTCGAAGCGAACCGCGAAGACCGCCTCGACCCCGGCTTCCCGCAGGTGCTCGAGGTCGGGAGCAGACAGCTTGCGGCCCTTGCGGAAGACCACCGCACCGGCTTTGACGCCGTGTGCCAGGACAGTGCCGCCGGCCTCGGCGAGCGCGAAACGTTCGAATTGCATCCGCACTCCCCCCGACGGTTGCGATCCATCTCATATAGCGGGTGCGAGCCATAGCGGCGAGGGCTCGACAGTTGCGCCCAGCGCGGTACTTTCATGCGTGCCGCGGCGGTCCCGCCGAGCATTGTCCCCTGGAGCCGTTGGATTTGCCCACGATTGTCGTGGAGGGGAGCCCAGCGAGGGCGCTGCCGGGTGTCGGAGCGCTGCTGATCGGCCCGCTTCTCGTGCTCAGCCTGCTGAGCGTTCCCTTGACCTGGTGGCTGCCGCTGTTCGTGGCCCGGGTGCCATTCCTATGGCGTCACGACGTGTCGATCGCGAGCGGGCTTGCCGAGCTGTGGCGGCTGGATCTGACTTTATGGGCGGCGGTGCTGCTCTTTTCCGTGCTGACCCCGCTGGCCAAGGGTGCCGCGCTGGTATGGATCTGGTATCGGGTGCCGGTCGATCGTGCACGCCGCCTGATCGACCGGCTAGCCGTGTTGAGCAAGCTCGCGATGACCGAGATCTTCCTGCTGGCCGTGATGCTGGTCGGCCTCAAGGGCGTGGGCATCGGCACCGTGGAGGTGAGCTGGGGGCTGCACCTGTTCATCGCGGCGGTGTTGCTGTCGCTGGTAGCCTCGACCTGGGCAGGCGCAGCGTTGATGGCGAGGCCGACTACTCGGCCGTCGCCACGTCACGTGACAGAAAGGCCTTGAACGATGGCCAGATATCCTCACGGCGCTCGATCAGCACCGACTGGAAATTCTCCTCGTCGAGCCGCCGGAACCGCTCCAGCATCGAGCTCTCGTAATAGTGCGACCCCATCGGCTTGATCTCGCCATAGCCGAAGAGATTGCAGATCTCGCAGAGCTCGCGCGCGGCCTTCATCGCCTCGTCATTGTCGGACTCAAAATTGTCGCCATCGGAACAATGAAAGGCATAAATGTTCCAGTGGTCCGGATGATAGCGCTGCTGGATCACGTCCAGCGCCTTTCGATAACCGGACGAGATCAGCGTGCCACCTGACTCACCTTTGTGAAAGAATTCCTCCTCAGTGACTTCCTTGGCCTGCGTATGATGGGCGATGAAGACGATCTCGACCGCTTTATATTTCGTGCACAGGAACTGGTAGAGGAGGAAGAAGAAGCTGCGCGCCAGGTACTTCTTCAGCCGGTCCATCGAGCCGGACGTGTCCATGATGCAGACGACGACGGCATTGCTTTCCTCACGCTCGTCGAGCACCAGCCGCTTGTAGGTCAGGTCTTCCTTGCGGAACGGAAACTTCGGCCGGTCGCCGGTCTCCGGCTCGGCGTCCTCGGCCAGCGTCACGAGCGGCACGCCGGCGGCTATCTTGCGCCGGAGCTTGGCCTTGACCGTCCGTCGCCGGTCGAGATGGACGCGGATGCCGGCCTTGCGGTAACCCTGCCGCTTGGCGATCCGTTCGGCCATGGCCTGCTTGAGGATCTTACGCTCCAGGTCTGGAAGCTCGAGATCCTCGAACATGATGTCGATCAGCTCGTCGAGCGTGATCTCCGTCTCGTAATAGTCGAGCCCCGGGTCGCTGCCGGCCGGACTCTGGCCGCGGTCACCCTTGCCGCGGGCCGAGCCGACCACCTGCCCGGGCTCGGTGTTGCCATCACCGGTCCCGACGCCGCCGGCATTGTCGCCATAAACGAAGCGATACTCCTTCACGCCGCGAATCGGCACCTTGATCACGCGGTCGCGGTCGCGCCCGATGATGCTCTCTTCCGCGATCACGTCGGCGATATTCTCGCGAATCGAGCGGCGCAGCTTTTCGCGATGCCGCTTGCGGTCGCCGGCGCTGCGGTCGGAACGCAGCGCCTCGGATTCCGAATAGGGCCTGAAAGTGGTGCTCATGCCGGTCTGGGCCCGGCGACCCGAGGGAAGGCCACCTTGCCCTTCAGTCCTTCCACAAGTGGTTGGAGGCATACTTCAAGATCGTATCGATGCTGTCCTCGTTGTACCCCTGCGACATCAGATTTTCCACCATGGCATCGTATTTATGCCGTTGCTCATCGTCCCGCGTGCGGGCCTTGGTGATGATCCGGCTGATGTCGCGGACCGAGTTCATCAGCTTCTTCTCGATCGCTTCCTTCAGCGGTTCGTAGGAGGCGTAGTCGATCTTCTCGCCACGCCGGGTTGCGGCCCACAGGTAGGCGATCACCTCCTGGCGGAAGCCATCGGCCGCGGGACCGATGATGGCGATCTGCTCCTCAATCGACTTCAGGAAGGCTTCGTCGGGCTGCATCTCGTCCCGGGTCGCGGGATCCTTGACCTTGGTCTTCGTGACGTAGGCCTCGGCGTGATCGAGATAGTTGTGGAACAAGGTCTCCGCCTGACCCTGGAAGCTGTAGACGAAGGCCTTGGTGATGTCCTTCTCGAGCATCTCCAAATAGACCTTGTGCAGCGTGTCCTGGAGAAACTCGAGATAGTGCTTCTTCGTGTCGTCGGCGATGTCCGCTTCCTTCACCATCCCGATCAGCGACTCGCGCACGTTGATCGGATGGATCGTACCGCCGTTGCGGGTAAGCGCCGTATCCAGCGCCTTCATGATGAAGCGGGTGCTGATACCGTAAAGGCCCTCGCGCTTGGCATCCTCGCGCAGCTCGTGCACGGTGAGCTTCTTCGGGCGACCCTTCTCCAGGACCTCCTCGCCATTGTAGATCTTGAGCTTGGTCATCAGGTCGCATTTTGGCGACGCGTCGAGACGCGACAGCACCGCGAACATCGAAGCGATTTCAAGCGTATGTGGAGCGATCTTCGCGTTGAATTTCGAGCGGTCTAGAAACTTGCGGTAGATCTTCACCTCTTCCGACAAGCGCAGATTGTAGGGGACCTTGACCACCACGATGCGGTCCAGGATCGCCTCGTTGGTATGGTCGGCCTTGAACTTCTGCCACTCGGCCTCGTTGCTGTGCGCCACGATGCAGGTGTCGACGTAGATCGTGCCGTGCCGGCCTGGGGCCGGGACGAACTTCTCCTGCGTCGCGGTGATCATGGTGTGGAGATATTCGGTCTCGTTCTTGAAGACCTCGATGAACTCCACCATGCCGCGATTGCCGACATTGAAGGCGCCATTCAGCTCCAGCACGCGCGGGTCGCCTTCGCTGAACCGGTCGAGCTTGCTGATGTCCTCCGAGCCGATCAGGACCGAGGTATCCTGGTTGTTCGGATCGACCGGCGGCACCACGCCAATGCCCCGCCGTGCCCGCTTGCTGAACGACACGGTCTTGATCGGCACGTTCTCGTACTTGCCGTCATGCTCGTTGATCAGCCGCCAGCGGCAGACCGGGCACAGGTCACCCTCGACCTTGGTGCCGAGCATGTCCTCGAAGGCCTTGCGCAGATGGCGCGGGATCAGATGCAGCGGCTGCTCGTAGATCGGGCAGCCCTCGATGACGTGAATCGGATCCAGGTCTTCCAGACCACGCTTGAGGCGCTCGACCAGCGAGCTTTTGCCGGAGCCGACGGGCCCCATCAGGTAGAGCACCTGACGCGCCTCTTCACCCCCCATCGCCGCCGAGTGGAAGTAGCGGACGATCTTTTCCAGCGTGCGTTCCATGCCGAAAAATTCGTCGGCGAAGAAATTGTAGATCTTCACCGTCTCGTCGCCGAATACCCGCTTGGCGCGCGGGTCGGCCTCCAGATCGAGCTCGGTCTCGCCTGGCCCGGCCATCATGTCGTACATGCGCCGGTGGGAGAGGTCGGCCAAGCCAGGCCGCTGCTTCACGAGCTCGAGATACTGAAGGAAGGTTCCCTGCCATTCGAGCTTCTGCCGCTCGGAACGGTCCTGCTCGATGATGGAGGCGAAATCGATCGGGTCACCCGGCATGCACACAAACCTCGCTGGTTAGCGTAACGTCAGCAGCACATCCCCCCTGGTCGTCCGCCAATGGCGCCGTGAATCTTTTAGAAGCTCACCGTACACCATAGCCCAAAATCGCTTTGAACACCGCTTCGATCGACGCGGCGCGCCCCTCCACAAAACCATCTTTTCGAGGAAAGAGCGTCGAAAACGAAAGGGACTTTATCGATTAGCACCGTGGCCAAACCGGCTGAAGCCCGCGGACCTCGCGGATATCATTATAGCATCTTCAGCTGAAACGGCTATGCCCATCGTCCCCTGATACGTGTCAACGCTGGACACATGATCCAAGCGCACGGCGACACGACAACCCCTGGTGCGAGTTTGTAGTCTAGGAAGAAGGGAGTTCGCGTCAATACGCGATCGCCACCTGTCACGCATTTATCAACATGCCGTTGCACTGGTTGCGCAGTGCGCGGCACGGTCGGGGCGACCCGACAATTACCATGCAAATTTAGATAAAATTTTCGATTTCCTGCTCTACGGCTGTTCCATGGCTTCGCGGAACGACTGACCCGTTCGGGTTGCCTACGACGGAGGCTCCGGGGGCGGACTTGCCGGAGCGGCGACCCACAGCTATGCCGCCGATCGAGGCGCAATCAGAGAGGCCAGGGAATGAGCAGTTGGGCGAGCTATCCCAGTTTGAAGGGACGGTCCGTGTTGGTCAGCGGCGGGGGATCGGGGATCGGCGCCCAGATCGTGCGCCGGTTCTGCGGGCAGGGCTGCAAGGTGGCGTTCATCGACATCGATCGTGGCAGCAGCGAGGAGCTGCTGGGTGCCCTGGCCAACGAAGGTATGCCTGCGCCGCTGTTCCTGCCGTGCGACCTGCGCGACATCGAGGCCTTGCGCGAGGCCATCAGGCAAGCGGGCGAGGTCAACGGGCCGATCACGGTTCTGGTCAACAATGCCGCCCGCGACGACCGGCACGCATTCGATACCGTGACCCCGGAGTTCTGGGACGAGCGCTTCGCCGTCAATCTCAAGCATCAGTTCTTCGCGGCCCAAGCCGTCTATCCGATGATGAAGCAGGCCGGCGGCGGCTCCGTCATCAACATGGGCTCGACATCGTGGATGGTGGGCATGGGTGGACTGGCTGCCTACACCGCCGCCAAGTCCGCCGTGGTGGGTCTGACCCGCTCGCTGGCACGCGACTGGGGGCCGGACAATATCCGGGTCAACTCGCTGGCCCCGGGGTGGATCCTGACGGAGCGGCAGCGGAAGCTATGGCTGAATGCGGAGGGCAAGCAGGAACTGATGACCCGCCAGTGCATCAAACGTGAGCTCGAGCCGGACGATGTCGCGCGCGTGGTTCTGTTTCTGGCTGCCGACGACAGCGCCGCCATGACCAACCAGAGCTATATCGTCGACGGTGGCTGGCTCTGAATCCATGCCCGACGGGCGGGGCCGAGGTCGCGCCCGTCGGGTAGCCCAACTGAACGAGGCGACGCTCAGTTCGTGGCCTTGGGCACGGGCCTGAAATACATGCTGCCGCGCATCGATTCGCCGGGGCCCAGGATGCGGACACCGGTTCCCTGCACCCCATCCTCGATCTTGTTGAAGCCGTCGCCGATCATGCTGACGGGCTCGACGCAGAAGAAGGGTTGGCCCGGCGGGGTGTAGACGACGAGGTGGCGGTAGAGTTCGTCGGCGCTGATCTCGAGTGCGTGGCCGGCCTCGGGCCACTCCACCAGCGCCTTGCCGCTCCAGCCCTGGAACACGTGGTCGAGGGCCAGTTCGTCGACCGGCCGGCGCAGGCGGAAGCCCCACAGCGGTGGCACCTGCTCCAGCGAGGTGGGAACGTTGAGGTCGTCGGGCATCCAGACGCCCTCGACCTCGGCCGAGAGCAGCGCCTGGTCACGGTCGCCGAAATAGGGGTGGTGGCCGAGGCCGAAAGGCATCGGTTCGGGGCCGCGATTGGTGATGCTCATCGCCAGCTCGAGCCGATCGGGATAGAGCCAGAACAGCTGGCTGGCTCGATAGCGAAGGACGTCACCCGGCTGGTCGTGGATCAGTTCCATCTCGGCCGAGGTGGCGCTGGTCGTGATCATGCTCCACGGCGAGGTCCAGCCGTCGCCATGGATGGCGTGTGGTTCCGGAAGAAAATTCGGCGGCAGCGTGTAGCTTCGCCCGCCGACCCGGAAATGCCCATGATCGATGCGGCCGGAGAACGGCACCAGCGGGAAGCTGGCGTAGCTGCGCGGGTCGTCGCCGGCGCCGTCCCAGGGGCGCATGAGGTCGAACCGACCCTTGCGAAAGGCCATGATCGAGCCGCCGCGCCGGGCATCCACCACCAGCTCCATGTCGCCCGCACGAAGCGTGTGCTGCGTCATCGGATTCCTCCCAATGAAAACGCCCCCAGGAACAGCCCTGGGGGCGCCATCGCCGATTGCTATAGACGCATCTAGCCGCCGATGCAGGTATCGGCGGTCTTCGGCGTGCAGACATCCAGCCCGGTATAGGTCGGATCGGTCGGCATCTTGTTCTCGGTCACGATCTCGTAGAGATAGCCCATGGTGTCGTGACCCATGGCGAACGGGCGCTGGCCCACCTGACCGGCGGAGAGACCCTTCTTCATCAGGTCCATCTGCACGGGCAGCGTATCGGCGACCACGAGCGCCAGCTCGCCGCTCTCGATCCGGGCCTTGTGCTTCTCGGCCACCTTGGCATAGGCCTGCGGGATGAACTGCGGGAATCCGCCGGTCGGGATGAAGGCATCGAGGTCGGGGTACTTGCCCAGGATGTCCTCCATCTGCTGCACCGCACGCGGGAAATCGTCGTCGGTGTAGAGCGGGCAACCGGCGACCTCGGTCCAGCCGTTCTGGCCGGTGAGGGCATCGCCCGGGGCCTTGGCGCTCTGGACACCCGCCAGCGTGTCGCGGATGCCCTGCATGCGTTCGTTGTGGTTGGCGGCGGCGGCACCGCCGGACTGGATGCAGATCGTGCCGCCCTTCGGCTTGATCTCCTGCGCCAGCTTGGCGAGGTTGACGCCGATGTCGTAGTTCTTGGTGCCAACATAGGCGACGCGCATCGCCTTGTCCTTCTCGAGCAGATCGCTGTCCCAGGTCAGCACAGGTATCCCCGCCGACTTGGCCTTCTCCAGCGCCTTGCCCATGGCGGCGGCATTGGACGGGCTGACGGCAATGCCATCGACCTTCTTGGCGATCAGGTCGAGCACGACCTGCACCTGCTCCTCACCGCCGCCATGCTCGCCGGGGCCGATATACTCGCAGGTGAACTTGCGACCCGATTCCGCCTCGGCCTTCATGCAGCCGTCGCGGGCCTGATCGAAGAACGGGTTGTTCATGTTCTTCGGCACCAGCGCGAACACATATTCTTTCGCGTGACTCACGCCGCTCCAGGCGCCCAGCACCGCTACGGCGGCCGTACCGATCAAGAGCTTCTTCATCCTTTGAGCCTCCCTTTGGATGTATATGTTCGGGCCGACTGTCTCAGCCCGAGCGTCCGCCGCGGACCCGCTCGAGCAGGACCGCGAGAATAATGAACACGCCGACGAACGTGCCCTGCCAGTTGGCGTCGACGCCGGCCATCAACAGGCTGTTGCGGATCACCTCGATCAACGCCGCACCGACGAAGGCACCAAAGGCACCACCTTCACCGCCCATCAGGTTGGCGCCGCCGATGACCGTCGAGGCGATGACGCGCAGCTCGTAACCCTGGCCCAGCGCATTGATTGCCGAGCCCTGCCAGCCGACGATCATCACCGCCGCCACGGCCGCGGTCAGCGAGCACACGATGTAGGCCTGCAGCTTGATCCGCTCGACCGGCACGCCGGTCATCTGCGCCGCCTTCTCATTGCCACCGATCGCATAGAGATAGCGGCCCCAGGCGGTCAGATTGAACACGAAGGCAAAGACCAGCGTCAGTACCGCGAGCATCCAGACCGGCGTCGCGATGCCGAGGATCTCCGAGCCGCCGATCATGTTGAAGGTGTCGCCGTACGGCCCGAACTCGTAGATCATCCGGTTTTGCGAGAGCACGATCGCCAGCGAGCGGGCGACCGACAGCATGCCCAGTGTCACCACGAAGGGCGGCAGCCGCGCATAGGCGATCAGGGCGCCGTTGACAGCACCGCACAGGGCACCCGTGGCCAAGCCGGCGATGACCGCCAAAGCCCAATGCTGCTCAGCCTGGAGAATCAGGCCGCAGACGACACCGACGAGGCCCATCACCGAGCCCACGGAGAGGTCAATACCGCCAGTCAATATGACCGCGGTCATCCCCAGCGCCATGATCCCGATGAAGGCGAAGTTGCGCGTGATGTTGAACAGGTTGTCGAGGCTGGCGAACGCGTCGGGCTGCAGCCAGGACATCACCACGCAGATCGCCAGCAGCGCCACCAGCACCCAAAAGGGCTGGCTGCCGAGCAGGCGCTGGAGGGCCGTTCGCTCCTTCAGCCCCGTCACGTCGTCGATGTCGACACTGGCCTGCAGCGGGCGGGAACTTTGCATTGGGGTGGGCCTCATGCGGCTCGAATGGCGCCGGTGATGAGGCCGGTCACCTCCTCCGGCGAGCTGGCTTCGATCTCCTTGTCGGCCACTTTGGTGCCCCGCCGCATGACGACGACGCGGTCGCAAACGGAGAACACGTCCGGCATGCGATGACTGATCAGGATCACGGCGATGTTCTGGTGCTTCAGTCGGCGGATCAGATCCAGGACCTCGGCCACCTGACGCACGCTGATGGCGGCGGTCGGCTCATCCATCAGCACGAGGCGCGATTCGGCGAGGCGGGTGCGGGCGATGGCCACGGCCTGGCGTTGGCCGCCGGACATTTGCTTGACCAGATCGCGCGGCCGGGTCTCGGACTTCAGTTCCTTGAACAGCACCGCTGCACGGGCATACATTGCGCCATAGTCGATGATTTTCAGTGGCCCGAGCCGTTTGTGCAGCTCACGGCCGAGAAACACGTTCTCCGCCGCGCTGAGATTGTCGCACAAGGCGAGATCCTGGTAGACGATTTCGATGCCCTTGGCGCGGGCGTCGGCCGGCTTGTGGAAATGCTGTGGTTCACCGGCCAGGTGGAGCTCGCCTTCCGAAGGCGGAAAATTGCCGGCGATGATTTTGACCAGGGTCGATTTGCCGGCGCCGTTGTCCCCCATCAGGCCCACGACTTCGCCGGGCTCGATTGCGAGATCGACACCTTTGAGCGCCTCGATTGCGCCAAAATGCTTGGCGACGCCTCGTAATTCAAGCAGCGCCAATGACCATCTCCCCGTCCAGGTCGACCGTGATCGCCCAGTTTGTGGCGTGAGCATACACACCGAACTTGACGGGTAAAGGGCGGCCTGTCGGCGTCGAGCAAGCCGCTGCAGGCTATAAACTCTATTGACAAGATAGAGTATTAGCGAAATAACCCAAGGCGTCGGCTCGGCTAGGTTCCGGGGCCGGCCAGTGCAGGGGGTACGGACATGGCTGCATCGTCGATCGCGTTCGCTCAGTTCAGCTTCGTCGACGGAGCGTGTGACGCGGGCCGGTGTCTGGACATGCCTGTCCATGCGGTGTCGCGGGACGACGACTTCAACGCGCTGGTAGAGCAGATCCGGCAGGTAGAAGGCGAGGCAGTGAGCAACCCGCCGCTGCTTTTCAAGGTCGTGGTTGCAGGCGGGCTCGCCATCACGGCGGCCGGGGGCCTCGGTCTCGCATCCTGCATTCTCGATCTGTTGACCAGGCTGGCCGCGTAAGCCGCCTCTCCGTCGACGATTGTCGCGGCCATGCGCCGTTTCAGAGATGCGCTCGACTGCGGTCGAGTAGCCAACAGGGCCTTATCGACATGCCTGAACGGAACGAGGCGACCATACCCATCGTCATAGGCAGCACGATGCGCGGGCTGCTGGTCCGAGATGGAATCGACTATCGGTTTGTGGCGACCGACCCTCAGCTCGCGTTGCTCGACGGCTGCCGCTTTCGCCGGCCGGGGGAGGCGCGTAGCGCCGCGGCTCGCATGGTACGGGCCGCCAGCGCCCGACCGACTCCGGCGAGTAACTTTCTTTCCCTCCGTGGTGGATCCGCGTCCTCCCGGCGGCAAGTGTCACAAGAAGTGGTCCAGGCCACGTCGGACAGCCGTAGCCGGGTTGGTGCGAAGAGTGCGTGGACAAGGTGGACGGGATTTCGCCGGCTCTCCGTCCTCTCCTAGGGTTTCTCGGTGAGGTTCCCACCCGGCTGACACTGGACAGCTGTCGTCGGCCGGGTTCACCGAGTGTCGGGGGG
>JBATRI010000501.1:0-1759 GCA_049292515.1 Geminicoccaceae bacterium
GGTCCAGTCGGTCCCCGGCAGCGGGGCCGGGCCGGGCCGGGCGAGGCTCAGCGCCACCGTCGCCAGGGCCGCGAGCAGCAGCGTTTCCGTATCGGCGGGCAGCTCGGCGGCCAGGGACTCCGTACCCTCGCGATCCAGCCAGCCGGTATCGATCGTCATCGCCTTGAAGGCCGGGCTTGCCGCGGCGGCACGCAGGAAGCCCAGATTGGTCGTCACCCCTTCGACCTGGGTCGCATCCAGCGCCGCCGCCAGCCGCTCCAGTGCCGCCGCCCGGTCGGCGCCGTGGGCGATGATCTTGGCGATCATCGGGTCGTAGAACGGTGTCACCGCATCGCCCTGCTCGACCCCGGTATCGACCCGCACGCCGTCCAGGCCCGCCGGCAGCTGCAGCGTGCGCAGCCGGCCGATCGACGGCAGGAAGCCCTTGGCCGGGTCCTCGGCGTAGAGCCGCGCCTCGAAGGCATGGCCCTTGGCGGCGATCTCCTCCTGGCGCAGCGGCAAGGGCTCGCCGGCGGCGATGCGCAGCTGCCACTCGACCAGATCGAGCCCGGTGATCGCCTCGGTCACCGGATGCTCGACCTGGAGCCGCGTGTTCATCTCGATGAAGTAGAAGCCGCCACCCTGGTCGAGCAGGAACTCGACCGTGCCGGCGTTCTCGTAGCCCGCGGCCAGGGCGGCGCTCGTGGCGGCACTGCCGATCGCGCGGCGCATCTCGGCGCTCAGGCCCGGTGCCGGCGCCTCCTCGATGATCTTCTGGTGCCGGCGCTGCAGCGTGCAGTCGCGCTCGAACAGGCTGACCGCCCCGCCGTGCCGGTCGGCGAACACCTGCACCTCGACATGGCGCGGCCGGTCGATCAACCGCTCCAGCAGCACCTTGTCGTCGCCGAACGACGCCTTGGCCTCGCGCCGGCAGGCCGCCAGCAGGTCGAGAAAATCCGCCGCCCGCTCGACCTTGCGCATCCCCTTGCCGCCGCCGCCGGCGGTGGCCTTGATCAGCATCGGAAAGCCGATCCGGTCCGCCTCGGCCTTGAGATGCGCGTCGGCCTGGTCGGCGCCGTGATAGCCCGGCACCAGCGGCACGCCCGCGGGCGCCAGCAGCGCCTTGGCGCTGTCCTTGCCGCCCAGCCGCTCCATGGCCTCGGCCGGCGGCCCCACGAAGATCAGCCCCGCCTCCCGCACGGCGCGCACGAAGGCAGCACTCTCCGACAGGAACCCGTAACCCGGATGGACCGCCGCGGCCCCGGTCCGCCGCGCCGCCTCCAGCAGCCTCTCGACGACGAGATAGCTCTCGGCAGCCGGCGCCGGCCCCAGCCGCACGGCCTCGTCGGCCAGCCGCACATGGCGCGCGTCGCGATCCGCGTCCGAATAGACCGCCACCGTCCGGATGCCGAGCCGCCGGCAGGTCTGGACGATGCGGCAGGCGATCTCGCCGCGATTGGCGATCAGCAGGCTGTCGAACAAGGCCCTAGCCCCCGATCCAGGCGGGTCTGCGCTTCTCCAGGAAGGCCCCAATGCCTTCCCTGCCCTCGGTCGACGCGCGCCGCTCCGCGATGATCCCGACCGTGGCCTCGGCCCGGATGCTGCCGCCCTGCGGCATCATCTCGACCAGCCGGACCAGCTGCTTCGCACTGGCCAGGGCCTCGGGCCCGCCCTTGAGCAGCTCGCCTACCATCGCCGCCACGACGAAGCCATCGGGATGCATCGCCACGCCCCAGGCCACACCGTTGATCTTCGCTTTGGTCAAATGTGTGACGACCTC
>JBATRI010000502.1:0-1966 GCA_049292515.1 Geminicoccaceae bacterium
CAGCTGGGAAGGCGGCACGTTCGTCAACTTCAACGGCACGCGCTACCCGATGCGCAAGGCCACAACCGTCGTGGAGCGCGGTAACCTAGTGCTGATTCTAAACTGCAACAAAGGCACCGAACTCTGATCAAAGAACTTGGGTTTTAGTTGTCGTGTCTTTCCTGCGCCGTTGAATCGCTTGGCACCAACTACCAACCTCAGTTCTTTGGCAAAGCCTAGAAAATTCCTTTAGAGAAAAGCATAAACGGAGAATGTGAAATGCTAAAGAAAATCGTGTCCTATGTTTTATTTTATGCTGCAATTAGCGTTTTCTTTCTCGTAGGGTATCCATCAAGGTTTGCTTATGCGGAGGGCAAATCCGCCATGATATGTAACTACACAAGTGAGAAAATTTATATATCCGTAGGATGGACAGACTGGGGATTTCCAGTTGCAAGCGGTTGGTATGGATACGAACCAAGAGAGTGCAGCAGAATAATTGTACCGAAAGCCGATACGATGCTTCCTATATTTGGTTATGGGATTGGAGAATCAAGTGGAAAATATTTTCGACCAGTTAATTCTATGAAAAACCATTTTTGTATTAATAGAAGTTCTGCATTTACAGAAAAAAGTACAACATTATGCCAATTGGCTGATGAGACGGCCAAAGAAATAATCTCGGATTGGGAATTATTTAATGCATTAGGCAACCCTATTGCCGAAGCATATACGTGGAATATATATTGATCAGCGCCATTCTCTTATGGTGAGTCAAGCAGGTGCCGTCAAGTTGGCCCAGCGACCGCGAAGCTGTGAAAATCGGCCAAGGGCACCAGGGCGGCGAGAATAGGGGAGTACCAAAAACCGTGGGGCGGCCGGGTAGGCGGAGGTATTAGGCTCGGGTAGGCTGGTGTCCACTGACCCGGGATCTCGATGCCGCATCATGCTGAGCGTGCACCATCCTGAAACCATGCGCGGCGGCCTCGAGCAGATTCTCGCCACCGGCGCCGGCATCGACTACCGAGTCCGGCAGTACCCTGGAAATGGCAGGCTCGCCGCGGCCTCCGTCTCCAGCTCGGCGTAGCGCCCGGCCGAGAAGCGAGGGCAATCCCGAGCGAGGCCGGCCGCGATGTCCTGCCCATTGCGGTAACAATAGCCGACCCGCCGGCCATGGGTGCGCTCCCGGGTCAGGTCGCACACCACGGTCTGCCCCTCGATGAGGGCAGTCATGAATGCCCGGGCCGCGTCGCCAGCCGGCTCGTCGGCCTTGCCGGCGTGCGCGACCTCCGGCGCCGCCACACCTTTGAGCCGCACGTGGATGCCGGCGACGACGACCGTATCAGCGTCGATCACGTGCGCCCGCCCGATCAGTCGCTCGGCTGCGACAGCCGGCAAGGCGGCGAGCGCCAACAAGATCGATAAGCCGGCAGGATGGAAGGCGACGGGGCATAGGACAGACTTTCGGTGGCATGGCCCGGGCAGATAGTAGATCTGGCGAAGCTGTATCCGGCAGGCTCGATGTGCAGGTGACGCGACGCAGGGCGCCCGACCTTGCGGCCGGGCGCCTGCTGCCGGGGTAGGCTAGTAGCCGTCCTCGTCCTGGCTGCGCGGGCGGGACCAGGCGAGGTTGAAGCGGTCGGGGTCGGCCTCGGTCGGGATCAGGGCGGCATGGACCGGGGCGGTGAAGGAAGGATCGTCGAGCGTCACCGAATAGTAGGTGAGCTTGCTGTCGCTGACCTTCTTCCAGGCCGCCCCGAGCTCGACCCGTTGCGGCGCGAAGATGCGGAAATCCGGGCTCTGCTCGCTGGTCTTGTCCTCCACGGGGACGAAGCGGGCCTGGGTCTTGAACTTGAGGGTGCGGATCTCGCCGCTGATGGTGCCGTCCTCGATGCGCTTGAAGCTGCCGATGTTGGCCATGTCCGTTGCTCCTAGATGGGGTAACGGGCCGGCCGCTGATGGCGGTGCGGGCGGTCGTCCCTCAGAG
>JBATRI010000503.1:0-26379 GCA_049292515.1 Geminicoccaceae bacterium
ATAGTGCTCCATGGCTGTCCCTCGATGATGCCTGGGGCCGACCCGCTCGGACCCCGCAAACGCCATCACTCTGGGGACAGACGCCCCGCCGGTCACGCTCCAGCGGAGGACCGTTACGGCATCTAGGTCGCGGCCAGGCACCACCCTCCTATTCCACCGTCGCGCCCGCGCAGCCGCAGTTCCGGCATGGACTGGAACCGATCCAGCAGCTCGGGCTCGAGATGGCCACGAGCAGCTTCGATGGCCGCCGCCGAGACGATGATGTCGGTGTCGTACTGGCGTGTCATGGCCTCGAGCCGGCTGGCAACATTCACCGTGTCGCCGACGACGGTGAACTGGAACTGCGTGGCACCGCCAATGTCGCCCATCAGCACGGGGCCATAGTGAATTCCAATACCGACTCTCAAAGGGGTGCTGCCTTCTGGCCTGGACCGCTGCAACGCTGTCAGCAGTGTCAATGCCGCCCGGATGGCATCGGCGGCGGCCGAAGGCGAGGCCTCGGGTACGCCGAAGCATGCCAACGCGCCATCGCCCATGAACTTGTCGACCATGCCGTTGTGTGCGAACATTGCCTGTTCGACCTCGGTATGAAAGGCCCGCAACAGCTCCATGGCCGCAGCTGGCGACATGGACTCGCCCATCCGCGTGAAACCTACGATGTCCACGAACATCACCGCGGCTGCCTGGGTGCGATCGAGGCTGGTCGGTGCATCGCTGGCGGCGAGCCGCTCGACGACCGCCGGGGCGAAGTAGCGGGCCAGGTTGGCACGTTGGCGCTGCAGCCGCCGCCGCCGCCGTCGCTCGTCGGCAAGGCGAAGACCCTCCACGCCGACGCCCGCCACGATGGCCGCCGCACAAGGGGTCAGCGCCGTCAGCCAGAGCCCGCTGGCGGTGAACGCGATCTGTACCAAGCCGGCCCAAGCGGCGAGAATCGCCGCTATCGTCAGGAGCGACACCGGCGGCGAGCGGCGACCGGCCAGGAGTGCCGCCGCCAGCGCCATCAGCAGGATCGCCGCCGCGTCGACCGCACGGGTGGCACCATTGCGGGCGAGGGACCTGCCGGTCACGATGTTGTCGATCGCGGTCGCCACGAACTCGCTGCCGGGCAGCCGCCCCGTGAACGGCGTCGCGAAACGCTGACCGGCTCCTGCGGCCGAAGCGCCCAGAATCACCACACGCCCGGACAGGGCCGCAGATTCGATCGAGCCTCGCAGCAGGTCGAGCAGCGAATAGGTTAGGATGGTGCCGTCCGGCCCATAGTGATTGATGAGCTGTCGGCCGGCCTGGTCCGTGGGCAGGAAGCGGTCGCCGATGATGATCCCTCGGTTGCCTTCGACCGCCATCCGATCGCGCGGCACACCGAGCTGCATACGAGCAGCCTCGACCGCCACCGATGGATAGACGTCGCCGTCATAGGCAACCGCGGGGAGATCTGCCCGAAGTGTACCATCAGCCTCCAGAAGCAGCGTGACATGACCGCTCGAAACGCCGGCCATAGCAAACGGTGCCACGGGCACGAGCAGACCTCGCGGTACCAGCAGCGAGGCTCCATGCGTTCCGGTCACGATCCGGTAGGCGGTTGCCTTGATCCAGGGCGGCACCCCGAGTGTATTGACCTCGGGTCGATCGAGCACAAAGGCATAAGGTACGACGACCTCACCGGCCGCGGCGATGGCCGCAGCGAGCGTCGCGTCGGGTCCGCGTGCGCCCAGAACTTCTTCAATCTGGCGCCGCAGCGGCCCCGCTTCAGATGGCAGCGCCGCTCGCGCCCTTTCGAGCAGTTCCCGCGCCGCCGATGGCAATGCGAGCTGGGTCTCTGCGAGCAGCAGGTTGAGTACGATCACATGCGCGCCGGCAGCGGCGATACGATCGACAGCGCTGGCGATCACGTCGCGTGGTAGCGGCCAAGCCCCAACGCTGGCGACGGTGCTATCGTCCACCAGCACAAGCGCCGTGTCACGGCCAGGATCTAGAGGTCCACGCAAGCGGAACCGCCAGTCCAGCGTCTGAAGCTCCAAGGAACGCAAGACATCGCCGTCGCCGAACCGCGTATCGACGAGCAACAGCAGGAACCCCGCCAGAAGCGCCACCGCGATCCGCCCAGCGGCGCCGGGAGCGTCGCGATGCGCGCCAGGGGAACGTTCAGATCGTCGTGCGCGCAATCGCATCCTGGCGTCGGGCTTGGCCCCAGGTGGCCGCTGCCTTGGGCGGACCGCCCGGCGGCACGTCGGTGCCTTCTCCCGGCCCGAGCACCACGCTGCCGCCGGCGAGGCCGACAACGGTCACTTGGCCTTCGATCGAGAGCACAGCCGTACCCTGCTCGGTGCTCTCGATCAGCCACTCGGTCGAGCGGACGGAAGCCACCGCGGTCCGTGTGTCGACGGCGATCGAGCGGGGAAGAGCTGACTGGCCGCCAATCAGGCGCATGATGCCCTGCAGCAGCCCGAGAACGACCTCGATCCCGCCGGAAGGTCCGCGGACAAGATAGCTGTGGACCGCAAGCTCGGTATCGGCACCGATCACCACGCGTAATCCGTCGCTGCCGATGATCAGCAGCCGCGACTCAGGACCCGTGCGCACGATATCGTGCGGGTAGATTGCATCGCCCGGTGCCAGACCCACAATGCCCGCGCCACGCACCGCAGCCACTGTACCGGTGCTGCTGACCACTCGCCCGACGGCGTCCTCGACGGCGCCGACGCGTGCCGCGAACAAAACCAGACCGGCTCCAGCCAAGCCCAACGTGTCCCGACGCGTACCCACTTTGATATCGCTTCCTCGAATCCCGGGCTCGTCTCGCGGACCCAACAGTCGCATGGGTCCTCGTCTGCCGCAACTGCCCCGGTCGGGGGCCTGCCTCGGCACGAGCCTATCAGACGACCGCTTACATACGTGTGGCGCGGCGAAACCATCGCGCCGGCTGCATTCGGACTCGCTCAGGCGACGGCAGCGTGCTGGGCAGACGACATCATGTGTTCTGGATCCTTGAGCACATAGCCGCGCCCCCAGACAGTCTCGATGTAATGCTCGCCACCGGTGGCCTCCGCGAGCTTTTTGCGCAGCTTGCAGATGAATACATCGATGATCTTCAGTTCGGGCTCGTCCATGCCGCCATAGAGATGGTCGAGAAACATCTCCTTGGTAAGGGTGGTGCCTTTGCGCAGGGAGAGCAGCTCCAGGATGCTGTATTCCTTGCCAGTCACGTGCAGCCGCCTGCCGTCGGCCTCGACCGAGCGCGCATCCATGTTCACGGTCAGCTTGCCGGTACGGATGATCGATTCGGCATGACCCTTCGAGCGTCGAACGATCGCCTGAATCCGGGCGATCAGCTCGGCTTTGTTGAACGGCTTGGTCAAATAGTCGTCGGCCCCGCCCACCAATCCGCGCACCTTGTCCGTCGCATCGGAGCGACCCGACAGAATCAAGACCGGCGTCTGGACCCGGCCGGCACGCAGCCGGCGAACCACCTCGTAGCCATCGATGTCGGGCAGCCGCAGGTCGAGGACGATGATGTCGAAATCATAGAGCTTGGCGAGCTCCAAGCCGTCCTCGCCGCAGGTCGCCGGCTCGCAGACCATGTTCTCGCCCTTGAGCGCATGCTCGATCAGCCGGGCCGAAACCGGGTCGTCCTCGATCATCAGTGCACGCATCGTTCGCTCCAACCTGCCCTTAGGCTCGATGAAACTCTAAGCAGCGCACCCTTAAGCCGGCGTTAAGCCGGGTGGTGTCTGATGGTCCCTGTCCAGGCCACCTCCGCCGCGATGACCTTATACAATCATAGGTTGCAGATCGTATGCAAGCAAAAATTGTATTCCATTCATGTTTGCTCTTATCGCGAGTACACACGACGACGGCGTTCGGATTCCCAAGTGGGACCGTTGGCAATGCCTGCGCAAGCTGAGGTTGCAGGCATGATCGCGGCATTGAACGCGATCCCGAAGTTCCGTACTGGCGGGTTCGTCTCTCGTTGCAGCGGCGGTCTCGTATCGGCCATTGGCCTCGCAGGACGAGCTGGTGTGGGTGAGATCTGCCTTATTGAGAGTGGTGCCAGCTCGGCATCGCCACTGTTCGACGACCGGACTGCCATACCGGCTGAGATAGTAGGGTTCAGCGAAGCTGCGGTGCAGCTCGTCACCTACGACGAGCCCCGCGGAATCACCCAAGGCGCCCGGGTGACAGTGGAACCGGACCTTGCCGTGGTCCGGCCGTGCCTCGCTTGGCGCGGCCGAGTGCTGGATGCCATGGGCAATGCCATCGACGGTGGCGCTCCGCTGCCGAGAGGTGCTCTGCCGTACGCAATTCAGACCCGGCCCGTCGCCGCCGAGAAGCGCCGGGGTCTCGGTCCGCGACAGTCGCTGGGGGTTCGGGCCCTCGACCTCTTCGCCCCTTGCTGCGAAGGCCAACGCATGGGCATCTTCGCCGGCTCCGGCGTCGGGAAATCGACGTTGCTGTCGATGATCGCCGCCAGCAGTGCCGCCGATGTCATGGTCATCGGCCTGATCGGCGAGCGCGGCCGGGAGCTGCACGATCTGCTCGAGGCTACCCTCGGCGAGAACGGCCGCGCCCGCAGTGTGGTCGTTGTCGCGACGTCGGATCAGCCGGCGATGCTGCGCCGGCGCGCCGCCTATCTGACGCTGACGGTGGCCGAGTTCCTGCGCGACCAGGGACTCAAGGTTCTCTGCCTGATGGACAGCGTGACTCGCTTCGCGATGGCATTGCGGGAGATCTACCTCGCCGCCGGCGAGGTACCGACGAGCCGGGGCTATCCGCCCGGCGTTTTCGCGGAATTGCCCCGCCTCCTCGAGCGGGCAGGACCAGGTGCCAGCACGGGCAGCATTACCGGCCTGTTCACCGTTCTAGTCGAGGGCGACGACACCAACGAGCCGATCAGCGACACCGTGCGCGGCATCCTCGACGGCCATGTCGTGCTCGACCGGGCCATCGCCGAGGGCGGGCGCTTCCCCGCGGTCGACCCGTTGCGAAGCCTGTCACGGACAGCACCGGCTTGTTATGCACCGCGAGAGCGGGAACTCGCCCGTGAGGCACGTCGCCTGATGCGGCTGCATGCCGATATGGCCGAATTGATCCGCCTTGGCGCCTACCGCAGCGGTGCAAACGCCGAGCTCGATCGGGCGATCGCCGTTCAGCCGGCCCTGGAGCGTGTCCTCCGGCAGAATCCTGACGAGCGCAGCACGAGTGAACAGGCATTTGTCGCGCTGGCCGAGGCTCTAGCTGATGCCGCGACGGGGGCCTAACGGCGATGCGACGCGCGACGGAACTGCTGGCGCGACTCGAAAAGCACGCGCTGGATGAGCAGCGCATCGTGCTTCAGACACTGGAGGCATCGCTCACGGCGCAGCGGGATGAGCTCGCCGCTCTCGACCGGGATCTGGCGACGCAGCACGTGAAAGCGTGGGTGCTGCCGGGCGGCCCGCGGCATCTTGCGGGCTACGCCGCCGAGCAGATGGAGCGCCAGCGCAGCCTTCAACAAGAGGCGCGCGCCATGGCAGCGGCCCGAGACCTGGCACAGACGGCCCTGAGAGCGCGGCTGCAGAGCTACAGGACGATGGAAGAGGCGGATCAGCGGCGCGTCGAACGCGCCGCTGATGATATGCTCAGGCGGAGCCAGGCCGAGGTCGAAGAAGCGTGCGCGCTGCGTCTGGCGAACGGCTTGGTCCTAGGGTCGGGCGCCGCCTAGAATTCCGGCGCCAGCGTCACTGTCAGCCCATCCAGGGACTCGGTGTACTTCACTTGGCAGGACAGGCGCGAGTTGTCGCGGACCTCAAAGGCCTCGTCGAGCATCATGTTCTCGTCCTGGTTCGGCTTTTCCAGGCGATCGAGCCATGCCTCGTCGACATAGACGTGGCACGTGGCGCAGGCGCAGCACCCGCCGCATGCGGCCTCGATCGGCAGGTTGTTTTCGCGGATGATTTCCATCACGGACCAACCGACGGTCCCGTCGAGCTCGTGCGGCTTACCTTCGCGATCGGTGACCAACAGTTTGGGCATATCAGGCAACACCAAGCTTCTTTTGCAGATCCGTGCTCGAAGTCGTGTAGCGGAAGATCAGCTTCCTCTCCGGGAAGCAGTACTTGAAGGCCTTCTGGCACATCAATGCTGCTTCGTGAAAGCCGGAAAGGATCAGCTTCAGCTTGCCGGGATAGGTGATGATGTCACCGATGGCGAAGATCCCCGGCTGGTTAGTCTCGAACGCTTCCGTATCGACGGCGATCAGGTCGCGCTCGAGGTTGAGCCCCCAGCCCGCGATCGGGCCGAGTTCCATCTTCAGGCCGTAGAATGCCAAGAGCATGTCGCAGGCAAACTGAGTCTCCTGGCCGTCATTACCTTTGACATTGACCGCACTTAGGCTGCCAGCCTCACCGATCAAGCCGGTGATCTGACCGATGAGCAAGTCCACTCGGCCGGCGGCAGCGAGATGGCGCATCTTCTCGACTGAGTCGGGAGCGGCACGGAAATCGTCCCGTCGATGCACCAGCGCCATGCTGGCGGCGAGCGGCTCCAGATTCAGCACCCAATCCAACGCGGAATCGCCACCACCGGCGACGAGCACCCGGCGGCCACGGAACTGCTCCATCTTGCGCACGGCATAAAACAAGGAGGTGCCCTCGAACCCCGCGGCCCCGGGCAGCGGCAGGCGTCGCGGCACGAAACTGCCGGCACCCGCGGCGATCACCACCACCGGTGCTTCCAGCACGGTGCCGGCATCCGTCTCCAGCCGCCAGCGCCCATCGTCGAGCCGATGCAGGGACGACGCCTGCTGCTTCAGATGGAACTGCGGCTCGAACGGCCGGGCCTGCTCCATCAGCAGGTCCGTCAGCTCCTGGCCGGTGCAGCGCGGTACCGCAGGAATATCATAGATCGGCTTCTCGGGATAAAGCTCGGCACATTGCCCGCCGATCTTGTCGAGATTGTCGACCAGATGGCACTTCATACCGAGCAGCCCTGCCTCGAACACGGCGAACAGCCCGCACGGGCCGGCGCCGATGATGACCATGTCGGTCCGGATGACGTCGTCGAGCATGCTGAATCCGGGTGGGCGGCGCCCTTGAGCGCGGATGGTAGCCAAGGGGCGGCGGATAGCACCCACGGCACGGTACGGCAAGCGTCCCCCGGACATCCGGTCGAGGCAGGCACCGATGCAGGTTGCGGCCACCACGGCGATGACCATGTAAGAAGGCCGGAAGACCGCTGCGGCCCGGGCGGTCGAATTGACAGCCCCTGCCCCAGCGCCTATCTCAGCCGACGTCGCAAAAGTCCGCGCGCTCGCGCCTGCCCGCGCCCCGTAGAAGGATCTCTAACCCATGCTCGGCGCCGTTGCTCGGCGGTTGTTCGGCTCGGCGAACGATCGCTTGGTCAAGTCCATGCGCAAGACGGTCGATGCGATCAATGCGCTGGAATCTCCCGTGGCCGGCCTGTCCGATGAGGCCTTGCGGGCAAAGACGGACGAATTTCGAAATCGGCTGGCGCAGGGCACGACCCTCGACGAATTGCAGGTGGAAGCTTTCGCCGTCGTGCGCGAGGCCGCCAAGCGGACCTTGAAGCAACGCCATTTCGACGTACAGCTGATCGGCGGCCTCGTGCTGCACAAGGGTGGCATCGCCGAGATGCGCACCGGCGAGGGCAAGACGCTCGTGGCGACGCTGGCCACGTACCTCAACGCGCTTGGGGGTGAAGGCGTCCATGTCGTCACCGTGAACGACTATCTGGCACGCCGCGACGCCGGGTGGATGGGGGCGATCTACGAACGGTTGGGGATGACCGTCGGGGTGATCGTGCCCGGCCTCGAGGACGCCGCCCGCCGCGCCGCCTATGCCAGCGACATCACCTACGGCACCAACAACGAGTTCGGCTTCGACTATCTGCGCGACAACATGCGCCATTCGCTGGACGCCATGGTGCAGCGCGGCCACCACTACGCTATCGTCGACGAGGTCGATTCGATCCTGATCGACGAGGCCCGCACACCGCTGATCATCAGCGGTCCCAGCGACGACAGTTCCGAACTCTATCGCGCGGTCGAGCGGCTCATTCGCGAACTGAGCCCCGAAGACTGGGAGAAGGACGAGAAGCAGCGCAGCGTTTCGCTGACCGAGCGCGGGCAGGAGCACATCCAGGCCCTGTTGGGCGAAGCCGGCCTGCTCAAGGCACCCGACCTGTACGACATCGAAAACGTCAGCCTCGTCCATCATTCGCAACAGGCGCTTCGTGCCCATAAGGCCTTCAGCCGCGACGTCGACTACATCGTCAAGGACAATAAGGTCATCATCATCGACGAGTTCACTGGCCGCATGATGGAAGGCCGGCGTTACTCGGACGGGCTGCATCAGGCGCTCGAGGCCAAGGAAGGGGTGACAATCCAGGCCGAGAACCAGACCCTGGCCTCGATCACCTTCCAGAACTATTTCCGCCTCTACAAGAAGCTGGCCGGCATGACCGGCACGGCGCTGACCGAGGCCGCGGAGTTCGGCGAGATCTACCGTCTGGGCGTGATCGAGATCCCGACCCATCGCACCATGGTCCGCAAGGATGATGACGACGAGGTCTACCGCACCGCCCGCGAGAAGAACGACGCCATCATCGCGGAGGTCGAGGTCGCGCACAAAAAAGCGCAGCCGGTGTTGGTGGGCACGGTCTCGATCGAGAAGTCCGAGCTGCTGTCCAGCCTGCTGAAGGCCAAGGGCGTGCGGCATCAGGTGCTGAATGCCCGCTACCACGAGCAGGAAGCACACATCATCGCCCAGGCTGGACGAATGGGGGCGGTGACCATCGCCACCAACATGGCGGGGCGCGGTACCGATATTCAGCTCGGCGGCAATGCCGAGATGCGCATCGCGCAGGAGCTTCCCGCGGAGCAGCGCGAGAGTGCCGCTGCCGACGCCATCCGCGTCGAGGTCGAGGCCGAGCGGCAGCGGGTCAAGGACGCGGGCGGGCTGTTCATCATCGGCACCGAGCGGCACGAGAGCCGTCGAATCGACAATCAGCTGCGCGGCCGTTCTGGCCGTCAGGGCGATCCCGGCCGCTCCAAGTTCTTCTTGAGCCTCGACGATGACCTGATGCGCCGGTTCGGCTCCGAGCGCATGGACGGGATGCTGCAGCGACTCGGCCTCAAGGACGGCGAGGCGATCATCCATCCGTGGATCAACAAGGCGCTGGAGAAGGCCCAGCAGAAGGTCGAGGCTTACAACTTCGAGGTCCGCAAGCAGCTGCTCAAGTACGACGATGTGATGAACGACCAGCGTAAGGTCGTCTATGAGCAGCGCCGCGAGTTGATGGTCGTCGACGACGTCTCGGACACGGTGCACGACATGCGCCATCAGGTCGCCGAGGACTTGGTGGCCAAGCATATTCCGGAGAAGGCCTATCCCGAGCAGTGGGACGTCGAGCACTTGCACGCCGACGTCAAGCGGTCGCTGGCTCTGGACCTGCCCTTTGCCGATTGGGCGAAGGAGGAGGGCATTGCCGACCAGGAGATCCGCGAGCGCCTCCTGAAAGCCAGCGATGAGCTGCTGGCGGCCAAGATCGCGCAGTACGGTGAGCCTCTGGTCAGGATGGCCGAGAAGAGCCTGCTGCTGCAGATTCTCGACCATCTGTGGAAAGAGCATCTGCTTCACCTGGACCATCTGCGGCAGGGCATCCACCTGCGTGGATATGCACAGCGCGATCCGCTGAACGAGTACAAGCGCGAGGCGTTCGATCTGTTCGACGCCATGCTGACCAACCTGCGTCAGACCGTGACCCAGGTGCTCTCGCACCTGGAAGTGCGGATGCAACAGCCTGAGCCAGAGCCGCCGCCGGCCGAGCTTGAGCCCCCGCCACGACGTCTGACGCCGACGGCACCGGCTACCTCGAGTGCTGGCGCGAGGACGATGCCGGAGGGTGACCTGCTCGAGGTTGACATCGCCGACCCGTCGACGTGGGGTAAGGTGCCGCGCAACGCCCCTTGCCCATGCGGTTCCGGCAAGAAGTTCAAGCAATGCCACGGACGAATCGCTTGAACCACGTCGGGATACAAGCGGCGGATCAGCATCCCGAGCCGGGCTCGGCATGAATCCGCTGGCGATTATGCTGATGGTGGCAATGGTGGCCACGGCTGCAGTGCTGATGGTCGGCCTGTTCGGCTTCTTTCTCGGCGGCCCGTTCAACGAGCGCTACGGCAACAAGCTGATGCGCGCTCGCGTCGGCCTTCAGCTGCTGGCGCTGGTCCTGCTGGGCCTCCTGTTTCTCACCCAGAGCTGAACGCGGGCATCATGGTCATTCTTTCCAACATCTATACCCGCGGCGGCGATCAGGGCCGCACCTCACTGGGCGACGGTACGAGGGTGCCGAAGCATGCCGCCCGCGTGGCCGCCTACGGCACGGTGGACGAGGCCAACGCGGCCCTGGGCCTCGCGCGCCTGCACACGACGGACGACGCGGACGCCATGCTGGCCCGCATCCAGAACGATCTCTTCGATCTGGGAGCGGATCTCTGCCGTCCGGGCGACATCGTCGACGACGGCAAAGCGCTGCGGATCAAGGATACCCAGGTCGACCGGCTTGAGCACGAGATCGACACCATGAACGCCGAGCTGCGTCCGTTGACGTCGTTCGTGCTGCCTGGCGGGACGGCGGCGGCGGCCTATCTACACCTTGCCCGCACCGTCACGCGACGCAGCGAGAGGCTGGTCTGCGAACTAGCGCAAGAAGAGCCGATCAATCCCGCGGCGCTGCGCTATTTGAACCGCTTGTCCGATCATCTTTTCGTGCTGTCGCGTTGGCTGAACGACAAAGGTGCCGCAGACGTGCTTTGGGTTCCGGGCGCCAACCGCTGACCATCCGCACGCCTCGGCAATTGACAACTGGATGACCGCCACCTATCCCTGCTGCGTTGCACAATCAGCAGGGCCCCACCCGGTCCCACGAATCGCGTGCCGGGAAGAAAACGCTCGAAGGCGTAGCCGATGAAAGTAATCGTGCCCGTGAAACGGGTGGTCGACTACAATGTCAAGGTACGGGTCAAGGCCGACGGGAGCGGCGTCGACATCGCCAACGTCAAGATGTCGATGAACCCCTTCGACGAGATCGCGACCGAGGAAGCGATTCGACTGAAGGAAGCAGGCAAGGCCACGGAGATCGTGGCGGTGTCGCTCGGCGAAGCCAAGGCGCAGGAAACCTTGCGGACCGCGCTGGCCATGGGTGCCGATCGTGCCATTCTGGTCGAGACGTCCGCAGAGCTGCAACCGCTGGCAGTGGCCAAGCTGCTCAAGGCGATCGTCGAGCGCGAGCAGCCCGGCCTCGTCCTGATGGGTAAGCAGGCGATCGACGACGACAGCAACCAGACGCCACAAATGCTGGCAGCACTACTGGGCTGGCCGCAGGCGACGTTCGTCTCCAAGCTTCAGCTCGAGGATGGCAAGGCGTCGGTCAGCCGCGAGGTCGATGAGGGGCTGGAGCAATTGGCGGTAAAGCTGCCCGCCGTGATCAGCGTCGACCTCCGGCTCAACGAGCCGCGCTACGCCTCCCTGCCCAACATCATGAAGGCCAAGAAGAAGCCTGTGGACGTGCTGAAGCCCGAGGATCTGGGCGTCGATGCGGCGCCGCGGCTGCGTTACCTGCGCTACGAGGAGCCGCCCAAGCGGCAGGCGGGGGCAAAGGTGGGCTCGGTCGCCGAGCTGGTGGCCAAGCTCAAGGACGAGGCGGGAGTGATCTGATGGCCGTCCTGATTCTGGCGCAGCACGACAACCAGGCGCTCGACAAGTCGACGCTGCATGCCGTGACCGCCGCCTTGGAGCTGCAGCCGGAGGTCGATCTCCTGGTGGCCGGCCAGGACTGCGCCGGCGCCACGGAGGCTGCCGCCAAGGTTGTGGGCATACGCAAGGTGCTGCGGGTCGAGGCGCCGATCTATGCCCAGCCGGTGGCAGAGGAACTCGCCGGCCTGCTGCTGTCGGTGGCAGATCAGTACGACTATCTTCTGGCTCCATCGACGACCACGGGCAAGAACGTGATGCCGCGCGTCGCAGCGCTGCTCGACACGGCGCAGATCAGCGACATCGTCGCGGTCGTCGGGCCGGACACGTTCAAGCGCTACATCTATGCAGGCAATGCGTTGGCCACGGTGCAGAGCACCGACGCCAAGCGGGTGATCACGGTCAGGACGACGACCTTTGCACCTGCCGCCGCCGAGGGTGGCACTGCCGAGGTCGTGACGATTGCGGCGGTCGATCCGGCAGGGCTCGCCGAGTTCGTCGGCCGCGAGACCGTTCGCTCCGACCGACCCGACCTCAGCTCGGCTCGTGTCGTCGTTTCCGGTGGCCGTGGCATCGGCTCCGCGGACAATTTCAAGCTGATCAACGGTCTCGCGGATGCGCTCGGCGCTGCGGTCGGTGCGTCACGAGCGGCGGTCGACGCGGGCTTTGCGCCCAACGACCGGCAGGTCGGCCAGACCGGCAAGATCGTGGCACCCGAGCTGTACGTCGCGGTCGGCATCTCCGGGGCAATCCAGCATCTTGCCGGGATGAAGGACAGCAAGGTGATCGTTGCGATCAACAAGGACGAGGAGGCGCCGATCTTCCAGGTGGCCGACTATGGCCTCGTCGGCGACCTGTTCAAGCTCGTCCCCGAGCTCACCGAAGAGCTCAAACGGGCCAAAGCCTGACCCCGGCTGCAGCCCTGAGGGAGCCCGCCCACATGACGTCGACTTACGCCCAACGTGACTACCCGGACATCCCGACGATCCAGCGGATCGGCGTGATCGGTGCCGGTCAGATGGGCGGCGGCATCGTGCAGGTGGCGGCCCAGGCCGGCTTCGACGTCCGTCTGATGGACGTGTCGCGGCAGGCGCTGGAAGCGGCAGTTAGCCGGATCGATTTTTTCCTCGGCCGCCAGGTCGGCAAGGGGGTGCTGACCGAAGATGCCAAAGCCGGCGCCCTCAGCCGGATCAGCATCGACGAAGGCTACGAGCAGTTCGGTGACTGCGAGTTGGTGATCGAAGCCGCGAGCGAGAACGAGGAGCTCAAGCGCAAGATCTTCGCCACGCTGCTGCCGAGCCTGCGCCCGGAAGCGATCCTCGCGAGCAACACCTCGTCCATCTCGATCACCCGCTTGGCGGCGACGACCGATCGGCCGGAGCGCTTCATCGGCATGCACTTCATGAATCCCGTGCCAGCGATGAAGCTGGTCGAGATCATCCGGGGCATCGCCACCGAGGAGGACACCTACCAGGCCATCAAGGCGGTGGTCGAGAAACTCGGCAAGACGTCGGTGACGGCCGAGGATTTCCCAGCCTTCATCGTCAACCGTATCCTGCTGCCGATGATCAACGAGGCGGTCTACACGCTCTATGAGGGTGTCGGCACGGTCGAGAGCATCGACAATGCGATGAAGCTCGGCGCCAACCACCCGATGGGGCCGCTGGCGCTGGCCGATTTCATCGGCTTGGACACCTGCCTCGCCATCATGCAGGTGCTGTACGAGGGGCTCGCGGACAGCAAGTACCGTCCCTGCCCGTTGATGGTGAAATATGTCGAGGCGGGCTGGCTCGGCCGCAAGGTCAAGCGCGGCTTCTACGACTATCGCGGCGAGACCCCGATCCCGACGCGCTGAGCCCCGTGCCTATCTGGCTATCGGCTGCCGCCATCGAGCTGGGCTGTGTGTGAGGCAAATTTACAGCTTGAGCCAGTCGATCGAGCCGACTCGATCAGCTCGTAAGAGACGACAGCAACACGCCGAGGATCACGACGGACGCCAAGGTCGATACCAGGATCGTGCTCGTGGCCTCCGCCATCGCCGCTTCATAGCGGGCAGCAAATAGATAGGCGTTGATGCCGGTGGGTAGTGCGGCCATCGTCACCGCTACCGCCAACGACACGGGCGACAACGCGAACACGAACTTGCCCAAGCCGTAAATCAGCGCCGGCTGTGCCACCGTCTTGAGCACCGTCAACAGCATGGTTGCCGGCAGCGTTCGGGTGAGACGGAAGCGGCTCAAATTGGCGCCAAGCGCAAAGAGCGCTGTCGGTAGCGCCGCCCCACCCAGCATGGCCGCGAACTGGTCGAGGATCGCTGGAAGCGGCACATCGATGAAGTTGAGCAACAGGCCGCCGGCGATTCCCCACAAGATCGGATTGGTGACCAGCCCGTTGCCGACGTTGCGCAGCAGCTTCGGCAACGGTACGCCGACACCCGCCCCGATCTCGGCCACCACGGTCGTGAGCGTAAACAGCAGAGCGCTGTGAAATCCGAGGATCAGCGCGAGCGGCACCGCCGCAGCGTCGCCGAACGCCTTCAGCACGATCGGAATGCCCAGGATCGTGGTGTTCGAGAATGCAGCCGAGATCCCGAAGATCGCCGGCTCGGCGCCGCGGCGCCCAAGCCCGACATGGGCGATCACCGCGGCCAAGCCGAAGATCGCAAATGCTCCGGTGAAGTAGGCGAAGACGAAATGCCACTCCGGCTGTGCCGGCAGCGCGGTCTGCGCCACCGTCCGCAGCAGCAGGACCGGAATCGCGAAATTGAACGCGAACAGGGACAGCCCGCGGATGCTCGCCGCGTCGAACGCATTCAGGCGAGCGGCCAGATAGCCGATCAGGACGATGCCGAAGATTGGCGCGATGATCTGTACGATGGCAGTGATGGCGACGGTCCTGGCGCCACCGCGGCGCGGCTCTCAGTAACGCGCCGCGGTCGCCCGCTCAAGGAATTGGCCAACGCCTCCGGCGCAACGATATATGCACCCGAGCGCAGCAATCGGATCCAGCGCTGCTTTGGCGGCGCAGCCGGTAAGGCAGGCTTGCTTGGCGTCGCCGACTGGCGCAGAGCGATGGAAGCACGGAAGCCCAGGGAGTTGACCGATGACCCAGAAGCCCACGCACCCACCATTACGGCTGGACCCGCCATTGAGGCGGCGGATTTATGACAGTATTGCCGAGACGATCGGCAACACGCCCCTGGTCCGCGTCCCCCGACTGTGCGCCGAGGAGGGCATCACCGGCGACCTGCTGCTCAAGCTGGAGTTCTTCAATCCGATCGCCAGCGTCAAGGACCGTATCGGCGTCGCCATGATCGAGGCCCTGGAGGCCGATGGTAAGATCGGGCCAGGCTCCATTCTGGTCGAGCCGACCTCCGGCAATACGGGCATCGGCCTGGCCTTCGTCTGCGCCGCGCGGGGCTATCGGCTGATCCTGACGATGCCGGAATCGGTATCGGTCGAGCGACGCAAGATGCTGCGCTTCCTGGGCGCGGAGGTGGTGCTGACCCCACGCGAGAAGGGCATGAAGGGGGCAATCGCCAAGGCCGCGGAGATACTGGCGGAAAACCCGGCCGCAGTCACACCGGACCAGTTCGGCAACCCGGCCAACCCGAAGATTCACCGCGAGACCACGGCGGAGGAGATCTGGGCCGATACGGCCGGCGCGGTCGACGTGATCGTCTCGGGTGTCGGGACTGGTGGAACGCTGACCGGATGCGGTCAGGCACTCAAACCGCGCAAGCCGTCCTTGCGCATGGTCGCGGTCGAGCCCGAGGCCAGCCCGGTGCTGTCGGGCGGTACGTCGGCACCACACCCGATCCAAGGTATCGGCGCCGGCTTCGTGCCGGACATACTCGACATGAGCCTGATCGACGAGATCGTGCAGGTCTCCAACGAGGAGTCCTTCGCCATGGCGCGCCGCCTGGCGAAGCTGGAGGGGATTCCAGGCGGCATCTCCTCCGGCGCCATGGTGGCGGCGGCCGTCAGGGTGGCCAAGCGGCCGGAGATGGCGCAGGCGACGATCGTGACCATCATTCCCTCCTTCGCCGAACGCTATCTGTCCACGGCCCTGTTCGAGGATGAGTGAACCCAGCCGCGGGCTCCGCGTCGATCTATCCTGCCTGATTTTGGCAATTCTGCTGGGCTGGTCCCTGGTTGCCGGCGTGCGAACAGCGGGTGCCGCGGATACGGTGGCGGTCCCGGCGACTGGCACCTTTGCGGCCTGGGCCAAGGGTCGGATCGAGGCCTTGATCGACGATGCGGACCCCATTCTCCAGCGATGGGGCTATCCGGCCGTGGCCGCGGTCACCGCGCTCGACACGCTGGGCATCCCGACCCCCGGCGCATCGATGATGGTTGCGGCGACGGTGGGTGCCTTGCGCCACGACCTGAACCTGTCGCTTGTGGCACTGCTGGCCTTCGCAGGTGCCATGGTCGGCAGCCAGGCCGGGTTCGCTGTCGGGCGATATGGTGGGCGGGCACTGCTGGCCCGCCTGCCGGTGGCCCCAGAACGCGTGGCGAGCGTGGAGCGCACCTACGCTCGCTGGGGGGCGTGGGTCGTGCTGGTGGCGCCTTTTCTCGACGGGCTGCGCCAACTGAGCAGCTTCGCCGCCGGCTTGCTCGAACTGCCGTGGTGGAAGTTCACGGTCGTGAATCTGGTGGCCAACACACTGTGGGTCACGGTTTGGGTCGGTGGCACCTGGCTCGTTCGCGAAGACGAGGCAGAACTGCTGCACCTGTTCCACGAGCTGTGGCCGGTGCTGGTCGTTGCGGCCGCCCTCGCGATCCTTGCGCTCCTGGTGCGGCGCAGGCGCCGATCCAATACCGCTAAGGCTGTTTAGGCGCGCCAGAAGGCGCGCGTGAACGGCAGGACCAGCAGCAGGATTTCTAGGCGGCCGGCGAGCATGCCGAAGGTGAGCAGCCACTTCGCCGGATCGGAGACGGCAGCATAGGTACAGCAGGGGCCGATCCGTGGGCCCAGGCCAGGGCCGACGCCACCGAGTGACGTCGCCGACGCACCCAGGCTCTCCTCGAGACCGAGGCCGGTGAAGGCCAGGGCCAGCGCCAGCAGCGAGAAGGTGGCGAGATAGGCGAACGCATAGGTCACCACGGCCGTGACGATCGCCGGCGCCACCGGCTGGCGATTGTAGTGGAGCCCAAACACGCCATTGGGAAAGATCTGGCGACGGATCTGCGCCTGCAGTGCTTCCAACAGCACGAACAGGCGGAACATCTTGATCCCACCGGCGGTCGAGCCGGTGCAGCCACCCATCAACATGGCACAGAGCAGCAGCAGGGCGGGAAAGCCGCCCCAGAGGCTGTAGTCGTGCGATGTGAAGCCCGTGGTGGTGATGATGGAGACCACGTTGAACGACGCTTCCCGCAACGCCTGCTCCAGCGTCGCCGTGCCACTGTTGAGGCGCCAGCCGGCCATCAGCACCACGCCGGCCAAAATCACGAGCAGAAACAGCCGCACCTGCGATTCGCGGTAGAGGGGGCCGAACTGGCCATGCAGGGCATGGACGTGCAAGGCAAACGGCATCGCCGCCAGCAGCATGAAGAAGGTGGCGATCCACTCGATCGACGGGCTCTTGAAATAGCCGATCCCGGCATCGTGGGAGGAAAAGCCACCGGTGGCGATGGCCGACATCGCATGGCCTATGGCATCGAAGGCCGTCATGCCGGCATAGCCGAAGCAGATCGCGCAGGCAGCGGTGAGCAGCACATAGACGACCGCGATCTGGGCCACGACCTCCGCGGTCTTGGGCAGGAACTTACCCGGGCGCGCCGATAAATCGACCATGAACAGCTGCAGGCCGCCGACGCGCAGGTAGGGCAAGATCAGGACCGCAAAGGTCACCAAACCGAATCCGCCCAGCCAGATCAGCAGGAAGCGCCACAGCAGGATGCCGCGGGTGGCGTGGTCGAGATCGACGAAGACGGTGGAGCCGGTGGCGCTCAGCCCGGAGATGGTCTCGAAGATGGCGTCGGTAAACGACATCGACCTCGCGCCGAGGATGAACGGCAGGCATCCGAACAGTGCTGCCCCGAGCCAGGTGAGGATCACCGCCAACACGCCCTGGCGCAGGCCGATGCGCAAGGTCTCGCCGGCGAAACCCAAGCTCAGCGCCACCCCCATGAACACGGTGATCGCCGCCGAAGCCAGGAACACGACATAGTCGCTATGGCCGTCGACCAGGTCGACAAGCGCCGGCAGCAGCATCACCGCACCGAGACAGCAGAACACGATGCCCAGAAAATGCAGCACGGGCCCCAGCCCGAAGACGACGGCGACCCGGGCAGACAGCACGTTGACTCTAGGCGCTCGTGGTCCCGTCACGGCCATCTGCAGCGTCGTCCCCTCGAAAGTCGCGGCCGACCCGCGCTACACCACGCACCAGCCAAAGGCGTGGCGCACGGCGACCGCAGCTTGGAAAGGGGGGTGGTGGGCGCTGCAAGGTTTGAACTTGCGACCCCCGCCGTGTGAAGACGGTGCTCTACCGCTGAGCTAAGCGCCCGAGGACGCCCGCATCTAGGCGGCAGGCAGCGCCCTGTCAAGCGTCGCGCGCCGGCTCCGGCGCCACAGGAGCGATCTTACCGGCTGCGCCGCCCTTGACCTTCTCGCGCGCCCACTGAACCGCGACGTAGAGCGGCGGGATCAGGAAGATGCCGATCGCCGATGCCGCGATCATGCCGCCGAACACCGCCGTGCCGACACCGCGCCTGGACAGCATCGCCGCACCGGTGGCGAACACCAGCGGGATCAGGCCGGCGATGAACGCGAAGCTGGTCATCATCACCGCCCGGAACCGCTCGCGCGCTCCAGCCACCGCGGCATCGGTGATCGACAGCCCGTGCTCGCGCCGCTCCTTCGCGAACTCGACGATCAGAATGCCGTTCTTGGCGGCCAGCGCGATCAGCACGACGATACCGATCTGGGCGTAGATGTTGTTGTCGAGGCCGCTGATCCACAAGGCACCCATGCCGCCGGCCACGCCCACGGTGACCGACAGCAGCACCGGGATCGGAATGGTCCAGCTCTCGTACAGCGCCACGAGGAACAGATAGGCGAACAGTAAGGCCAGCCCCAGGATCGTCGTGGTCTGGCCGGCCGCCTGGAGTTCCTGGAGCGCGGTGCCGGTCCATTCGAAGCTGAAGCCCTGCGGCAGGGTCGCGTCCGAGAGACGGGTCATCGCGGCGAGCGCCTCGCCCGAGCTCACGCCGGGCGCGGGGCTGCCGTTGATGGTCACCGAGCGGTAGTTGTTGTAGCGCACGATCGCCTGCGGACCGACGATGGTGTGCACCTCGGCGAAGCTGCGCAACGGCACCATATCGCCGTTCAGGTTACGGACGTGGATCCGATAGATGTCGTCGATCGAGTCACGATCTTCCTGCTCGGCCTGCAGGTTGAGTTGCCAGGTGCGGCCGAACAGATTGAGGTCGTTGATGTAATAGCCGCCCAGCGTCGCCTGCAGCGCGTTGAACACGTCGCCCAGGCTGATCCCCAGCGTCTGTACCTTGTCGCGGTCGATATCGAGGAACAGCTGCGGCGTGCTGGCCGAGTAGGTCGTGAACACGGCCCTGAGCTTGGGGTCCTGGTTGGCAGCGAAGATCAGCCCGCGGGCGACCGCCGCGAGATCGGCGGGGTCGCCGCCGCGCTGGTCGAGCAGCTGGTATTCGAAGCCGCCGCCAGTACCCAGCCCGATGATCGGCGGCACGTTGAACGGGACGATGTTGGCCTCGCGGATCGCCGCACCTTGGGCGCGCACCTTGGCGATGATCGAATTCACGTCCTCGCCTTCACCGGTGCGTTCCGCGAACGGCTTGAGCAGGACGATGAAATAGGCGCTGTTGGACTTGCTGAGCGCATCCAACGTGCTGTAGCCGACGACCGAGCTGATGTCGGCGACGCCAGGAATGTCCTTCAGGATGCCTTCGATCCGCTCGACCACCACGGCGGTGCGGTTGACCGAAGCACCCTCGGGCAACTGTGCTTCGACGAAGAACGCGCCCTGATCTTCCTCCGGCAGAAAGCCGGTCGGGATGACCTTGAACAGGAACGCGTTGAGCGCGATCACCCCGGCAATGACGACAAGGCTGAATACGGCGATCCGCACCAGCCGGGCCACAACCGCGGCATAGCCGTCGCGTGCCCAGTCGATCGCCCCCAGCACATAGCGGATCGGGCCGCGCTTCGGCCCGTGATGGTGACGCAGGAGCAGCGCGCACAGGGCCGGGGCCAAGCTCAACGCATTGATCGCCGAGATCACCATCGAGACGGCGACCGCCACTGCGAACTGCTGGTAGAGCTGGCCCGAGATGCCCGGAATGAACGCCACCGGCACGAACACCGACAGCAGCACGAGCGTGATCGCGATGATCGGGGCGGTGATCTGACCCATCGCCCGTTTGGCGGCATCCGACGGCGAGAGCTCCGGATTCTCCTCGAGATTGGCCTCGACCGCCTCGACCACGACGATGGCATCGTCGACCACGATGCCGATCGCCAGCACCAAGGCCAGCAGGGAGACCATGTTGAGCGAGAAGCCCATGGCCAGCATGACGGCGAACGTGCCGATCAGCGACACCGGCACCGCGATCAAGGGAATCAGGGTGGCCCGGACATTGCCCAGGAACAGGAAGACCACGATCACCACCAGCACGAACGCCTCGATCAGGGTGTGGATCACCTGATCGATGCTCTCGAGCACGAACGCCGTCGAATCGTAGGTCGTCTTGTAGGCGACGCCCTCCGGGAACTGGGCCTGCATGCGTTGCATGACCGCCTGGACGCCTTCGGCCGTCGCCAGGGCGTTGGCGCCGGGCGCCTGGAAGATCGCGATCAAGGCACCCGGGCCGCCGTTGAAGCGGCCGAACGAGTCGGTGGTCCGTGCCCCAAGCTCGACCCGGCCGACGTCGCGCACGCGCACGAACGAGCCGTCCGGGTTGGCCCGGATCACGACGTTGGCGAACTCCTCGGGCTCGGTCAGCCGGCCCTTGGTCTGGATGTTGAGCTGGAACTGGGCGTCGCCGCTCGGCTGGGCGCCGATGCGGCCGACCGCCGCCTGGATGTTCTGGCCCTGCAGCGCCTTGGCGATGTCGTTCGGCGTCAGCCCGAGTGCCGTCATCCGGTCGGTGCTGATCCAGACGCGCATGCTGTAGTCGAGCGCGCCGAACAGATACGCGTCACCGACACCCGGGACCCGCTTGATGCTGTCCAGCACATTGATCGTGGCATAGTTGCTGAGGAACAGCGTGTCGTAGCGCTGGTCCGGCGAATAGACCGCCAGCACCTGCAGGATGGCGGACGACTTCTTCTTGACCGTGACGCCCTGCCGCCTGACGTCCTCGGGCAGCTGCGGCATTGCCAGCTGCACCCGGTTGTTGACGTTGACGGTGTTGATGTCCGGGTCGGTGCCGACGGCAAAGCTGACGGTGAGCGTGTAGCTGCCGTCGTTGCCGGCGGTGGACTTCATGTAGAGCGCCTTGTCGACGCCCACGACCTGCGATTCGATCGGCTGCGCCACCGTCTGCTCGACGACGGTGGCGCCAGCACCGGGATAGCGCGCCGTGACCTGCACCTGCGGCGGGACGATGTCGGGGAACTGGGCGATCGGCAGCGCGAACATCGCGATGGCGCCGGCGATCGTGATCACCAGCGAGATGACGATCGACAGGCGCGGCCGGTCGATGAAGATCGAGGACAGCATATGCGGTGCCCTACCCGGCCGCCGGCGGCATGGGCGCCTCGCCCGGGTCGACCACCATGCCGGGCCGGACCTTCTGCAGCCCCTCGGTGATCACACGCTCGCCCAGCTGGAGCCCGTTGGTGACGACATAGGCACCGTCGCGCTGATCGCCGACGGTGATCCGCTGCACCTGCACCTTGTTGTCGGCATCGACCTTCAGCACGTAGCGCCCGGTCTGGTCGATCTGTACCGCCTGCTGCGGGATCAGCAGCGCACTTTCGGGCTTGGCGGTCTCGACGATTGCCGTCACCAGCTGGCCATCGACCAGCAATCTTTGCGGGTTCGGCAGCGTCGCGCGCACTAGGACGGTGTCGGTGCCCTGGTTGACCTGGACGTCGACGAAGTTGAGCCGGCCCACCTGGTCGTAGACCTCGCCGTCGGCGAGTCGGACTTTGACCGTCCTCGTCGTCGGATCAGCGCCGGCATCCGGATTGCTCTTGCGGACCTCGAGCAGCTGCCGCTGTGTGACCGGGAAGGTCACGTACATCGGATCCTGGCTGACGATGGTCGCCAGCGTGCCGCTCGACGGCCCGACGAAGTTGCCGACCGAGAAGTTCGCGCGGCCGATCCGGCCCGAGATCGGCGCCTTGATGTCGGTGTAGCCGAGATTGAGCTCGGCTGTGGTCAGGTTCGCCTGCTGCCGGCGCAGGTCGCCGCGCGCCTCGCCGGCCTTGGCCGTGGCGTCGTCGAGCCGCGCCTGGGCCGTCGCCTGCTTCTTGACCAATTCGGCCTGCCGACGCTGGTCGAGCTCGGCCAGATCGAGCGTCGCCTGGGCACGGGCAATCGCTGCGTCCACGTTCTCGATCTCGGCCTGGTAGGGTGCCTTCTCGATCACGAACAGCAGGTCGCCGGCGTTGACGTCCTGGCCCTCCTCGAACAGCCGCTGCTCGAGAAAGCCCTCGACGCGGGCGCGAAGGTCGACCTTGTCCTTGGCTTCGATCCGCCCGGTGAACGTCACCGAGGGCGTGATCTCGCGCTCCTCGACCTTCACCACGGTGACCGCTGGTGCGGCCTGCTGGGCCATGGCCGGTCCGGTCAGCATGACCGCTCCTACGGCCCAAGCGATCGGCAGCCGTAACGCTCGGGTCATGCTGTCCCGTCCCCCTATGGTCGCTACGATCCGCCGCATTTCGGCCCGGAGCCGCTACGATGGCATATCGTGCCGCCCCTTGTCAGGCAAGCTCACGGCCCGTGAGGGTGTCAGCGCCTTAGGTCGCAGGCAATGAGGTCGCCCAGAGATCGTACTCGTCGGCATCCTCGACCAGCGCTTGAACCATGTCCCCCGGTGCCAGGCCGTCGGCGGCCTCCAGGTGCACCGTGCCATCGATTTCCGGCGCGTCGGCATAGGAGCGGCCGCGCGCACCGTCCTCGTCGACCTCGTCGATCAGCACGTCGAGCACGGTGCCGACCCGGGCCGCGAGCTTGCGGGCGCTGATGTCCTGCTGCGCCGCCATGAATCGATGCCAGCGCTCTTCCTTGATCTCCTCGGGGACGTGGCCCGGAAGATCGTTGGCACGCGCACCCGCCACGTTCTCATACTTGAAGCAACCGACCCGATCGAGCTCGGCTTCCTCGAGCCATTCCAGCAGCAGGTCGAAGTCGGCCTCGGTCTCGCCGGGGAAGCCCACGATGAAGGTGGAGCGCAGCGCGATTTCCGGACAGATCGCGCGCCACGCCCGGATTCGATCCAGCGTGCGCACCTGATGCGCCGGTCGCCGCATCGCCTTCAGCACCGTGGGGCTGGCGTGCTGGAACGGGATGTCGAGATAGGGGAGGATGCTGCCGTCCGCCATCAGCGGGATCAGCTCGTCGACGTGCGGGTAGGGATAGACGTAGTGCAGTCGCACCCAAGCATCGAGCTGCCCGAGTTCACGGCAAAGCTCGGTCAGGCGGGCCGTCACCTGTCGCCCGTGCCAGGTGCTCTCGGCATAGCCGATATCGAGGCCATAGGCGCTGGTGTCCTGCGAGATCACCAGCAGCTCGCGTACCCCGGCCCGGACCAGCCGCTCGGCCTCGGCCAGAACGTGATTCGCGGGGCGACTCGCCAGTTTGCCCCGCATCGACGGGATGATGCAGAAGCTGCAGCCGTGATTGCAGCCCTCGGAGATCTTCATATAGGCATAGTGGCGAGGCGTCAGCTTGATGCCCTGCGGCGGCACCAGATCGAACAGGGGATCATGCGCTGCCGGCACCGCCTCGTGGACGGCCGCCACAACGGCCTCGTATTGCTGTGGTCCAGTCACCGCCAGCACGTCGGGATAGGCATCGCGGATGCTCTGCGCTTCCGCCCCCAGGCAGCCGGTGACGATCACGCGCCCGTTCTCGGCCATGGCCTCTCCGATGGCGTCCAGGCTTTCGGCCTTGGCGCTGTCGAGGAACCCGCAGGTATTGACCAGCACCACGTCGGCGCCGTCATAGCTTGGCGAGATCTCGTACCCCTCGGAGCGAAGGCGCGTCAGGATACGTTCGGAATCGACCAACGCCTTCGGGCATCCGAGGCTGACGATGCCGACCTTGGGGGCAGGCTGGGGGGCGCGGTTCAGTGTTTGCATGGCGCCCCTATAAGGGATTTTGCGGCGCCACCCTAGCCTCTGGCGCCACCCGGCCGCAACGGTCGACAGGGTGACAGCAAAAGCTGCATCTGTGCTGGACGACCTCCAGCACAGATTCCGTTAGAACCGGCGCTGTCGTTTCAGTATGGCCAGCCTTCCTGCCCGTGCCGCCGGCTAATCGGTGACCTCGACGGGTTGCGCCTCGCAGGTGGGATAGTGTCCGCATACGGAGAAGTCCGCGAACCGTTGCGGCTTGAACTGGTCACCCATGGCCATGAGGGCGTCGTTGAGCTCGAGCAGATGACCGACCCCCAGCTCGAGCACATGCTCGTCCGGCTGGTAGATCGTCCCTACGGCGTAGTCGACGAACGGCGTGCGGGTCTGCTCGATATGGGTACCGAGGATATGGGTGACGGTATGATCCCTGGCGAAGTCGACCAGCCTCTGGTTGCTGGCCTTGAACACGTTCGGGTCGCCGTTGACGTAGACACGGCCTGGGTAGAGTGAATCGCCGGTCAACAGCACACCGGTCTGGCGATCAAAGACGGCGATGCTGTTCACATCATGACCGGGAATCGAGATGACATCGAGGATCCGGCCGCCCAGATCGTAGGGCACGATCTCCTCCGGCCATTGCGAGATGCCGAAGAATGGCTTCATGGCGGCCACGTCAGCCTTGACCAGAGTCGTGTCCGGGCGGGCGGCGAACTGAGGATCGCCCGCGGTATGATCGCTATGTGAGTGCAAATGCGCCACGACCAGTGGGATCGATGCCCGCTCGTTGACCGCCAGCCACTGCCGGATCACCGCGTCCACCGCACCTACCACGTCAACCGGTGCCGTGCGCGGCTCCGCAGGGCCGGCGCCCGTATCGAGCAAGAACGCCTTGTCTGTGCCGAACAGCAGATAGAGGAAAGGCTTCTCGTCGTGACTGCAGCCTGACTGGCGCAGGATGTAGAAATCGGGATTGTACTCGTGCACCTGGAAATCCGGAACCTCGGTGCATTTGGCCGAAACGTCCCAGCTGCGCGGCAGGGTACCTTCGCGGAACTTGACCATGCCGGGCTCGGCGGCGACGGTGCCATCGCCGAGCGCCAAGCCTGCGAGTACGGTCAGCACCGCTCCCGCTCTCGCCCCGATTGGGGCCGCATTGTTGGTCATCGATGTCGCTCCCGGGTCCGCTGGGTGCCATTGCCACCTGACCTGGAACGTGGGCGGACCGGTGACCCAGGTTCCTGGTCACGAGGTCTCCCGGGCTTTTGTCCCGCCGTGCACCCGAGCGGATGTCTCCCGCACGGGCGGCTGCTCTCGGACCAGCCGCCCCTCTAACCAGGCGCGGAACCCTAGCCGCCAAACTCTGATGTTTTACTCAGCAACGTTCGTGCCAGCGAAGCTGACTACGTTGGCCATCCATGGTTCAGGGGGCGACCGCGCGCCGACACCTGCCGCGCTACGGACATGCACGCCGGCACGGCTTCACGCCCGCTCGGCAGCGCTCGCATCCGGCGGGAGCGCGATCAGCTGCCCGGCAGCCGTCTGCTCCGCTCCAACCGGTGCTTTGCGCCCCCAGCCGATCCTGGTCCAGACACGCTCATGGACGTAGTAGAGCACCATCTTGGTGATCACCTCGACCGATGCGATGCTCCCCGCGAGTTTGACGCTGCCGCTCAGCACGAACGAGATCAGGAACGTATCCACCGTGCCGGTGGCACGCCATGAAATCGCCTTGGCTACCGAGCGCGCGTGTTTGTCCACCGAGTTTCCTCCAGTCGTTTCGTGCGAGGATGATGCTGCCGGCGCGGCGGTCGTGGGTCAACCCAACGCCGCCCCCGGGGGTGCGACCAGGCAACCCACTGGGCACCACCATGGAGCGAACTGCCGTTAGGTAGCGATCAACGCGGCTCGGCCAAGGCTTCCGCGAACAATTGCTGCATCGAAGTCCACGAGCGCGCGTCGGATTCGGGACTGTAGCGTATGGTATCGGGCATATTGCGTTTGGCAGCTTCCTGGTTGGTGAAGCTGTGCACGGTCCCCCCGTAGAGGTGCATCTGCCAGTCGACCCCACCCTCGCGCATCTCGCTTTCGAAATCCGCCCGTTGCGCTGCCGGAATCAAAGGATCGTCGGCACCGATGCAGACGAGCACCCGGGCCTTGATCGCCTGGGCGTCGGTCTTGGGGGCGGTCGTCGCCAGACCGCTGTGAAAGCCGACCACCGCCTTCAGGTCGGCGCCGGCGCGGGCAAGCTCGAGCGCCATGGTGCCACCGAAGCAGAACCCGATAGCCGCGACTCGCTCCGCATCGACCTCGGCGCGCGCCGTGAGCGCGTCCAAGC
>JBATRI010000504.1:0-3255 GCA_049292515.1 Geminicoccaceae bacterium
GCTGCGGCGTAGGCTTCGGCGAGCGTGGCCGTGGCACGGGAATCGCCCTTGGCGGCGACGAGGGCGTCGAGCACGGCGGCGACGGCCGCGGGGGCCTTGTCCTCGGGCAGCTTCTGCGCGGCTGCGGCGTAGGCTTCGGCGAGGCTGGCCGTGGCAAAGGGATCGCCCTTGGCGGCGACGAGGGCATTGAGTAGCGCCATGACACTCTGATAATTGTTGTCGATGGCCGACGTGGATGCGGCGGCATAAATTCTGATCTCGCGGATCGGCGAGGCAAGTGCCGGGACGATGATCCAGTCTCGCAAGTAGTCCGCATTTCGTCCGTCAAGACGTGCGATTGCGCGAACAATCGCGGCCGCCTTGTCGTCGGCCTTGCGCGCATGAGAAGGGTCTTGGAAACTGCGCCACGCGACGAGCCCTCGCGTCATCGGAGGCGCACCGGCTAGATCGACCAAAGCCGCGGCTTCTTCCGTACTCAAGTCGTCGTCGAAACCGAGCGTGTTGAGCACCGTCGAACTGTGGAGGAACTGGCCTGTCGAGTAGGCTGCACTAAGCAACAAAAATGCGACGCCCGCGACAGGCAGCAATCGGAGAACGCTCATGCCGGCAAAGCGTGCGTTCTCGCCGTACGGCCTCTTCCTGCGAAGCCAAGCCAGCGCGAATGCCGCCTGCTCCCAGGGCGACAGCAGCGTGCGCCACCAGCGCCATGCTCCCGCGGCGTCCCGATGCTGGCGCGCACGCTCGGCCAGGCGCGACGGCCACCATTCGGCGTTGGCCTCGGCCTTCAGGATGCCGCGGGCGAGGTAGTCATGGTCGAGCTGCCAGCCCGCGGCGGTCGGTCGGACAAGCTCGCGGCCGGGTGCAGACAGGCTGTGCAGCGCCCGCTCGATGACCACGGCTTCGGTTGGAATCTTGACGGAAGTCGCAAGCTGGCCCGCGGACAGCGCTTCGCCCTTGCGGCGTTCCTTGCGGTCGACCATGGCGAGTAGCAGATCACGGACCTGCTCGCTGCGAAGTCCCGCGGCACCGGCCGCATCGCGTACGGCGCCTTCGACGAAAAGCGCCTCGAGGCCTTCGGCACCGCCGACACGGTCGTAGCCATGAACATTGAGCGGGCGAAGGCCGCGGAGCCCCAGGAGCACGGTCTTGAGCTGCTGGGGGAGAAGCAGGCCGCCGCTCTCGAGATCGACTCCGAGACGCTCCACGAGCGCCGTCCAGCCCGCCTCCGGGTCGGCGACGACCGGCGGCGCGTCCGCGGCCCGCCGGGTCAACCGTTCGACGATCGGCCCGACGAAGCCCGAGGGCAGCCGACCAAGCGGGTAGCTCGCCGGCTCGGGAAGCAGGCGCAGGCTTTCGAGCGCGCTGTAATTGTCGCTTCGCGTGACCAGCAGCGCGCCGACGTTGCGGACCTTGACGGCCGCGGCCAGCCACCGCCAGAAGCGGCTCGCGGCGAGTGTTGAAGAGGTCGGCTGCCAGGTGTGGAGTTGTGGCGAGAGAAAGCGCTCGCGGTGCCGAAGCTGATAGTCGTCGATCTGATCGAGGACGATCAGGGGCCGCAGGCCGCTGGCGCGGAAGCTCAGGCGCAGGCCCTTGAGCGCGCGGTGCATGAGCGGGACCGCGGCCATGCCGAGCCGCGTGCGTTCCGTGTCCGGCAGTGCCCGCCAGAAGGCTTCCGCCATCGCCGAACAGGGGCCCCGGTCGAAGTCGCGGTCGGCCATGTCGACAACGATCGGCCGCCATCGACCGGTTGCGGCCAGCGTTGGGACCAGACCGGACCGGACCAGTGCCGACTTGCCGGTCCCGGAATCGCCCGAAAGGAACACCAGGCCCGACGCGTCACAGATGCGTGCGAGATCGCCGATCTCCCCGGCGCGGCCAACCAGATGGTCAGCGTTGCTGGGGTCGAGTCGCAGCGCGTCGGGGTCGAGCAGGCGGGATCGCTTGCGTCGGCGGGCCAGGAACAGAACAACGGCAGCAACGACGAGAGCGCTAGCGAGGCCGAGCCAGCCGAAGTATCCTAGCGCGGCAAACGCAGCCCACTGCGGCTGAAATGCGGTGATGGCGGCCAGAAGTCCGCCAACCAGGCCGATTGCCGCGGTCGCCTCGACAATCAGCCCTCGTGCGCGCTCCGGTTCGGGCAAGTGTCCTCCGGTGGGGCAAGATCGGCTTGGATGACGATCGACCTGCTACCGACAAGCGTCAAACAGCAGGATCGTTAGTATCCGCAGTACTCTGATCCTGTCGCCGGCCATTGGCAATGGACCCGCAGCGCGCGCAAGCTGGCCTACGACAAACTTGGGTTCGGAGAGTCGTACAGTGTCCGCTACGCTACCCAGCCTGCACTTCATCTCCGGCCTGCCGCGCGCCGGCTCGACCTTGCTGGCCGGCATCCTGCGCCAGAACCCGCGCTTCCATGCCGCGATGACCGGGCCGGTGGGCACGATGTTCGGGAGGCCTCGGTACCAGGTACCCTTAACGCACCGGCTACGGCCGCGCGCGCGGCTGGGGGCTCACGGCGAGCCGCATGCCGAGTGCTGCCAGCACCTTGCCCAGCGTGGCCAGCGTCGGGTTGCCGCGCGCCGAGAGGGTGCGATAGAGCGTTTCCCGGCTGAGCTTGGTCTCGTCGGCGAGTGCGGTCATGCCGCCTTGCGCCTCGACGACGTTGCGCAGGGCGAGCTTGAAGGCGCCGGTATCGCCGGCGGCAAGTGCCTCTTCCAGGTACAGGGCAGCCACCTGCGGGTCGTGCAGGATGGCGTTCCTGGTCGGCTGGAACGGGCGGCTGGCGCTGGTCATGGGCGTGTCCTCCTGTGGTAGTCCTCCAAGTGGCGTTCGGCCTGCCGGACGGCCTTGCGCTGATCCTGCCTGGTCGACCCGGCCAGCAGCAGGATCAGGCGCTGGTCGACGAGCGCGACATGGACCCGGTAGCCGGGGCCGTAGGGGTCGCGCAGCTCGGCCACGCCCCTGCCCCGCTCAGGCTCTTCCAGTCGCCGAGATTGCCGAGCTGGACCCGGTCGAGCCGGGCCAGGATGCGGGCCTGCGCCCGCCGGCCCTTCAAGCCGCCCAGCCACTCGCCGAACGGGCTCCGCCCGTCCTCGGTGACGTTCCTCGATGGCATACATCTACGATGAATGTAGCTTTAAAGCTACATGCCTGTCAAGCAAATGGCACTTCCAGCCCCCACGCGGCCGGTGGCGGCCGCGATGTCGAGTCGAGCGCCGCCAAACCGCCCCGGGGGTGCCCGAGGGGGCGCGGTTG
>JBATRI010000505.1:0-13351 GCA_049292515.1 Geminicoccaceae bacterium
GGCCAGGGCACCGCCGTCGCCGCTGACCGCGGCCAGCGCATCGCCCAAGGCGCCGATCAGCTTCTCGCGGCTCATCAGCGCCTGCCGGCGGGTCGCCAGCTCCTCCTCCTCGCCGGGGATCGGGGCCAGATCGGCAAGCTCGCGCTCGCGGTAGCGCAGATATTCCTCTTCCCGCTGCGCCTCGGCCAGCTTCGAGCGCAGGCCTTCGACCAGCTGCTCCGCACCGCGCCAGTGCCCATGCGCGATGCGGACATGACCTGCCAGCTCGAGCGCACCACCGAAAGCGTCCAGCACGGCGCGGTGCGTCTGGGGGTTCAGGAGGCCGCGCTGGTCGAACTGGCCGTGGACCTCCACCAGCAGGTCACCGAGCTGGCGCAGCAGGGCCGTGCTCACCGTGGTGTCGTTGACGAAGGCGCGGCTGCGACCATCCGCGGTCACGATCCGGCGCAGGATGAGCTCGCCGTCGAAGGGGATCGCGTTGTCGTCGAGCAGGGCCTGTACGGCCGTCGCGGCGCCGGGCTCCAGCAAGGCCACGACGGAGCCCTGGTCGGCGCCGCCGCGGACGAGGCTGCGATCACTGCGGCCGCCGAGTGCCAGGCCCAGTGCGTCGAGGATGATGGACTTGCCGGCGCCGGTCTCGCCGGTGAGTACCGACAGCCCGCCATCGAAGGCGAGTTCGAGCCGCTCGATCAGCACGATGTCGCGGATGGCCAGGCTCTTCAGCATGGGCGGCGATCGTGCCAGATCTGGCTCAGAACAGTCGGCTGAACCAAGAGCCCTCGTTCTTTTTGGGCTCCAGATCCTGCTGCTGCAGAAGCGCATAAGCGCGCTCATACCAAGCACTGCCGGGGAAGTTGTATCCCAGCACGGCGGCCGATGCCTGAGCCTCCTCGGTCATGCCCAGCGCCAGATAACTCTCGGTCAGCCGGTGCAGGGCTTCCGGCACATGGGTCGTGGTCTGGTACTGCTCGACCACGGCCTGGAAACGGTTGATCGAGGCCAGCCACAGCCGGTGCCGCTGGTAGTAGCGGCCGATCTCCATCTCCTTGCCGGCTAGATGATCACGGATCAGGTCGACCTTCAGCGAGGCATCGCGGCTGTAGTCGCTGTCGGGGTAGCGGCGAATCAGCTCGCTGAACGAAGCCTCCGCCCGTTGCGTCATCTCCTGATCGCGGCCGACGTCGGAGATCTGCTCGTAATAGGACATCCCGGCCAGATAGTAGGCGTAAGGTACGTCCTTATGACCAGGATGCAGCTCGATGAAGCGCTCGGCCGCGGACACGGCCTCATCGTACTGGTTGGATTGGTAGTAGGCATATGCCGCCATGATCTGGCCGCGCGTTGCCCACTGCGAGTAGGGATGCTGGCGCTCGACTTCCTCAAAGGATTTGGCGGCGTCGCGGTAGTTGCCCTGCTGCATGAAGTCCTGGGCCTCATTGTAGAGCTCCTCGGCCGGGCGATCGGGCACCGGGGCGTCGGCGTCATTGCCGGCGCATGCCGAGAGCAGGCTCGCCGCGGCGAACACCACCAGGAAAAGCTGGCGGAGCCCCAGCAGCTTGGCTCGCGGGAACGGCCAGGAACGCATCGGCATGACCTTGCTCAGGGAATGGTCCTCTCGCGTGCGGCGCGTATACTTGCCGCGCCTCCAACCGGCGAGTAGATTGTGGGCGCCAGTGACGGGGGCGAACATAGCCAAATGGGGGCCGGATCACCAGCGTGCGCCGGTGGAGAGATGGGTAGTGCTGGCTTTCAGTCGGCCACGGTCGAAGCAGTGATCGGTGAGCGCCTTCGAGCCCGCCGGACGGCGCTCGGGCTGACGCAGGAACAGTTGGGGACGGCCGTCGGTCTTTCCTACCAGCAGATCCAAAAATACGAGAATGGCAGCAACCAGATGACCGTCGGCCGGCTCCTGCTGCTGGCTGCGAGCCTGAAGGTGCCGGTGGCCTATTTCCTGGACGGTCTCGACAGCGCGCATGTCGCTGCCGTCCAGCCGCCATCGCCGGCAGGCGCGGAACTGGTTCAGGTCTTGGAGAGTATCCGCCACGGCCCGACACGAGGGGCGGTGGTCGACTTGGTGCGCACCGTGGCCGAGCGTCAGCTCTGATCTGCGACTCAGCCGATCTCGTCGATGGCGTTGAGCAGCGGACGCCACTCCTCACGCACCGGGCGGACCAGATGTCCCTCGACATCGAAGATGCTCTGCCCCTGGACGGCGAGCTCGCCGTAGATCGCGCGGTCGCTCAGCCTAGCCGCGATCGGCTGCCCCAGCCGCTCCAGAAAGGCGTCGAGGCGTTGGGCGGCCTTCGACCTCGGCCGCAGCCGGTTGGCGACCAGAGCCACGGTCTTGCGCCCCTTGCGGATCGGCTTGAGCTCGTCAAGCTTGGTGAGAAAGCGTTCCGTGCTGTTCTCGTCGAACATCGAGGCCAGCACCGGGACCACGACGAGGTCGGCCTCGCGGATCAGGTCGTCGACATGCCGCATCCGCAGATTGGCCGGCGCGTCGATCACCAGGCGCCGGATCGTGCCCGGGATTTCGCCAATGTCCCGGCGCCAGTCGAGCCCCTGGATGAGGCGGTGATGCGAATCGCGCAGCTTCAGCCACGACAGGCTCGACCGCTGCCGATCGACTTCCGCCAGTCCGGTCACGAACCCACCCGCGGCAAAGGCGGCGGCAAGGTTGGTGGCAATGGTGGTCTTGCCGCAACCGCCCTTGATGTTGGTGACCAGCACGCGGAGCATCGGCTCAGTCTTCCTCAATCCAGAACGGCGCCGCATCGCGGAACTCGTCCCATGCGGCCACTGCCTGAGGCTCGAGTTCCAGCGACTGGTGGGCATACCAGCCGAGCACCTGACCGGCGCCCAGCGCCGCCGCACGCTGCTTTGCCCCGGGTTCCGTCCCGTCGAGCAGGTCGCGGATCACGTGCTCCGCGACGGCAACATCGTTCATGTGCCCAAGAATGTCCTGCATCCGGGAGGCCGCGCGACGGAAACGGTCAGTTTGCTTGCCGGGGTAAAGCGAGCTGAAGAACTCGGTGCCGTAGCGCAGTTTCTTGAGCGCGATCCGCAGCTCATGTCGTGCATCTGCTCCGAGTTGGGCGAAGTTGCGGCCGCGCTTTCGCACCTGGCGATGGCGTTTGGCCAGGATCGCGGCGGCAAACGTGCCGACGGGCTGACGCTGGGTCAGCAGGACGTCGACATCGGCCCCTTGGCGCCAACCTCGACAGGCAACCCAACAGGCCAAGCCGAAGGCGAGGTCGCCATAGCGTTCGCTGGCCAGCGTCTCGCGCACGTCGTGGTGGGCACGCCAGCGCTGCTCGCCCGCCAGCTCGATCAGAGCGTCCACGGCGTTGTCGTCCGGCCGGGCGGTGCGCAGGGGAATGACCGTCTCGGTGGTGAACACGTCCAAGTCACGGGCCGGCCCCAGTGGTCCCAGCAGCCAGCGCAGCTCGTCGTTCCAGTTGCTCCGCGCCGCTGGGCTGAGCGCGGTTTGAAAGAGCGTGAGCGCTGAGCGGAGCCGACGGAGGGCCACCCGCAGCTGATGCAGACCTTCAGCGTCACGTGCGTCGACGGTCGCGGCCTCGTTCTGCACCCAATGGCGCACGCAGCCGCCGAGGATCCGCTGCAGGGCGTCCTCGACCAGCATTCCGTCTTGGAGCATGATCGGCGCCGCCTTCTGCCACGGCGGCGGGGCTCCCGTGACAAGACCATAGCCGCGGGCCGCCTTTTCCAAGGGCTGCAGGCGCAGTGGTGCCAGCGCGCGCATGGACTGGGCCAGCTCGAACAGGGCGCGCGACTCGCCGCGCTTCAGCTCCAGCTCGATTTCACAGATCGGCGTCTCGCTGCCACTGGCGCGGATGGCGCCACGGTCGAAAGCGACCTCGATCTGTGCCGGCGGGCGATTGGCATCTGGCCATTCGACCAGGACTGCCTGGCGCTTGAACTTGGTCTCGAAGGTAGCCAGCAGTTCGTCCGGCAGGACGAGGCCGGTGAGGTCGAGCACCGCCGGATCCCGGAAGGCAGTCAGCTGCGGCGTGCTGTCTGTGAGCTCAACTTCCCATTCGCCGCGCGACACCTCGGCACCTTCGCCGTCGCTCGCGGTCTTCAGCGTCTGGATGAACTTCTTGCCGCTCTGGCGCACACGGAAAGCAAGACCACGGCGGCTCAGCCGGTGGTCGCTGGTGTCGTAGTAGGTCGTAACGAGGTTGCGGGAACGCACTGTGCTACGTGCATGCTCGCGCAGCAGCGGACTCGCCAGCAGCGTTTCCATGGTGGCAGCGGTGGCCGCGAGCTTGAGCTCGACTTCCACCGGCTTGTCATCCAGCAAGATGGGGCTCCTTCGTGGGTGGCCGCGTGATGTAGATCAATGCGCGGCTGACCAGATCCGCTTTGTTGGGCACTTCTGTACCAGCAGATGCAGTCAGGAGTAGTTCGATGTCGTACCGGGATCTCTTGGTCGTCCTTGAAGATAGCCCGGCCTCTCAGCCACGGCTAGAGGCGGCGGTAAAGCTGGCCAAGGCAGTATCGGCGCATTTGACCGCACTATGCTTGGTGCCCGAGCCTTTCCTGCCGGCGATGCTTGGCGCGCATATCCCGGCGGATCTGCTGGCGGCACAGTTGGCCGAGGCCGAGCGTTCGGCCGGTGACCGTCTTGCCGCCGCTGGTGCCAGCGCACAGCAGAGTGGCGTCCTGTTCGCGACCGTCAGGGAAACCGCGGCGGCCGATCGGCTGCCCACGCTCCTGGCCCAACATGCCCGCCGCGCCGACCTGACCATTGTCGGTCAGCCCGATCCGGAACATGGCGACCTGGATATGTCGCTGCTTGCCGAGGCTGCATTCATGGATAGCGGGCGGCCGGCTCTGGTCGTGCCTTGGGACGGCACCCTGGCGGTTTCGCCGCAGCGGATCGTGGTCGCCTGGGATGGCTCGCGTGAGGCAGCACGTGCGGTCAACGACGCGCTCCCGTTTTGTGAGCAGGCGGAAAACGTGGTGGTGTTGGTCGTCGACGCGAAAGCGCAGGCGAGAAAGCTCGAGCGCGAGCCTGGGGCAGGTATCGCAGCCCATCTCGCGCGCCACGGCGCCCGCGTTTCGGTCGCGCAAACGAGCAGCGGTTCCCTCGGCGTCGGCGGTACGATCCTGGCGCAGGTGCAGGAACTGCGCGCCGACCTCTTGGTGATGGGCGGCTACGGGCATTCTCGGCTGCGCGAGGTAATTCTTGGTGGGGCCACCAAGCACGTGCTCGAACGGATGACGACGCCGGTTCTACTCTCGCACTGACGGGTGGCCTAGCAGGCGTAGGCCGGCGGCGCCGATGAGACCCAGGCAGGTGTAGGGTTGGCACCGTCGATCAGGCGCCAGCTCCGGCGATCGGCGAGCAGGCGACGCAACAGGTCGCGCCGCAGATGCGGATCGTCGCCGCTCTGGATGAAGCGTCCCTTCAGCCGCGCCGGGATCAGTGCGAGGTCGGCCAGTGCGTCGAGCGTTGCATGGCGGGTCGGCTCGTCGGCGAACCGATCGGTGCGGTCGTTGCCGACACGATCACGGCAGGCCTCGGTGCGGGCTGCGACGAGTTCACTCTTGCAGCCTTCGGAGGAGAAGCGGAAGGCAAACGGGCGCGTGCCGTTCGGCGCGTCCACGAACAGCTCTAAGCCACCTGCCGGCTCCAGCCGCGCCGTGCCGCGGTCCGACCTCGCCGCCACAGGCTGCAGCAGCTCCAGTGTGGCAGCCGGATGGCTTTGCTCGAGGGTACCAGCACACTCCATCAAAAGCACGAACGGCCGGGCGCTACCGTCCATGATCGGGAGCTCGGGCCCACTGATCTCGACCAGGGCGTTATCGATCTCGCAGGCGGCGAAGGCCGCCATCAGGTGCTGGATCATGTGCACGCCGCCGGTCGGATGACCGAGGCAGGTACCCATGCTAGCGCCGCTCACCTGGGCCAGTGAGGCTGCGATGGGTTCAGTTCCGTGCCGATCGACGCGGCGGAACCGGATGCCGGTGCTCTCCGCCGCTGGGCAGAGTGTCAGGCCGACCCGCGCGCCGCTGTGGAGACCGACGCCGGCGCAGCCAATCACGTGACGAAGCGTCCGTTGCTGCCGTGACATATGGAACTTCGGGCTCGTCTGCTTCCGGTTCCGCCGCATTCCGCCACCAGCCGCTTGCCCACGACTGCAGCAGGACCGGCCGTTCCCGCCATTGGCGACAACCGCCACAAACAGGAACACCCACCACCCTGTTCGCAGAGGGTGGTGGGTGTCACAAGTCACAACTTCCTACGGTTTGTTACGGCCGCAGGTTCAGAGATTGGATTAAGTATCAGCCATCAACCCGTTCGCGACGCAGGAAAGACGGGATATCGCCGATATCATCCATGGCACCGCCAAGGGAAGTCTTGCCATCGCCGGCGGGGCGCAGGCCACGATCGGACAGGCGTGGCGGATGGCGCTCAATCGGTCGCTCGGCGGCGCCGCGTGTGAACGCGAACTCCCTCACCCGTGCGAACAGATTACCGCTGCGCTCCTCGGTGGCGACCGTGGCACGCGCGGGAGTAGGCTCGATCGGGGCAGGGGCCGGAGCCACGGCGTACTCGTGCGTGCCCATCGACGTCGTCTGCTCGGGTACCGAGTAGGCGTCCGCCACGTTCTGCCGCTCCGGTGCGGCGGCGCGGAGATGCACCGCCGGGCTGACTTCGCCAGGACGGCGTGCTGCGGACCTTGCCTGGCCCGGGAACGGCATCGGCTGGGCTTGGGCCTGCGGCTGGAAGCGGAAGAGGCCAGGAGCGGCCTTGGCCTGCTCCGGCTGCGCCGCCGGCATTGCCGCCTGCGCCGAGGTTGGCCGCTCCTGCGGCAGGTCGATACCGGTGGCGACGACCGAGACCCGCATCCGACCCTCGAGCGAGTTGTCGAAGGTCGAGCCGAAGATGATGTTGGCGTCGCTGTCCACTTCCTCGCGGATGCGGTTGGCTGCTGCATCGACCTCGTAAAGGGTCATGTCGAGGCCGCCGGTGATGTTGATCAGCACCCCGCGCGCGCCGCGCATCGAGACGTCGTCAAGCAGCGGGTTGGAGATCGCGGCCTCGGCGGCATCGATCGCCCGCTTTTCGCCCTCGGCCTCGCCGGTACCCATCATCGCCTTGCCCATCTCGCTCATCACGGTGCGGATGTCGGCGAAGTCGAGATTGATCAGGCCCGGCATGACCATGAGATCGGTTACGCCGCGCACACCCATGTGCAGCACCTGATCCGCCATCTGGAAGGCGTCGGCGAACGTCGTGCGTTCGTTGGCCAGCCGGAACAGATTCTGGTTCGGGATGACGATCAGCGTGTCGACATATTGCTGCAGCTCGTTCAGGCCAGCCTCGGCCAGCCGCATGCGGTGCGCGCCCTCGAAGTGGAAGGGCTTGGTCACCACCGCCACGGTGAGGATGCCCTGGTCACGCACCGCGCGTGCGATCACCGGTGCAGCACCCGTGCCGGTGCCACCACCCATGCCGGCGGTGATGAACACCATGTGGCTGCCGGAGAGCTGGTCGAGAATTTCTTCCAGCGACTCTTCGGCCGAGGCCCGGCCGACCTCGGGCCGGGCGCCTGCTCCCAGACCATGGGTGATGGTGTTGCCGAGCTGGACCTTGCGATCGGTCAGGCAGGCCGCCAGCGACTGAGCGTCCGTGTTGCACGACACGAACTCGACGCCCTCAAGATGCGATGTGATCATGTTGTTGACGGCGTTGCCGCCAGCACCGCCGACACCGACCACCGTGATCTTCGGCTTGAGCTCGTGCGTGATGGGCAGACTCAGGTTGATGGTCATGTTTTCTCCTCCACAGAGTGACCCGACCGTTTTCGGCTCGGACCATGGCGCCAACCGGGGGCAAGTATCCGGCTGGCCGATTCACATATTCGTTAAAAGTTCTCTCTAAACCATTGGCCCAATCGAGCAAGTCGATGTGACAGGATCGACACCTCGAGCTGGTCCCGCCAGCCGAGGCCGCCATCGTCACCGAGCACCAGACCGACCGCACCAGCCGCGGTCGCGCAACAGGGCTGGTCTTCCAGGCCCTGCGCGGTCTGCAGCGCACCGGGCCGCCCACGGCGCGTCGGCAGGCGGAAGGTCTCCTGGACCAACTCCTCGAGCCCTTCGAGCTGGCTGCCGCCGCCGGTCAGCACGATCGACCGCGCCGGTCGTGCCAGCAGCAGCTCGCGATGCTCGTCGAGACGTCGTTTGGCCAAGATCAGGATCTCCTCGGCGCGGGCGCGCACGATTTCGGTCACCCGGGTGCGCGGCACCTCGCCGGTTGGCATGTCGGCATGATCGCCCAGGATCGGCACCTCGATGCGGGTGCCGTCGTCGCAGCTACGGAACTGGGCGCCGCCGAACAGATTCTTGATCCGCTCGGCGTGATGACGGCTGGTCGACAGCCCGAAGGCGAGGTCGCCCGTGATGTGGTCGCCGCCATAGGGGACCTGCTCGACCAGGGTCAGCCGGCCGTCGGCGTAGTGGGTGAGCCCCGTGCTGCCGCCGCCCATGTCGAGCACGAGGCAGCCGCGCTCGATCTCGTCCTGGGCTAGGCAGGCTAAGCCGGCAGCGTAGCTGGCGCACACGACGGCCTTGACCTCGACATGGCAGCGCTCGAGGCACGCGAGCACGTTGCGCAGCGCCGGCCCGGCCATGCTGACGAGATGGGCCACGATCTCCAGCCGCTGGCCGGACAGGCCGCGCGGATCTTTCAGCGGCCTCCCGCCGTCCACGGTGAGCTCGATCGGCACCGCGTGTAGCACTTCGCGCTCAGGCGTCGAGGCCGAGTGCCTAGCCCGGTCGAGCAGCAGCTGCACGTCGGCATCGGTCACCGCCCGGCCGTGCAGTTGGCATGCCACGCGCACGAACGTCGATTGCGGGCGCCCGCCGCTGACCGCCAGCACGATCTCGCGCAAGGTTTCGCCGGACTGCTGTTCGGCCTCGTGCAGGGTCGCCAGCACTGAACTCTCGGCCGCTTCCGCGTCGACGATCTCGCCGGCTTTCAAACCTTCGGCTACCTGATAGCCGCGGCCGAGCAGCTGCACGCCGCGACCGGGCCGCGGGCGCGCGATGTAGCAGCAGAGCTTGCTGGTGCCCACATCCAAGACGCCAAACGCCTGGCCACGTCGCCAGGGGCCCGAACCTACTAGCTCCTGCCATACAGATGCGTTCGCCGCGCTCATGCTCCAGGCGCCTTTGCTGCCGTCTGGCTCGCTGCATCCGGCAGTTGCAAGGACAGCCATTCCGGGTTGCGCATATCGACGGCGGTGATAGCACGTCCAAGCAGCGAAGAGGCCCGCTGTTCGGCCGCAAGCCGATGCCAGGCAGCTTCCGGTTTGGCCGCTGGTAGCCGGACTTCGATCCGGCCATCCAGGAAGATGTCCCAGCGACGTCCGCCGACGAGCCTGGCGCCGCTTACATGGTTCGCCAAATCGGGCTCCCGCGCCACCAGTTGGAGCAGCTCCTCGGCCCGATCTGCGGCACCTTTTCCAAACAGCAGCGGCAGTTGGGTGTATTTGGCCGCATCCTGCACTCGGACCACCTCATGGGCATCGCTTACCAATACCTGCTGCGCTCCGTCGGTCCAGCGCGCAATGGGCCGATGCTCCTCCAGGCGAACCCAGATCGTATCCGGAAGCCTCCGGCCGACACTTGCACGACGCACCCAGGATACTTTCTCAACACGTGATTTCAGCTCGTTCAGATCAACTGTTAGTATAGGTTTTCCATAGTAGGGTGCAAGTGCCGCGGCAAGGCTCCGTTCGTCCGCCAGGGTCCTTCCCTCACTGTAGACACGTGTGACGACGAAGCCAGCATCCGCTGTGGCCGCAATCAGCTTGTTTTGCAGTTCGTTCGTGAGGCGGGCCGCTGGTGCCGAGTTCCACAGTGCCATGGCGCCGAGGCCCACCGCACCCAACGTCAGGAGCACGAGCCCTGCCCGCCGCAAACGCAGTGCCCACAGCCGGGGTGGTGGCTTGCGGCCGGCACCTCGTCTGCCCTGTCGCGCGATACGGCTTACCTGTCGCATCGGGCCCACTCCACCAGACGAACCACAAGATCTGCAAATGCAATGCCACGATAGGCGGCCTGCTCGGGCACCAGGGACAGCGGCGTCATCCCTGGCTGGGTGTTGATCTCGAGCAAGCACAGGCCGGCCTCGCCGAGGTCGGGGTCGAGCCGGAAATCGGCCCGACTGACGCCGCGGCAGCCCAGCACCCGGTGGGCGCCGAGCGCCGCCGCCATCACCTGTTCATATAGGTTAGGCGACAGGGGAGCCGGCACGAGATGGGAGGCGAAGCCTTCGGTGTACTTGGCGCGGTAATCGTAGAAGCCGTCGTTGGGGCGGATCTCCGTCACCGCTAGCGGCTCGTCGCCGAGCACGGCGCAGGTCAGCTCGCGGCCTGGAACGTAGCGCTCGACGAGCAGGCGACAGTCGAGGTCGACATCGTTCCGATCGGTAAGCGGACGGAGATCGTGGTCGGGGACGATGATCACGCCGACGCTCGAGCCCTCGGCCGCCGGCTTGACGACGAACGGCGGGGCCATCGGCAGTTCCGCCAGCAGCTCAGCCCAAGTGGTCTCCACACCCGGCGGGCATTGCAGGCCGGCACTGGCAAAGACCCGCTTGGCCATGGGCTTGTCCATGGCCAGGGCGGACGCCAGCACCCCGGAATGTGTGTAAGGAATAGCCAGGAGGTCGAGGAGACCCTGCACCCGGCCATCCTCGCCGTAGCGGCCATGCAGCGCGTTGAAGACGACGTCGGGGCGTGCCCGCACGAGCACGTCAGGCAGATCGGCGCCGGCGTCGATGCGGGTGACACGGTAGCCACGCTCCTCCAGCGCTCGCGCGCAGGCCTCGCCCGAGACCAGCGAGACCTCGCGCTCCGCGGAGCGACCGCCCAGCAGCACGGCGACGTGGCGGCTCATGCTGCAAGCTCCAGCTCGGCTGGCCGCCCGATCCGCACGACCTCCCACTCGAGCTCGACGCCGCTGTGGTCGCGCACGCGTTGGCGCACCAGCTCGCCCAAGCGCTCGATCTCCGCGGCGCTGGCCTCGCCGAGATTGATCAGGAAGTTGCAGTGCTTGTCGGATACCATGGCAGCGCCTCGACGAAGCCCGCGGCAGCCGGCGGCATCGATCAGTTGCCAGGCCTTGTGGCCAGGAGGGTTCTTGAACGTGCTGCCGCCGGTCGCCACCCGTAGCGGCTGTGCCGCCTCGCGCTCCGCTCGGATATCGTTCATGCGGGCCAGCACGGCCTCGGGCTCGGCAGGTTCGCCGCGAAACGCGGCCCGGGTCACGATCCAATCCTTAGGCAAACTGCTGCGCCGATAAGCGAAACCCAAGCGCGACGTGTCCAGCCGATGCAACACGCCCCGCCGGTCGAGAGCCTCGGCCCAGAGGAGCCGATCCTTGGTCTCGCCGCCGAAAGCGCCGGCGTTCATGCGAACGGCGCCGCCAACCGTACCAGGGATGCCGATCAGGAACTCGAGGCCAGCCAGACCCTCCCGCTGCGCTTCCTGCGCCACCCGCTGATCCAGGGCGCCGGAACCGGCCATGACCGTCGTTCCCTCGACCGAGACCCTGGCCAGCGGCCCCCCGAAGCGAATCACCAGCCCCTCGATGCCGCCGTCGCGGACGAGGAGATTGGAAGCGACACCCATGGGCAGGACAGGCACCTCGGTCGGCAGGGCCCGCAGCAGCTCCGCCAGGTCGTTGGCGTCCGCCGGCTGGAAGATTGCCTCGGCTGGACCACCCACCCGCAGCCAGGTCAACGGCGCCAGCGGCACGCCAGTGCGGAGCATGCCGCGCAGTGGAGGTAGCTGCTCGAGCCAGCCGGTCATGCCTCGCCGGACCCCTTCTCGATGGCGGCCAGCCGGCCCGGCAGCGCGTTGGCCCACTGCGAGATGCTGCCGGCGCCGAGGCAAAGCACGAGATCACCCGGCTGCGCCAGATCGGCGATCAGGGGCGCCAAGTCGGCCGGCCCGTCGATCGGCCGGACGTCCCGATGGCCGTGGCGGCGGACGCCATCGACCAGCGCGTCGCGGTCGACCCCAGCGATCGGCGGCTCGCCGGCGGCATAGACCGGGGCCACGAGCACCGTGTCGGCGTCGTGGAAACAGCCGCAGAACTCGTCGAACAGATCGTTCAGCCGGGAGTAGCGATGGGGCTGCACGACGGCGATGACGCGGCCTTTGGCGCGGGCGCGCGCGGTTCGCAGCACGGCTTTGATCTCGACCGGGTGGTGACCGTAATCGTCGATAATGCCGACACCATCGACGGTCCCGGTGCGGGTGAAGCGCCGCTTGACGCCTTCCAGGCCCGCCAGCGTGTGCCGCACCACCTCGTCCGGGATGCCCAGCTCGCGCGCCACGACAATGGCGGCCAGCGCGTTGGCGACATTGTGCAGGCCGGGCAGCGACAGCCGCACCTGTTCCAGGCGCCGTTCGCCCTCGCCGTTCTTGGCGCGGATGACGACGTCGAACACCTCGCCGTCGGCCGTGGCGACCGGCTGCAGGGCGCGGACGTCCGCCTGCGGGCTGAAGCCGTAGGTCACCACGCGCCGGTCGGTCACGCGCCCGTACAGGGCCTGGACCTCGGGATGGTCGATGCACAGGGCGGCGAAGCCGTAGAACGGCACCCGCTCGACGAAGGCGTGGAATGCGTCGCGCAGCGCATCGAAGCTGCCGTAATGCTCCATGTGCTCGGGGTCGACGTTGGTGACGACGGCCACCGTCGCCGGCAGGCGCAGGAAGCTGCCGTCGCTCTCGTCGGCCTCGACGACGATCCAGTCGCCCTGGCCCAGCCGGGCATTGGTGCCGTAGGCGTTGATGATGCCGCCATTGACCACCGTCGGGTCGAGGTCGGCGGCGTCGAGCAGGGCCGCGATCATGGCGGTGGTGGTGGTCTTGCCGTGGGTCCCGCCGACGGCGATCGCCCGCTTGAGCCGCATCAGCTCGGCCAGCATGTCGGCACGGCGCACCACCGGCAGGCGCCGCGCCCTGGCCGCCTGCAGCTCGGGGTTGTCGGCCTGGATGGCCGAGGAGACGACCACGACCCGCGCCTTGCCCAGATTGGCCGCCGCATGGCCGACCGCGACCGGCACGCCCTGGCGGCGCAGCCGCTGGACATTGGCGCTGTCGCCGATGTCCGAGCCCTGTACCGTGTAGCCCAGATTCTTCAGGATCTCGGCAATGCCGCTCATCCCGATCCCGCCGATGCCGACGAAATGGATCGCACCGACGCCCATGGGAACCATCGTCATGGGCGGCGCTCCCCGGTCAGGGCCAGCACGGCGTCGACCAGCCGCTCGACGGCGTCCGGCCGGGCCAACGCGCGGGCG
>JBATRI010000506.1:0-90318 GCA_049292515.1 Geminicoccaceae bacterium
CCAAGCCCATTATCCTGGTGTCCGAGAGCAACAGGAGCGGCTGCCCTACATTGGGCAACTATATCGACGTCTGGGGTCGGACGGTGGCGTTCGATACCGGGCTCAAGCGACTGTGGGACCGCAACACCTGTGCCGCCGGGCACTATGTCTACCCGGTGGACGGCAATCGCGACGGCTATGCCGGCTCGATCTTCATCGGCCGCCATCTCTATGACCCGCAAGGGAACCGAATCTGTTCGGTCGACCTCGGCGGCGCTCATGCCGACTCGGTGGCCGTGGCCGATCTCGATCCGGGCCGGCCGGGGCCGGAGGCGGTACTCACCGGCGCCAACGGCGTCAAGGCCGTCAGCGCCGCTCAGACATGCGCAGGCCTATGGTCGCTGTCCAACGGCACGATCTACAATCCACAACATGCGACCTTGGCGCGGTTAGACCCGGCTTCCAGCGTGCCGACGGTGATCATCCACCAGAAGGGTACCGTCTCCAATCCATCCGTCTATTTTCTCAATGGCGCAGGGCGGATACAGGCCAAATTTGCCAAGAGCCAAGTCAACGCGCAGATGCCCTTCCAGAACGCCAACCTCGACGGCGCCCTCGGTACCGACGAGTTGATGATCTTTTTCGGCCGGGTCCTCGAGCGAAACGGGAAGATCCGCCTCGGCACCAGTTGGTACTGGAATCTTCGGGGCACCAAGGTCAAGGCGATCAAGCCGCCCACCAGCTTCGACACTTGGTCGCCCTATCCGCTCGTCATGGATCTCGACCGTGACGGTCGCGACGAGATCGTGACGTGGGGGCAGGGCCTGATCGTGATCGGCAAGGCGTCCTAGAACCAGTACCGTCCGGTCGGAGCCCGTTCACCTAGGCGATGGGGTGTCCGCCTAGCGGTTGCAGAAAGTGATGGTTTGCGGCGCCGTAGCTGAAACGATGGCTATGCCGCGGGTGCAGCGAGGAGGGCGGGTCGTCGCCACCTCGATGTGCCCGCAGGCTGTGCTCGCGAAATCTGGGCTTCACGGAGCACCTACCTAAGTAGCCGACACGGCAGGCCGACCAGTTCTCACGCGTTGTTCCGTCGGCTGGAGGCCCGCCGGCCGTGCAGTCTGCAGCGATACCCCGGTGGCGCACTAAGTGCGTGATCTGGCACTGGATTGTGCCGTCATCGCGTGGCATGCCCTCAGGAACATCCTCACACTTGTCCCAAGAACTGTGGGTAAGTTCGGGACGACAGCACCAGGAGACATCGCCCTTCGCGCCGCCGTTCCCAGCCGGCCGCCGTACTCCCCGTCGGGTTGGCGGGTTGGCTAAGATGTCGTGATGACCATCCACGGCACGCCGAAGCGATCGGCCACCATGCCGAATGCTGGTGAGAAAAATGTCTTGGCCATCGGCATTCGAACCTGACCGCCGTCCGCCAGAGCCGCAAACGTTCTGGCAGCTTGTTCGGTGTCGGACCGCGCGATCGACAGGGCAAAGCCCTGAAAGCTTGGCTGCCCTGTGCAACAGCCATCCGACAGGTAGATTTCCGTCTCGCCAATGCGGAGGCTGCCGTGCATCACCTTCTCCGCCGACTCTGGCGACGCCGGGCTCTCCGTCGGCGGCTCGGGATTGTCCTTGAAGCGCAGAAGCATTGTCACTTCGGCGTCCAGCGTCTCGCGATAGAATTCGATGGCCTCCTCGCAACGTCCATCGAAGAAAAGATATGGCGTGATCTGCATGCTTGCTCCATGTCCAGCGTTCCTTCACGAAGTCGGTTGCTCCGCTCCCGTCAACCAAGCATCGCCGTGATGATCTCCACCTCAATTCCTGGCTGAAGAGGCGTCGCCAAGTTCGCGCGTCGGCCAGCAGCGAAGATGTTGATATGCCGCCGGATGCTCGGTCGCGTATCGCACAGCCGGTCACGCATGCCAGGCCACCGTGCATCCAAGGCTTTGATCGCTTCGGCAACCGTTGCCGCGGATAGCTCAACCCGGCGGGTTGAACCCGGGAACAATTGCACGAGCGCCGTGGGCAGCAGCACGGTTACTCGCGGCCCCAGCGTTTCTGAGTTGGGCCTCACGCTTGTCAGCCGTCGACGAACAGCGTCTCGACCGAGCAGATCGGCGGTAGGTGAGGTGCGATGCAGGCCCAGCTCTCGCCCTCGTCGGCGCTGGCATAGAGGGCGCCGGTATGGGTGCCGAAATAGACGCCGGCAGGCTCGAGCCGGTCGACGGCCATGGCTTGGCGCAGCACCGTGAGGAACGCGTTCTGCTGCGGCAGCCCTTCGCGTAATCCCTGCCAGCTCCGGCCGCCGTCGCGCGTGCGCCACACCGCGGCCTTGCCGTCGGGCACGTAGCGGCCGGCCGAGTCGCCGTTGAGCGGCAGGAGGTAGAGCGTGGCAGGGTCGCGTGGATGGGTGGCGGCAGCGAACCCGAAGCTCGAGGGCAGCCCGGCTTCGATGCTGTCCCATCGCTTCCCGCCATCATCGGTGCGGTACATGCCGCAATGATTTTGCTGGTAGAGGCGGTCGGGCGCGCCGGGGGCCATCACCAGGCAATGCACGCACTGGCCAAACTCGGGGTATTGCTGGCCCGCGGGCAGATAGTCGTTACGCGTGCCTCGATTGCGCGGTTCCCAGGTCGTGCCGGCATCGGCGGTATGGAACACGCCGGCAGCCGAAATTGCGACCCAGATCCTGTCGTGATCAGCGGGATCCGGAACCAGCGAATGCAGAATGAGGCCCGCGCCACCGGGTTGCCACTCTGGCCGCGTAGGGTGGTCGCGGAGGCCGGACACATGCCGCCACGACTGGCCGGCATCGTCACTGCGGAAGAGACCGGCCGGTTGCACGCCGGCATAGAGGCCACCGGGACCGGCGGCGAGGCTCCACACGCTCTTGATCGGCTCCTCGCTTTCCGGATAGGCGAGACCGGCGCTCGAATGCGTCCAGCTGGCGCCCAGGTCCGTCGACTTCCATACCGCCGGGCCGAACCACTCGCTGCCGCCGCCGGCATAGATGGTGGCGGTGGCCGGTTCGCCGACCACGTGGTTCATCGGCCAGGTCTCGCAGAACGGTCCACGCACGTTCCAGGTCTGGCGATCGGGGTCGCTGTCGACGATGAACGCGCCCTTTCTCGTGCCGACGAGAACAAGGACTCTTGCCGTCATGCTGGCCTCCCTTGTTGTGCCAACTTGCTTGGGTTTCGTGAATTCCGAAGAGTCAGCGATCCGAGCCGTGCATCAACCGCCGCCGACCGTGCCGGGGTTCATATGGACCAGTTCCCAGATGTGGCCGTCGAGATCCTGAAACCCGTGGGCGTACATGAATCCGTGATCCTGCGGCTCGCTGTGCGTCGTGCCGCCGGCGGCCAGCGCCGCACTGACCATGCAATCAACGGCTTGACGGTTGTCGCGGGACAAACACACGAGCACTTCCGTGCTCTGCTTCGCGTCGCAGATCGGGTGCGGGGTGAAGCTGCGGAATTTCTCCTGCGTCAGCAGCATCACAAAGATGTTCTCGGCCACGATCATGCAGGTGGCGGTGGAATCGGTGAACTGTGGATTGAAGATAAAGCCCAGTGAACTGAAGAACTCGATCGACTTATCGAGATCCTTTACCGGCAGATTCACGAAAATGCTGGTGGTCATCGAACTCCCCGTCGCTAAGATGCTTCCCCGTCAACTGCAAAGATGAGCTGACTACGCCCCGCGAACAGCTCGCCCAAGGCCCGACCATCGGATGGGCTGTCGAAGACGTCGTCCTTTCCCATCTCGATCCAAGGCAGCTGGCGGGGCTCGGCGCTGAGTTGGTCGCGCATACGGGTGAGCTCTTTCTCACGCGCCAAACGTGCTTGTCGCTCCATTAGCCGCTCGTCGTGGGAAACGATGGACATGGTGCATCACTCGCTCTCCCTACTTGGAACGGCCCGAAGGCCGCATTGCCGTCGAATTCACGGCGACCGGCGGAAACGACATCAGCCGCTGCCGTCGGCAGATTCGGTCTTCAAAAATGCCTCAAGGCGATCGAGGCTTTCGTCCCAGAACTGGCGATAGTGCTCGAGCCATTCGGCAACGTCGCGCAATGGACCCGCCTCGAGCCGGCATGGCCGCCACTGTGCCTCGCGACCGCGGCTGATCAGGCCGGCCCGCTCCAGCACCTTAAGGTGCTTGGAGACGGCCGGCAGGCTCATCGCGAAGGGCTCGGCCAGTTCGGTGACCGTGTGCTCACCCAAGCTCAGCCGGGCCAGAATGGCCCGTCGCGTCGGATCGGCAAGGGCGGCCAGGGTAGTGCTGAGATGATCGGGCGCCATATCAAGGTAACTGATTGGTTAAGTAACTAAATGGTTTAATATGCTAGCTGCCTTGCGCCGTCAAGCATCTTTCGCGGAGATTGCCGGCTCAACGGCAACCACCGCCGCGCCGGCGGAATGGCGCAATCCACACAGTTATGCGACAGGTGGTGAGCCGGGCGTTCGAGCCTCGGCTCACCGAATTGCGGATCGACGCGCAGTTCTGCACGCCGAGTACAGCGCGCGCTCTACCAGCTGATATACAATCCTACTTCGCCCAACCCGCCATCCGGATAGTTCAAAATCTGGGCGCGAATCTTGTAGCCTTGGGCCTTGAGGTTCGTTTCGTAGGCGTCGTAGACCCGACGGGCCATGCCGGTCAGCGTGTCGCCCCAGCCTTCTTCGAAGTTGTTGATCGCTCGGCCGTGGTCCGTGCAGTACTGGGAAGGAAAGCGCATGATCTGGATTTCCGATTGGCCTTGCTCGGCCGCCCGACGAACCCACATGTTGAAGCGGTCGATCCCATCAGGACGTATATCCTGCTCCATGAAATCCTGACGTGCCCTGCTTTCCTCTTCTTCCTCCTTACGTCGACGCGCGAGTATTTCCTGAAGTTTCGCATTCTCCTTTTCGTCCGCTAGCTTCTTCAGCTCTTTGACATTCAGTACTTGCCCAGGCAATGGCGTGCTCATTTTACTCATCCTTTCGTTCCAGCGTCCGCCGAGCGCTGATCGTTGTCTAACCCAAGTTCCTTACGCGGCTCCTGGGGCGGCATGTCGCTGTATGCCATGGCCGCTTCCGCAATAACAGGTTCGGCGGCGGCCTGGAACGCGCGGACGGCGGAGCGCAAGGTCGGGAACTCGATGGCGGCTTCGGTAGTGGCCCGCTGCGCCAGCCAACTCGGATCGAAGGCCCGCCGCAGCTGCCGCTTGGCGCGGGCGAACCCCAGTGTGATCCCTTCGGCCGCCAATTGCTCGCGCAACTCGTCCACGCGCTGAAGCGCCGTGGCGTCAACAAAGTTCACCGGGCTCAGATCCACGACCAGCCACCGCACGGTTCCCGCAGCGTCACGAATCGCCAGCTGCAGGCGCTCGCGGAAATAGTCGACATTGTAGAACACGATATTGGCGTTGAAGCGATAGAGCAGCAGCCCAGGGATTGTCCTCGCCTGCGGATAGTCACCGACGCTATGGAAGCCTTTGAGGCCCGGTACCCGCCCCAGTACGGCATCGCTGGGGCGAAGTGCGATGGCCAGCAGCCAGAACAGCGACAGCACGACTGCCAGCACCACCCCAGGCAACACGCCCAGCACCACGACACCGACGGTCGTCAGCAGCGACATCAGCGCTTCACGCCGGCTCATCCGGTACAGGTGGCGCAGCCCCGCGAGGTCGAACAGGCTGACCGCAGAGACCAGGATCACCGCCGCCAGTGCCGTGGTCGGCACCAGGGCCAGCGGTCCGGTTAGGAAGAACAGGACGAGAAGCATGGCAGCGGCGGCGACGACACCCACGAGCTGGGTCCTGCCGCCCATGGCGTCATTGACGGCCGTACGCGAATCTGCCCCCGTGACGGCGAAACCCTGGGCCAACCCAGCCGCCAAGTTGCTGGCGCCGAATGCGATCAGCTCCTGGTTGGCGTCGACGTCGTACCGGTTGCGCCGCGCAAAGCTCTTCGCGGTCAGCACGCCGCCGGTGAAGCTGATCAGCATGATCCCCGCGGCATCGCTGAACAGGCTTCGGTAGGTGGCTGGATCGAACCACTGCCAGCTCGGCCTCGGCAGTCCTGCAGGGACGGGGCCGGTGACGGCGACGCCCTGCCGGTCGAGCCCCAGAGCCGCTACCACCCCGATGGCGACCACGACCACCACCAGGGCGCCGGGTGCCGAAGGTGCGAGGCGGCGCAGTGCGAGCAGCGCCGCCATCAAAGCGAGCCCGAGTCCCGCCGTGGCCACGTGGCTCTGGCCCAGTCGCTGCAGGCACTCGAGCAGCCGGGGGAGGGCCTCGCCGGCCTCGCTCGGATAGCCCAGGAGCTTGGTCAGCTGCCCGGCAATGATCACGAGCGCGATACCGTTCAGGTAGCCGGTCAGGATCGGCTGCGACAGGAAGCTCGCAAGGAAGCCCAGTCGGGCGAATCCGGCTACCAGATAGAGCGTGCCCGTCATCAGCGTCAGCACCGGCAGGAGTGCCAGGTAACGGGCGGGATCACCTTGCGCCAAGGGCGCCAAACTTGCCGCCACCATGATGCACGTGGCGGCATCCGGCCCGATGATCAGCTGGCGCGAGGAACCGAAGAGGGCATAGGCCATGAGCGGGAAGATCGCGGAATAGATCCCGATGGCGGCCGGCACGCCGGTGAGATCGGCATAGGCGATCCCGACCGGGAGGGCGATCGCCGCCACCGACAGGCCGGCTGCCAGATCCTTTGCAAGCCAGGCGCGCTCATAGCGCCACAAAAGGCTGAGGCCCGGCATCCAGCGTGCGAAGCCAGTAGCCGTGAAAACCAGACCTGCGCGAGCCATGAGGGCCGAGGCGGGCCGTGCTCAGAAGCGGGCAGGCACGTGATGGGTCCCCTGCAGCCCATCCTCGATTCCTTCCGGCCGCGGCTTGGATTTGGGGATTTTTGGCAGGTCGACATTGACTTTGCGATAAGGGATCTGATCCAGCATGTGACTGATCAGGTTGAGCCGGGCGCGGCGTTTATCATCAGCAGGTATGATGTACCATGGCGCACCTGGACTGTCCGTCGCCGCCAGCATGTCCTGATAGGCCCGGGTATAGTCCCACCAGCGACGGACCGACTCAACGTCCATCGGGCTCAGCTTCCAATGCTTGACCGGATCGCTGATACGAGCCTCGAAGCGCCGACGTTGCTCGTCCTGGCTAACGTCGAGAAAATACTTCAAAAGAATGATGCCATTATTGACCACTTCGCGCTCGACTCCGGGGGCAAGCTTCAAGAAGTGTTCATATTGGTCGTCGCTGCAGAAGCCCATCACGCGCTCGACCCCCGCTCTGTTGTACCAGGATCGGTCGAAAAGAATGATCTCGCCGGCGGCCGGGAAGTGGGCGAAGTAACGCTGGATGTAGAGCTGGGTCTTCTCGCGGTCCGAAGGCGCCGGCAGCGCCACATGGCGAAACACGCGCGGGCTGCAGCGCTGCATGATGCGGCTGATCACGCCGCCCTTGCCGGCTGTATCGCGGCCCTCGAACACAATGATCACCCTGGCACCCTCGGCGACGGTCCAGGCCTGCAATCGGGTCAGCTCCACTTGGAGCTTATAAAGTTCCTTCTCGAATAGCTTCCGCGACATCTTTGTCGATTTATCGCCGGCCGTATCAGCGGTCGGCGTTTCGTCTTTTCGATGCTTCGCTTTGGCCATTCCGAGCACCCCGCCTGATATGTTGGGCAGGCAGTATGACGGATACCCATGCATCAGTGCAAGGTCGGTGCCGCCCTGCTCCGGTCGGTGCAGCGCTAGGTCATGTCGGTCAGTGAAGGAACCGGCCGCGGCCGGTGGCCCTCGTCGATGGCGACGAAGGTGAACATAGCCTCAGTAACCTGGACGCTGGCGTCGCCGGCGCGGGGGCGGCGCCAGGCGGCGACGTTGAGCTTCATCGAGGTCCGGCCCACGGACACGACGTCGGCGTAGACCGTTATCTCGTCACCGACATGCACCCTACTGTGGAAAACAATCCGGTCGACCGCGACGGTAGCACAGCGGCCGCGGGCGCGGCGAGCTGCGGCGTTGCCGGCGGCCAGATCCATCTGCGCCATCAGCCAGCCGCCGAAGATGTCACCAGCCGGATTGGTATCCGCCGGCATCGCGATGGTACGAATGGCAGGCTCGCCGGGGGGTAGGGCCGTCGCGGGCATCGCAAGCTCCTGGGACGGTGCATGTCCCGACGGAAGTTAGGTAGGGTTGCTCAGGCTGGGAGCAGAACGACTTTACGTCTTGTCGGTCCACCCGGCCATCCCGAAGAGAGCACTTGCGACGCCGCGCCCGTGTGGGTGATGCTCAGCGCTGCGTGGCGAACATCATCTTCACACTGCCAGCCTCGAACTTACGCTTTGCCTTATCGTGGGGCTGATCCGACCGACCGGCCAAGCGCTCGGCTTCCAGCCATGCAAGTCGGACGAGGTCGCTGCGGCCAATATTCATGTCGGCCAACTGCCGGTCCGAGTATCCACGCAGCCGGTGCAAGGTGCCGTGGAAGTGATGATACTGCCGCACCAGGGCGACAACGGTGCTGAGCAGGTGCAAGACACGTCTCCTGAAGTCAGGACCGGCGCGACAGTCGAGCCGATCACATGACAACAGTTGGTATGCTGGCATCAAGCTGCCTAGACGCGGTGCCGCATGGCTGTGCTGCACTGCAGCATGAGGTCTTTAGGCTACACTAGGGAGCTGTCGGCTGCTCGCGCCTCGCCATACCATCAGCGCCGGGCATGCCGGCTTCCTGCAGCGCCCGGCGTTCATCCCCCTCCTCGGAGCTATCCTCGCCATAGGGATTTCGCAGGTGAACAGGCCGCGTCTTGCGTCGCTGGACCATGTTGATGCCCTCGATGAACACGGAAAAGATCATCGCCGCGTAGATGTAGCCCTTGGGCACATGGGCGCCAAAACTGTCGGCCACCAACGACATGCCGATCATGATCAGGAAGCCGAGCGCCAGGATCTTCACCGTCGGGTGCGCCTCGACGAAGGTGGCTACCGGGCCGGAGGCGGCCATCAGCACGATCATGGAGAGAATGACGGCCACCGCCATGACCCAGATTTCGTTGGCCATGCCGACCGCGGTGACGATCGAATCGATTGAGAAGACCAGATTGATCAGCGCGATCTGGGTCACTACCGCCGCGAAGTTGGAGAGCACCTTGGCGGTGGCCTCGCCCTCTTCGCCCTCCAGCGCGCCGTGGATTTCCTGGGTCGCCTTGTAGATCAGGAACGCGCCGCCCGCGGCCAGGATCAGATCCTTGCCTGACACGCCGTGGCTGAAAAGTTCGAACAGGGGTTCGGTCAGACCGATGATCCAGCCGATGAAGAACAATAGAACGAGCCGCGGGATCAGCGCCAGCGTCATGCCGATATAGCGGGCCCGCGCCTGCAACGCCCGTGGCAGCTTGCCGACCAGGACCGCGATGACGACGAGATTGTCGATGCTCAAGACCACCTCGAGCACGGTCAAGGTCAGCAGGCTCAGCCATACTTGCGGATCAACCAACATCAGGCGATTCCTCTCAGCTTTTCTTGTCGTCGATCGTCAGGCTGACGGATCGGTGGCGGCATGCCGCTGCCGTCGGCGCATCAGGATGGGTGCTATCACCAGCAGCACGGCGGTCACGAGCAGCGCCAGCGAGATCGGGTGGGTGAAGAATACCGAGGCGTCACCCTGGCTGATCGCCAGCGCCCGGCGAAACTGCTGCTCCGCCAGCGGCCCGAGGATCAGGCCGACCACACAGGGCGCCACCGGCACGTCGAGCACGCGCATGCCGAAGCCGAGAATGCCGATCACCCACAAGATCACGAGGTCGACGATGTTGTTGTTGAGCGTGTAGACACCCATGCTCGCGAACACGAGGATGCCCGCGTAGAGCCAGGGTCGAGGGATCGCCAGCAGTTTCACCCACACGCCAGCCATCGGCAGATTGAGCACCAGCAGCAGCACGTTGCCGATATAGAGGCTGGCGATCATGCCCCACACCAACTCGGGGTTGCTGTCGAACAGCAGCGGACCTGGCTGGAGGCCATATTGCTGGAACGCGGCCAGCATGATCGCGGCCGTCGCCGAGGTCGGCAGGCCCAGGGACAGCAGCGGCGCCAGCACACCGGCAGCCGCGGCATTGTTCGCAGCCTCGGGGCCGGCGACCGCCTCGATTGCCCCCTTGCCGAATTCCTCCGGCTTCTTGGAGAGGCGCTTCTCGATCAGGTAGGACAGGAAGGTCGGGATCTCGGAACCACCGGCGGGCAGTGCGCCGATTGGGAAGCCAAGGAAGGTGCCGCGCAGCCAGGGCTTCCAGGAACGCCGCCAGTCCTCCTTGCTCATCCACATCGAGCCCTTGAGGGCATAGATCTCCTCGGTCTCATACCTGTAGCGCGACGCGACGTAGAGGGTCTCGCCGATCGCGAACAGGCCGACAGCCACCACCACCGTGTCGATGCCGTCCAGCATCTCCGGGATGCCCAGCGTGAAGCGGGCCTGGCCTGTCTGCAGATCGATGCCGATCAGTCCCAGCGCCAAGCCGATGAACAGACTGGACAGGCCACGTGTCAGGCTGTCGCCGAGCACCGCGGTAACCGTGGTCAGCGCAAGAACCATCAGCGCGAAGTATTCGGCCGGCCCGAACAGCAGCGCCATCTTGACCATAAGCGGCGCTACGAAGGTCAAAGCCACGGTCGCAATCGTGCCAGCGACAAACGAGCCGATCGCGGCCGTCGCCAGCGCCTGCGCGCCCCGGCCTTTCCTGGCCATCTCGTGGCCATCGATCGCGGTCACGATCGAGCCCGATTCGCCCGGTGTGTTGAGCAGGATCGAGGTGGTCGAGCCGCCATACATGGCGCCGTAATAGATCCCGGCGAACATGATGAACGCCGAGGTCGGCTCGAGCGTGTAGGTGACCGGCAGCAACAGTGCCACGGTCAGCGCCGGACCGATGCCCGGCAGCACGCCGATGGCGGTGCCGATGGTCACGCCGAGCGCAGACCAGAGCAGGTTGTAGGGGGTCAGTGCTACGGCGAAGCCGTGGCCCAGGGACGCAAGGGTTTCCATGGTCGCGGCCTCCTTACTCTTCTTCTTCGGGCATCAGCTGCTCGAACACAGAGCCGGTTGGCAGGGTCAGGCCCAAGCCGTAGTTGAACACCCAGAAAGCGAGGCCAGTCAGCACGATGCCGATGGCAATGCTGATCAGGATCCTCCGTTCGCGGAAGGCCAGGGTCGCTGCCACGAACATGAGGGTGGTGGCGATGATCCAGCCCAGGCTTTCCAGCAGCAGCATCTGTACGATCAGGCCGGCCGACACCAAGGCGAAGGCGCGCCAGTCGAGTTGGAAGCCGCTTTCGTGCGCGATATGGCCGAAGAACGCTTGCCTCAGCACGAGGGTGCCGACAATGACCAGCCCGGCCGCGATCAAATAAGGAAAGAGGCGCGGTCCGATCGCGGCATTGCTGGCCGCGACCTCGAGCATCGAGGTTTCAAACGTAATGAACAGCCCCAGGCCCAACACCACGCCGCCGAGTATTGCTTCACCGATTCGCAGGCTGCTGCCGGTGGTCATTGTTTCCCCTCCCGTCACTGCACCAAGCCGACATCCTTGAGAATGCCCTCGATCCGGGCGCGCTCAGGGCCGAGAAACTCCGCGAACTCATCGGCTGGCTGATACATGTCGACCCAGCCACGCTCCTTGAGCAGGGCCTGCCAGCCGTCGCCCTTCACCATCTCGCCCAAGGCTGCGTCGAGTGCTTTCTTTTCCGCCGGCTTCATCTTGGCCGGCGCCATCAGGCCACGCCAGTTCACCAGTGTCACGTCCAGACCCTGCTCCTTGAAGGTCGGGATGTCGACGCCCGGCAGCCGCTCGGGCGAGGAGATGCCCAGCGCCCGCAACTTCCCGGCCTGGATCTGCTGCGCCATCTCGTTGAGGCCGCCGGTGGCGACGGTGAGATGGCCGCCCATCACCTGCGCCAGCATCTCGCCGCCGGCCCCAGCCACGATGTAATTCATCTTGGTGACGTCGCCACCGGCCGCCTGGACGATCAAGGCGCTGAGGATGTGATCGGGCGAGCCCAACGCGAAGCCGCCCCAGCTGACTGAGCCCGGGTCGGCCTTGAACTTGGCGATCAGGTCGTCCAACGTCTTGATCGGCGAGTCCGCTGCGACCACCAGCGGCTGGTACTCGCCGGTCAGGCGGGCCATCGGCGCCACCTGCTCCAGCGTCACCGGCGACTTGTTGGTCAGGGTGGCGCCGATCAGGCCGAGACCCACCACCAGCACATTGGGAGTGCGCGAGCCCTTGGTCACGAACTGGGCGAGTCCGATCGTGCCGCCCGCGCCCGGAATGTTCTGCACCTGCACGCCGGATGCCAGATCACCTTTCTGCAGCATCTCCTGCGTCGCCCGGGCCAGCTGGTCGTAGCCGCCGCCTGGCCCCGCCGGGGCGATGATCTCCAGACCCTTTATCTCGGCCCAGGCAGCGGGCGCGAATGTGACACTGCACGCAATCGCTGCAGCGACGATCGTCCGTCGAGCGACGCTGCAGCCGAGGGCGCGCTTAATCGAAAGCATGGGCTTCTTCCCTGCCATGATGAGAAATGAAACCGAAGCAAGCTTCACGCTCGGGTTGCTCCCCTCGAGGGAGCAACCATGCGCAAGGAAGTGCTATTGCACCAAGCCCACGTCCTTAAGGGTCGTCTCGACCTTTGCCCGGTCCTCGGTAAGGAACGCGGCGAACTCGTCGGCCGGCTGGTAGAGGTCGAGCCAGCCGCGCTTGGCCAGCGTGTCCTTCCATGCCGGGCTCTCGACCATCTTGGCGATCGCCTCTTCCAGCGCCTTCTTGTCCTTGTCGCGGATCTGGGGCGGAGCGAAGACGCCACGCCAATTGACCAGCGACACATCGACGCCCTGCTCCTTCAGGGTCGGTACGTCGATGCCGGGCAAACGCTCGTCCGACGAGATCGCGAGGCCGCGCAGTTTGCCGGCTGCGATTTGCGGGGCAAACTCCTCGTAGCCGCTGATGCCAGCGGTAACGTGGCCGCCGAGGATCGAAGACAGCGCCTCGCCCCCGCCCGAGTGGGCGATGTAGTTGACCTTGGTCGGGTCGACCCCGGCGCCCTTCGCGATCAGGGCGGCCAGAATGTGGTCGGTGCCGCCGGTCGAGCCGCCGCCCCAGGAGACCGAACCCGGGTCAGTCTTGAGCTTGTCGACCAAATCGCCCATGGTTTTGAGGGGCGAGTCGGCCGGAACGACGATCAGCTCATACTCGCCGGTCAGGCGGGCCAGCGGAGTGACGTCGTCGAGCGTGACCGGTGCCTTGTTGGTCAGGATCGCACCGACCATCACCAGGCCACCGACCAGAATGGCGTCGCCCTTCTTCTTCTTGCTGGTGACGAACTGGGCGAGGCCGATGGTGCCGCCGGCGCCGGCGATGTTCTGCACCTGAATGCTCGCGGCCAGCTTGTCCTCCTGCAGCGCCGTCTGGACCGCCCGTGCGGTCTGATCCCAGCCGCCGCCCGGGTTGGCCGGGGCGATGATCTCAAGGCTTTTGATTTCGGCCTGAGCTGGGATGGCGAACGCGAGCGCGCCCGCCATGAACGTTGCCGTCAGGGCTCGTCTCGTCAGGCTGGCGGGCGTAGCGTCGGTTCGTGCTGGCATGGAAGCCTCCCCTTGGAAACAGTTGTCTCGGTAGCGTGCCGACCACAGTCAACCGGACCGTTGTTATTCATTGCCTGGATTTCTTTTATGATGCCAGCCTGTCAGAATCCTGTCGGATGTACCTGTGGCGAACAGAAAAGTGTCTGATCGGGGGAATGCGGATGCGGATCATGATCGTCGAGGATACCCAGGATCTGGCCGAGGCCATTGCGAGCCGGCTGAAAAAGCTCGGCTACGCCGTCGATCTGGTCGGCGATGGCACCGAGGCCGACGATCTGCTTCGTACGGAAACCTACAACTTGATCGTGCTCGACCTGACCCTGCCCGGCATCGACGGGAAAACGGTGCTGCATCGGCTGCGCCAGCGCCGATCGCGGACGCCGGTGCTGGTGCTTACCGCGCGTTCGGACGTCGACGACAAGGTGGGGGCACTCGACTACGGTGCCGACGACTATCTGGTGAAGCCATTTGATTTTCGTGAGCTCGAGGCTCGATGTCGGGCGCTGTTGCGCCGGCCGCATGGATTTGCTGCCAGCACCGTATCGTACGGCAATTTAACCTTCGACGGCGCCGCTCGTCGGGTCACCGTGGCCGATCAGCCTATGGATCTGGGTGCAAGGGAGTTTCGCCTGCTCGAGTTGCTGCTGGCCAATCTTGATCGCGTTCTCAGCAAGGAGGCCCTGATTGATCAGTTGTTCGGGCTCGACGATGCGGTTGCGCCAAATGCGATCGAGCTTTACGTCTCCCGCCTCCGCCGTAAGCTTGACGGCGCCAGTGTCCAGATCCGCACCTTGAGGGGATTGGGCTACGTCGCCGAGCTGGCTCCCGCGCACTGAGGGTTGGTCGCTGCAGCGTCGGCTGCTTGGCGGCCTGTCTTGTGTCCTGGCCCTGCTTGCGGCAGCGCTTTACTTTCTCCTTGCCGGCTATGCCGCCCGGGCGGCCGACCGCGCCTTTGACCAACTTCTCATGGCTTCGGCATTGAGTATTGCCGATACACTGCAATTTGACGATGGCGAGGTCAGCGTGGACTTGCCCTATGCGGCGCTGGCGATTCTGGCCACGGGACGGCATGACCGGATTTTCTATCGGATCGCCGGACCGGCCGGCACCCTGATCACCGGCTATCCTGATCTTGCGGCCGAATTGCCACTCGCCCGAGCCGCGGCTCCCCGTTTCGCCGACATCAGCTATCATGGTACTGCCCTTAGGGCTGCGGTGCTGGGGCGGTTCTTCGACTCGGTCGGAGGCAACTGGGTCACCGTCGTGGTTGCGCATTCACGTGACGAGCGTCGTGCGCTGGCGGGCGAGATCTTCGCCAACGCCTTCCTTCCAGTCCTGCTGATGGCACTCGTCGCCGGGGGGCTGCTTTGGTTCGGTGTGCGACGGGCGCTGGCGCCGCTGGCCACGGTTGGCCGGCTGGTCGGTGAACGCGAGCCCGCCGATCTCACGCCGATCGAGATGCCCGTTCCGGCCGAGGTCCGTGAGCTGCTGACTGCGCTCAACCGTTTCATACAGCGGCTTCAAATAAATCTTGGGTTGATGCAGACCTTTCTCGCCGACGCGGCCCATCAGATTCGTACACCGCTGGCAGCTTTGCGTGCCCAGGCCGACCTCGCGGTGGAAGAGGACGACGCTGTGTCGCTTCGCTCCTACGTTGGCAGAATCCAGCGTAATGCCGCCCTGGCGAGCCAGGTCACCAATCAGCTATTGAGCCACACCATGGTTGCCCATCGCAGTCAGATGGTGGCACGTCAACGGGTCGACCTAAGGTCGCTCCTGCGCCAGGTGACGCAGCATGCGGAGGCCGGGGGTATTTGCCCGCCGATCGAACTTGACCTGCGTGAACTCACCTCCCCGGCCATAGTCGAGGGTGACCCGATCACCTTGCGCGAGGCCTTCGCCAACCTCCTCGACAATGCACGTAACTATGCCGGCGACCAGAAGCCAGTGCAGATCCGTGTCCGGCCAACCAACAATGGCAGGACGCTGCAGGTCGAATTTCTGGATCGCGGACCAGGTATTCCCGAGGCGGAAAAGGCTCGGGTGCTCGAACGCTTCGTGCGCGGCAGCTCGGGGGCGCAAAGCGCCGGCAGTGGCCTTGGTCTGGCCATCGTGAAAGCCGTGGTCGACGCTCATGGCGGAGAGCTCACATTGCTGGATCGGCAGGGTGGGGGGCTGGTCGTCCGCCTGATTTTGCGGGCGCTGCGGGAGCCCGTACCGCCTCAGATCGCTGCCATCGTACTCTTGGTCATGCTGCTGGCACCGCCAGGAGTTGGTGCTGCGCAGAGTTTCGACTACCCAGCCGTGATGGCGGAGCGAGGACGCCTACAAATCGGTGCCGCTACCGACCACGCGTTGATGGAGCCACTGCTGCGTGGTTTCCAGGCAGCACATTCGGACATTGCGATAACCTATCGTGACCTGACCACGATCCCCCTTTACCGGGCCGTGGTGGAGCCTGCCGACGGGCATCCGCCCGATCTTGTCATCAGTTCTGCCATGGACCTGCAAGCCAAGCTGGTGAACGATGGCTGGATCCAGCCACATGTCTCGCAGGAAACGCTACGCGTTCCCGACTGGGCGAACTGGCGCAACGAGGCCTACGGCTTCACCCTCGAGCCGGCGGTCATCGTCTATCGGCGCGGCGCACTGGCCGAGGCGGAGGTGCCGCATTCCCGGCCCGAGTTGCTGCGCCTCCTGCAAGGCGAGCCCGATCGATTCCGCCACCGGGTCGCTACCTACGACATCGCACAGAGCGGAGTGGGCTACCTGTTCGCCACTCAGGACTCGGTCCTGTCCAGCCGATTCTGGCGCCTGACGCTCGCCCTGGGTGAGCTGGACGTACGGTTGCTGCCGACATCGGGCGAGATTCTGGACGCGATCGAGCACGGGGACGTGCTCATCGGCTACAATGTACTGGGCTCCTACGCGCGCGCCCGCGAGCATGCCGGTGCCGCAATCGGCATCATCCAACCGGGCGACTACACGCTCGTCATGTCGCGCGTGGTGGCTATTCCCCGTGCCGCCCGCCAGCCGGTCCTGGCCAAGCTGTTCGTCGACTATCTGCTGTCCAGGGTTGGGCAGCAGGTGATTGCCGACACGGCCGGCTTGCAACCACTGCTCGCTGAGGACGAGGACGGCGCGCCTCCGGCCACCATGGCAGCCATTCCGATTACCCTGGGCCCGGCACTTCTGGTCTTTCTCGATCGGCTGAAGCGGGAGCGTTTCCTTGCCGACTGGTCGGCTGCGGTTCATCAGCCCTGACCTGCCAGCGATCCAGTGCGGCGTTGGTCTCCGTGGCATGCACCGCCGCAAGATGGACCGCTACTTCGGCACGAATTCGGCATAGTTCGCCGATTGTCGCTTCGAGATCGTCCCGCTGCCGTTCGAGCCGCGCAAGGCGTGCTTCGATGCGTCGGGCGAGATGGCGGGTCTGCTCGATCTGCAGCGGGTCGGCGTCGTAGAGCGCCAGCCATTCGCCAATCTCAGCCAGCGAAAAGCCCAGTCGCTTGCCGCGGAGGATCAGGATCAGGCGTGCTCGGTCCCGGTGACTATAGACCCGATTCTGGCCGATCCGGCGCGGCTGGAGCAGTCCGCGATCCTCGTAGAAACGGAGCGCGCGCGGCGTGGCTTCCAGCTCGGTCGCCAACTCGCCGACGGTGTAAAGCAGCTCGTCCATCTCCATCCCATTATTGCGTCATGTGCCTGACGTTTAGGTCAGGGCGCCGTGCCTCGGCAAGCACTCGACGGCGATCCCGTTCAGCACTCCTTTACCCCAGGAGCCCTAGACCTGTGCCGAGGTCACGGAAAAGGGCTCGTATTTGGCGGTTTGGACCTTCGCTCGGCTTCAGGCGTATGACCGGCACCCAGGCTTCGGTGTGGTGATAACGATCTGGCTGCTGGCTTGCGGGCAGGGGTTTGCCGCGCACGCGTTCGACGACCCCACCCGATCAGCATCGGCAGAGCCCATCCCATCGCCCGGCACCGCGTGGTGGTGGCTGATGCGACAGGAGGAACTCGAACGTGAGACCGCGGTCGGCCGCGACAATGCCGGGCGGGCGTTCCTGAGCTGGCGGCAGGCGGCTGCCATTGCGGATCAGGCCGAGCAGCGGGAACAATCCGCGTTGGCACAGCATTTGGCGCTTGCCAGCAGCCTGCTGCGACAGGATCGGCGCCAGCGTGACCTACGTCAGATTGCGTCTGCTGCTGAGGGCAAGGTCACGGCTGCGATGGCCTTGTTGAGTCGGGTGGCCTGGCGAGCCCGTAGCGAGCGGCGAAAAGCGCCACGGGTTGGACCATTGCTGGCGGCGGTGGCCGGCATGGCTGTGGAACTGCGCCTGCATCGGCAGGAGTTGCTCGACGAAAGCTCGAACCGCGCCCTGGCTTTGCGGGCGGCCGCCGCCAAAGCTGAGATACTGGGCCTGGCTCGCGCCACTGGCGTAGCGGCGACCGTCACGGCTAAAGCCAGGGTGCGCAATGCGCAGCTCGATTGGCTGGAGGTCGAACGTCGGCGATCCGCCGTGGCCCGGCAGGTAGCCCGCTTGGCAGTCTCGCTCGGTCATGCCGAGGCAATAGCCCTGCCGCCGCCGGCGCCCGCCGCCGGGCGAGAAGATCACAAGCGCGAAATCGATCTCGAGCGCCGATTGCCCCACGATCTGCTGCGACTGGCGGAAGAAGCGGCTCGGATGTCCCGTACAATGCCGCGACGTCGGCTTGGCTCGACATCCGATGCCGGTCCCTGGCTGCTTCAGCTGTCGGGAATCTCGCTCCTTGCGCCCATTGCCGGTCGTCTCCAACTCGCCCATTTATCACCTGCTGACAGAGGGGCGCCCGGGTTTTGGATTGTGGCGACGACAACCCAGGCGGTGAGTTCGCCTGTATCGGGGCGGGTGGTGTTCGCGGAGCCGTTCCGCGGGTTTGGGCAGCTATTGATCATCGATCGCGGCAAGGGATATCATGTCCTGCTGTCGGGATTGACGCAGCTTGACGTCGATCGAGGTGCGAGCGTAGTTGCCGGTCAGGCGATTGGCGAAATTGTCGCTGCAAGGAAGCGGTCGACGCGTCTTCATGTCGAGCTCAGACATCGCGGCGTCCCGGTCGATCCTGGTTCCTGGCAGGTGGCACGAGAGGGCAAGGTGCGCAGTTGATGCCGAGGTATGTACTGAAGATCGGCGTGGTGGCGGCCGCCGCCTTTGCCGCTGGCATGACCGTCGGCCCGATGGAACAGGTCGTGGCGCAGGCGGGCTCGTCCGATACGTTTCGGCAGCTCAAGCTGTTCGGCGACGTGTTCGAGCGGGTGCGCGCCGAATATGTCGAGGAGGTCAGCGACCAGAAGCTGATCGAGGCCGCGATCAACGGCATGCTGACGTCGCTCGATCCGCATTCGAGTTATCTCGACACCGAAAAATATCGCGACATGCAGGTCCAGACCCGCGGTGAATTCGGTGGCCTCGGCATCGAGGTGACGATGGAGAACGGCTTGGTGAAGGTCGTCTCACCGATCGACGATACACCGGCGGCCAAGGCTGGCGTGCAGCCAGGCGATTTCGTCACCCATATCGACGGCGAAGCCGTGATGGGCATGTCGCTGAGCGAGGCGGTCGAGAAGATGCGGGGGCCGGTCGATAGCAAGATCGACCTGCGTCTCCTGCGCAAGGGTAAGGATGAACCCTTCGACGTTACGCTGAGCCGTGCGGTGATCAAGATCTCACCGGTACGGGCGCGGGTGGAGGGCAATGTCGCCTATGTGCGGCTGACGACGTTCAACGAGCAGACCGCGTCAGAGATGCGTGACAAGGTAGACGAGCTGAAGACCAAGATCGGCGACAAGATCACGGGCCTCGTCCTTGATCTGCGCAATAATCCGGGAGGCTTGCTCGACCAGGCGGTGGCAGTGTCCGACGCCTACATCGACAAGGGCGAAATCGTCTCCACGCGCGGCCGGCGCCCGGATTCCATCCAGCGCTTCAATGCCCGACCCGGCGATATCGTCGACAATCTGCCCATGGTGGTGTTGATCAACGGTGGCTCCGCGTCGGCGTCGGAGATCGTGGCCGGTGCGCTCCAGGACCAGCATCGAGCCATCGTCATGGGTACCCAGTCGTTCGGTAAAGGTTCCGTACAAACGATCATGCCGCTGTCGGGCAATGGTGCGATCCGGCTCACCACCGCTCGCTACTACACGCCGTCGGGAGCGTCGATCCAGGCGCGCGGCATCGTACCGGACATCGAGGTGCACCAAGCTAACGTTGAGGTGCTCGACGATGATCCAGGTCGGCGTGAGGCCGATCTGCGTGGCCGGCTCAAGAACGACCAGGGCGGTGATGCCAGCTCGGCGACGACCCAGCCGCCTGAGATGGGTGAGCCGGTCGACGGCAAGGACTATCAGCTCTCGCGCGCGCTTGACCTCCTGCGCGGCATTTCACTCTACGAAGGGCACAGTCCGGCGGCAGGGTCGCGCGGCTAGGCCGGTCGACCTGTATGGCGAAGGTGGCCGGGGCGGAGGCCGCGGTGTCGACGTGGTCGATGCTACGGCTTCTTCTCCCTATCTCTCTGGTCGGCGTCGGTGCCGTGCTGGCAGCGGTTACTGCCGCGCAGATCCTCCCGCACGGCGTGTTGCGCTACATTGACGTTCCTGCGGAGAGCCTGCCGTTATCAGAAGCGGCGCTGCCCGTAGCCCCCGAGCTGGTAGCGCCGGCGGTCGAACTGGCGATGCTGACGTCGCCCGAGCTGCCGGGCTCTTCCGGCCCGCCTATAGAGGTGGATTCCAGTCTGCTCGAAACCACGGCCGTGGGGTTGGTACCGCGCATCGGGACCGACGGTAGGACCTCGTTGCGTCATTATGCCCGGCCTGCGCTTTCCACCTGTATCCGGCCGTGCGTCGGTATCGTCGTGACCGGGCTGGGTCTCGCAGCTGGCCCAAGCACGCGGGCCCTCAACTCGCCTGCCGCGGTGGGGCTGTCGTTTTCTCCTTATGCCGATGCGGCCGACTGGCAGGCAAGGGCGCGTCAGTCGGGGCATGAAGCCCTGCTGGACCTGCCACTGCAGCCAGTAGCTTATCCGCAAGACGACAGCGGACCACTGACAGTACGCATCACCGAACCGCCACCGGTCGAGGAGGGCCTGTTGACGGTGCTGGCGACAGGCCAGGGATATGTGGCGGTAACTGGCGAAGCGGGCGAATTCGCCGCCAATCCTGCAGCGTTCGCGCCGATAGCCCGTATCCTGCATGCGCGCGGCCTTGGTTTCATCGAACTCGCGGGTGCGGCATTGGGGCCGACCGCGTTGGCCGAAGGTCTGCCGTTTGTCGAGGCCGGGGGGCCGGTCGATGTGGCTGGCCAAGACGGCGATCATAGTTTCGAGATGGTTGAGGCTGAGGCGCGGCGCATGGGTCGGGTGCTGGCTTTCGTGCAGCCGACGCCTGTCGGTCTCGACAGGCTCGACGCTTGGCTGTCGACACTGCCGGCAAAAGGACTGCAGGTGGTGCCGCCCAGCATACTGCTCGACGAGGCTCGTAGGCAGCACACGATCGCGGGACCCTGACAACTTGCATGACATCCACGCATCCGCGCCGCCACCGGGCTATCGGCCCTGCGTTGGCATTTTCCTGCTCAATGCGGCTGGACAGGTCTTCGCCGGCCGTCGCATCGATACGGCGGAGGATGCGTGGCAGATGCCGCAGGGTGGCATCGATCGTGGAGAATCCCCGGTAGTGGCGGCACTACGGGAGATGCGCGAGGAGATCGGCACCGACTGCGCCGAGCTACTGGCGGAGAGCCCGCACTGGCGTTCGTATGAACTGCCGGAGCCACTGGCGCGGCAGCTATGGCGGGGGCGCTATCGTGGCCAGGCACAACGGTGGCTGGCTTTCCGTTTCACCGGCACGGATGCCGACATCAAGCTCGATGGCTGCCATCCCGAGTTTTCCGCGTGGCGTTGGGTCCGGCCCGATGAACTCCCGCAACTGATCGTACCGTTCAAGCGCGACGTCTATGTCAGCGTCGTCGACGAGTTCCGTCCCCTATGGGCTTGATCATGATCGTGGAAGGGATCGCCCGCGGGCCCCGGCGTAGTTCATCCGGAGCCTGATCCGGGTTGGGCTGGACCATCGGCCGCGCCTCCGGTTGCGCCGGTGCGACCCTGGTCGGCGGTGGTTCCGCTATCTGCTGTCGAGACGGAGGCGCGGACTCGGTCGGGCGTGGCACGACCCTGGTCGGCGGTGGTTCTGCGGCTGCGGGCTTGGTAGTGGGTTGTGGAACGGGCGGCAGGCGCACGATCCGCGTCGGTGGTTCCGTGGCCGCCACGTCAGGCTTGGAGGGAGCCGCCTCGGGGACAAGCGGCTTCGGCATCATTCGTGTCGGCGGTGCCTCGGTCGGGGCCGGCGGCGTGGGCTGTGGCGCCGTCTCGACCTGCACGGCGGCGCGAGCCATAGGCGTCGGCTCAAGTTTAACGGTGGGCGATGGCGGCTCCAGCTCAACCACGGCTGTTGGTACCGTGGGCTCCGGCGGATCGTGAGTGGGTGCCTCGTCCCATTCCTCGGTCGTGACGGGCGCTTCGGCTGCCACCCGGGCGACCTCGGCCGCAGCACCCCGACCCCACTCGAGCATCGCTGGCAGGGCCATCATGTACGCGACATAGGTGCGTGCCTGTGGCTCGAGCGGGATGGCGTAGGTGGTGAAGCGTGAACAAACCGGCGCGAACATCGCGTCGACGATGGTGAACGAGCCGAACAGGAATGGCCCGGGCCGGCCGTGGCGCTCGCGGCATTCAGCCCAGATCTCCAACACTCGATCGATATCGGCGCCAACCTCGCTCAGCAACATGCCCGGCGACCCGAAGCGGGCCGTGAAGTCCATCGGCAGAAATGTCCGCAGTGGGCCAAAGCCGCTGTGCATCTCGGCGCAGATGCATCGCGCGAAGGCCCGCGCGTGTGGATCCTCCGGCCAGAGGCGTCGGTCCTGCTCGGCCAGGAATTCGGCGATCGCCAACGAATCCCAGATACGCTGGTCGCCGGCCAGCAGGACGGGCACCTTGCCGCTCGGTGAGTAGGCCCTGATCCGCCGCGCCGTATCCGGCCGGCGGAGCGCCACGGTGATCTCCTCGAACGCGAGCCCCGACTGCTTCAGGAGCAGCCAGGGACGGAGCGACCACGAGGAACCGTTCTTGTTGCCGATGACCAGCTTCAACCCGTTCATTGGGCTGGCATAAGCCCGGCTGGTGCAACGGTGCAAGCGGCATCGGACAGCAGCATTTTTTCGCCCGAAAGTTGCAGCTTTGGCGGGCTTCCTAGTGCACCTGCAAGACCACTTTTCCGATACTCTTCCGTTCCGTCAGCAGGCGAATCGCGTCGGCCGCACGCTCCAGCGGCAGCGTCTCCGATACGTGCGGTCGGATCCGACCCTGTCGATACCAGTCGAAAAGCTCACTAAAGCCGTCGCGCAGCCGCTCGGGATCATGCTTGCGGTAGCTGCCCCAATAGAAGCCCATCACGGTGGCATTCTTGACCAGCAGCACGTTGGCCGGGATCTGAGGCACCGTACCAGAGGCAAAGCCAATAATGACGATCCGACCTTCCCAGGCGATGCAACGCAAGGAAAGGTCGAACATCGCGCCACCGACGGGATCATAAGCGACATCCACGCCGCGGTCGGCCGTAAGCTCGCGGATCCGCTCCCTCAGGTCCGGCGCGTCGCTATCCAAAACGTGATCGGCGCCGTGCTCACGGGCGACGTCGAGCTTGGCGCCGCCCCGTGCCGTCGCGATCACCGTCGCCCCCAAAGCCTTGCCGCACTCGACAGCGGTCAACCCCACGCCGCCACCGGCGCCGTGCACGAGCAGCACCTCACCGGCGTGAAGATCGGCCCGCCAGCGCAATCCCCCGTGCGCGGTGCCATAGGCGATGGCGAAACCGGCCGCCGTGACATAATCCATATCGTCCGGCAGCGGCACCACATCGTCGGCGCGCGCGACGGCTTTCTCGGCGAAGGCGCCGTGGTTGACCACCGCCATGACACGCTGCCCGACTCGCAGGCCACGCACCCCAGCGCCGACGGCATCGATCTCGCCAGCGAGCTCGAGCCCAGGCGTGAACGGCAAGGGCGGCTTTTCCTGATAGCGCCCGCGGAGCATCAGGCTGTCGGCGAAATTCAGGCCTGCGGCGTGGACGCGAATGCGCACGCCGCAGGCACCGGTCCCCGGTTCCGGCATCTCCTCGAGTTGCAAGGCATCGGGTCCATCGAGGGTCCGGCAGGTGATGGCGCGCATCGACCCCTCCAGCGCAAGTTGAGCGGCCGAACCTAGACGAGCCGGCGCCAGCTGAGAAGCGCCGGCCCGCCCTGGACGTTGCACGGCGTAATCGCTACCTACCGCCCATGCCCGAACATTCCATGCGCGGCTTCTTTGCGATCGGTGCCGAGGGCATCAGCAAGCCGATGAATCTTGGCAATCTGGTCCGGTCGGCCCACGCCTTCGGCGCCAGCTTCGTCTTTCTCGTCAACGCCGAATACGGCGTCCGCAAGTCGAGTTCGGATACGTCCCAAGCCGAGTTTCAGCTGCCCGTGTACGACTTTGCCTCGGCTGCCGAGCTCAATCTGCCGCGCGGCTGCCGTCTGGTGGGCTGCGAGTTGGTCGACGACGCCGTCGACCTGCCGAGCTTCCGGCATCCCCTGCAGGCGGCCTATGTGTTTGGCCCGGAACGAAGCTCCCTGTCGCCGGCGATGCTGGCCCGCTGTCACCATGTGGTACGGATCCCGACGCGGTTCTGCATCAATCTGGCGGTAGCCGGTGCGGTGGTGATGTATGACAGAGTGGTTTCGCTCGGGCGGTTCCCGGATCGACCGCTGCACGCTGGGGGCCCCGTCACGGGGCTGGCGCCGCATGTGCACGGTCCCAGTCGACGGTATAGTCGCAGGGTTGTGCCAGATGGTGAGTCCAGCTGATGCTGCGACGACGAGCCCAAGACGCTTTCGTTCGCGGTGTCGAGCAACTATGGTAAGTCGATCACGGTATGAGCTTTTAAGCGGCAAGGAGACCGATGCTAAATTCGCTGCGTTGGATGTTGGTGATCGTGATCCTGCCGATGGTGCAAACAGTCGCTGCAGTGGCGCAGACGCCCGCATCGACTCCGGTGCCGAAGCTGATCAGTAGCCATCGTGACTGGACGGTCTACGAGATCACAGATAGTCGTGGCCGCGTCTGCTACCTGGCTAGCGAGCCGGTCAAGCAGACTGGGAACTATTCCAAACGTGATAACCCCGCCGTGTTGGTCGTGCGTCTGCCTGGCAAGTCGCAGAGTGAGTATGTCAGCGTCCATCCGGGCTATCCTTACAAGAAGGCCAGCACGGTTGATCTGAAGATCGGTGGGCGCGGGTTCGATCTGTTCACGGATGGCGAACAGGCCTTCAGCCGCGACTCCGACGATGAGAAGGTGATCAACGCGATGAAGTCCGGCGCCACCATGACCGTGCGCGGTACCTCGACCAGAGGGACCTTCTCGCTCGACACCTACTCCCTGAACGGCATCTCTGCCGCCTATGAGGCCATGCTTGCCGCCTGTCCCAAGTGAGTCCGGCCCGATGAAAGCGCTCGCCGCCGATGGTCGCCCGAGCCTGCTGGGTCTCGACCCCGAGGCTCTCGAAGTCTGTCTGGCTGGTCTAGGCGAACCTGAGCGTGGGCGGCGCCTGCGGGCCCGTCAGCTGTTCCACTGGCTATATCATCGCGGGGCGGCCTCGTTCGAGACGATGACCACGCTGCCGCGCGAGCTGCGCAGCCGGCTGGCGGACACCTATTCCGTGGCCCGTCCGGACATCGTCACCGAACAGCGCTCGGCCGACGGCACCCGCAAGTGGCTGTTGCGTTTTGCCGATGGGCAGGAAGTCGAGAGCGTCTTCATCCCGGAAGACGATCGCGGCGCCTTGTGCGTGTCGACCCAGGTTGGTTGCACGCTCACCTGCAGTTTCTGCCATACCGGCACCATGCCTCTGGTGCGCAACCTGGGCGCGCCCGAGATCGTGGCGCAGATGCTGGTGGCTCGCGACTCGCTGGACGAATGGCCAACCGGACGTGCCGGCCGGTTGTTCACCAATGTCGTGGTCATGGGTATGGGCGAGCCACTGCTCAATTATGATGCCACCGTAGCAGCCCTCCGCCTGGCTCTGGACGAGCACGGGCTCAATCTTTCACGCCGCCGCATCACCGTCTCGACCTCGGGCGTGGTGCCCAGGATCGAGCAGCTCGGGGCCGATCTGGGGGTGGGCCTTGCGATTTCGCTGCACGCAGTGCGCGACGAGCTGCGCGACGAGCTGGTGCCGATCAATCGCAAGTGGAACATCGCCGCCCTGCTTGACGCGTGTCGCCGCTACCCGGCGCGTCGGCCGACCACCTTCGAGTATGTGATGCTGCAGGGCGCCAACGACAGCGATGCCGATGCGCGCGAACTCGTGCGCCTGCTGCGCGGCATTTCCGCCAAGGTCAACCTCATTCCCTTCAACGCCTGGCCGGGCGCACCCTACACTTGCTCATCGAGCAATCGGATCCACGCCTTCGCCCAGATCGTCGAGGATGCCGGCTACGCCTCACCGGTGCGTACCCCGCGTGGTCGCGATATCCTGGCCGCCTGTGGTCAGCTGAAGACCGAAAGCCAGCGTCTGCGCCGGCGACTGGCGACCGCCGCATGAGCCGGGAGCCGGCATGCGGCGTTTCCTGATCGGGCTGCTCGCCTGCATCGGCGGGTTGGCTCTGGTGGTCGCGATTGTGGTGGCGATCGTGGTCGCTCGCTTCATCACGCATGAGCCCGGGCTGCCTGAAAAGATGCTGCTGACCGCCGATTGGCGCGAGGGGCTGTCCGAGAGCAGCGCCGCAGCGAGCATCGTCAGTCTTGAGCTGCGCTCCCGCCCGACCATAACGGACATCGTTCTGGCGCTGGACGCCGCGGCGGACGATCCGCGGGTGGGTGGGCTGCTGGTGCATCTGGCCGAAACCTCCAACGGCTTTGGTGCCACCCAGGAGCTGCGCGATGCGGTCAAGCGGTTTCGAGCCAGCGGCAAGTTCGCAATTGCCTATGCCGACAGCTTCGGCGAGCTGAGTTCGGGCAACGAAGGCTACTACCTTGCAACTGCCTTCGACGAGATCAACCTGCAGGCGGTGGGGCTGGTTGGCCTTACCGGTCTGGCGGCGCAGGTGCCGCTTGCCCGCGACCTGCTGGCGAGCCTCGGCATCGACGTCGAGGTCCAGCGTCGCGCCGAGTACAAGACGGCCATGGAAACGCTGACCGACAGCCAATTGTCGGCTCCCAATCGCGAGCAGCTGGATGCGTTGCTCGATACGTTGAACGGCCAGCTGGTGAGCGGCATTGCCGAGGGGCGCAGGCTGGCCCCAGAGCAGGTCCGCGAACTCATCGACCGGGGGCCTTTTTCCAGTGACGAAGCGCGTTCTGCTATGCTGGTCGACGCGCTACGCTACGGCGACGAAACGACTTACACATCAATCCATCGGCTAGGTAATGGGACCCATGCGGTCGAGCTCGCCGACTACGCGGCGCAGCGGCCGACGCTCAAGGCCTCCGCCGCGACGGTCGCTCTGGTACGCGCCGCCGGTATGATCACCCGCGGCGAGGGCTCCCTAGTCGACGGAATCGCGGCCGACGAGCTGGCCGGCGTGTTGCGCGACATCGCTGACGACCGCAAGTTTCAGGCGGTGGTGCTACGGCTCGATTCCGGCGGCGGCTCGGCCGTGGCCTCGGAGACGATCCGTCATGCGGTGGAGCTCGTGCAAGCCTCGGGCAAGCCGGTGATCGTCTCGATGAGCTCCACCGCGGCGTCCGGCGCCTATTGGATAGCGCTGGCTGCGGATCACATCGTGGCGCAGCCGGGCACGCTGACGGGCTCGATCGGCGTCGTGGCGGGCAAGCCCGTCCTCGCCGACGCTTGGCGCAAGCTCGGCTTGAACTGGGCCGAGCTTGTCCGCGGCGACCATGCCGATATCTGGTCGATCAACAGGTCCTATTCGCCGGATGCCAGGGCACGAGTTGATGATCTGGTAGGTTGGCTCTACGACCGCTTCACCAACTTGGTCGCCGAGGGTCGCAAGCTGTCGCCGGAACGGGCACGCGAGATCGCCAAGGGGCGCGTCTGGGCGGGGGCAACGGCTCTGGAGCTGGGCTTGGTCGACGAGCTGGGCGGGTTGGACGAGGCGCTGGCCGCGGTCCGGCGCTCGCTGCAGTTGGCACCGGAGGCACCGTTGGACGTGCAAATCCGGCCTGAAGAGGAATTCCCGGCGCAACGGCTGCTGAACCTGCTTCGCTCCCGCGTCGGCAGCCTGAGCGCGCTACTGGGTACGGGATGGCTGCCGACGGGCACCGCTGTGAGCCTGCCCGTCACTATCCGCTAGGCGAAGGACTCAGGCGTCGGCGGCCGTGGGAAGCGCTGCCTCGACGCCGGCCCGCTCGCCGTCCGACGGGACGCCGGCATATTTGTGGTCGAGGGAATAGCCCTCGGCGCGCACCGTGCGCAGCAGGTCGGCCTCGCCGCCGGCATTGAGTGCGCGGCGCAGGCGTCGGATGGTGGCATCGACCGTGCGCAGCTCGATTTCGAGGTCGGAGCCCCACACCCGGTCGAGCAGCTGGGCCCGGCTAAACACCCGGCCGGGATGCTCGAGAAAATGTCGCAAGAGGCGGAACTCCGTCGGACTCAGGTGGATCTCGCGCTCGCCGCGATGGACGCGATGGCCGGCCAGATCCATGCGCAGATCGTGAAAGCTGAGCAGTTGCTCGGCGAACGCCGGACGGACGCGACGCAAAACGGCACGGATGCGGGCGATCAGCTCGGCCGGCGAGAACGGCTTGGCGATGAAGTCGTCGGCGCCGGTGTCGAGGCCGCGCAGTCGGTCCGGCTCCTCACCGCGGGCGGTGAGCATGATGATCGGCAGATGCGCGGTGTCGCTGCGCCGGCGCAGGCGTCGGCACAGCTCGAGGCCGGATAGCTGCGGCAGCATCCAGTCGAGCAACAGCAGATCTGGCGCCCGCTCGTCGATCAGTGTCTGCGCTTCCTCGCCGTCATAAGCCTGCATGACCTCGAAGCCCGCCGCTTCGAGATTGTAGGCCAGAAGCTTCTGCAGTGACGGCTCGTCCTCGACCACCAGGACCAGAGGCTTCATGGCGCATCGCTCCGGGGACGATGCAGCTGGTCGCCGTGGATCATGTAGTGGATCTTCTCGGCGATGTTGGTCGCGTGATCGCCGATCCGCTCGAGGTTCTTGGCGACGAACATCAGATCGATGCATACTCCGGTGAGCTTCGGGTCCTCGAGGATGTAGGTGAGCAGCTCGCGAAAGAGCTGGTTGTAATACTCGTCGACCTCGGGGTCGCGGTGCCACACCTCCATGGCCTTCCGGTCGTCGCGCTCGATGTAGGCATCGAGCACATCCTTGACCATGCTGCGACAGATGCCGGCCATCAGCGGGATGGTAATCAGCGGCTTGAGCGGCTGGTGCACGTTGATGCGTCGGGTTCGTTTGGCGATGTTGGTGGCGTAGTCGCCCATGCGTTCGAGATCGTTCGATATCTTGAGCGCCATCGCGATCACCCGCAGATCGATCGCCATCGGTTGCCGTATCGCCAGCAGGCGGACCACGAGCTGATCGATCTCTTCCTCGAGCTCGTCGATCCGGTCGTCGTCCCTGATGATATTGTCCGCCTTCTCGGAGTCGCGCGACATCAAGGCTTCCACCGCGGCGACGAGCTGATGCTCGACGAGACCACCCATGGTCGCGATCTTACCGGTCAGTTCAGCCAAATCCTCGTCGAAGCCGCGGACGGTGTGCTTGCGCACCGGAAGTTCAGTGTCTGGCATCTGCAATTCCTCAGCCGAAGCGGCCGGTGATATAGTCTTGGGTCATCTGCTCGCGCGGCTTGGTGAAGACCTCTTCAGTCGGTCCCACCTCGATCAGCTTGCCGAGATGGAAGAAGGCAGTGCGCTGCGATACCCGCGCCGCCTGCTGCATGTTGTGGGTGACGATCGCGATGGTGAAACTGGCCCGCAGCTCATCGATCAGTTCCTCGACATGGGCCGTGGCGATCGGATCAAGGGCCGAACAGGGCTCGTCCATCAGGATCACCTCGGGGCTGACGGCGATGGCGCGGGCGATGCACAACCGCTGCTGCTGGCCGCCGGAAAGGCTATTGCCGGGCTGATCGAGCCGGTCGGCGACCTCGTCCCACAGACCCGCGCCCCGCAATGCCGCCTCGACGATCTCGTCCATGTCGGCCTTGCCACGCGCGAGGCCGTGGATACGGGGTCCATAGGCGACGTTGTCGTAGATCGACTTCGGGAACGGGTTGGGTTTTTGGAACACCATGCCCACTCGGGCACGAAGCTGGACCACGTCGATGTCGGGAGCGTACACGTCGCGCCCATCGAGGCGGATGTCGCCCTCGATACGGCAGCCGTCGATGGTGTCGTTCATGCGATTCAGGGTGCGCAGGAAGGTCGACTTGCCGCAGCCTGACGGGCCGATCAGAGCCGTGACCTGATGCTCGCTGATCTCCAGATTGACGCCGAACAAGGCCTGTTTGGCGCCGTACCAGAGATTGAGATTGCGAGCCGTCATCTTGACGATAGCGGCCGTCGCCGACGAAGCCACGGGAGCATCGATCTTATTTATCGCCAGGGCTACCATTTGCGTTCGAACTTTCTGCGGAAGTAGATGGCAACGGCGTTCATCAGAATCAGAAAACCCAGCAGCACCATGATGGCGGCCGCCGTCCGCTCGGCAAACGCCCGCTCGGGGCTGTCGGCCCAGATGTAGATCTGCACCGGCAGCGCCGCCGCCGGCGAGAGTGGCGAGCTGGGTATGTCGACGATGAACGCCTTCATCCCGATCATCAGCAGCGGTGCCGTCTCGCCGAGCGCATGCGCCATGCCGATGATGGTGCCGGTGAGGATGCCCGGCAGCGCCAGTGGCAGAACGTGATGCATCATGGTCTGCAACTTGGAGGCACCGACGGCGAGTGCCGCCGCCCGGATCGAGGGCGGCACCGCTCGCAGTGCGGCGCGGGTGGCGACGACGATGGTCGGCAGCACCAGCAGGGCCAACGTCATGCCACCGACCAGTGGCGAGGAGCGTGGCAGCCCGAACGCGTTGAGGAACACCGCCAAGCCCAGGAGGCCGAAGACGATCGACGGCACCGCCGCCAGATTGTTGACATTGACCTCAATGATGTCGGTGACGCGGTTCTTCGGTGCGAACTCCTCAAGATACAGGGCTGCGGCGACACCGGTGGGTACGCACAGCACTAGGGTTACCAGCATCAGGTAGGCGGAGCCCCAGAGCGCGCCATAAATGCCGGCCAGCTCGGGTTCGCGCGAGTCACCGGACGTCAGGAAATAGGTATTCCACTGCGTCCGAAGGCGTCCGTCGGCCTCGAGCGAGTCGAGCATGCCGAGGGCTTGGTCACTGAGCCGCCGGTCGGCTTCGGCCCGATCACGCCCCGTGTAACCCTTGACGAACTGATCAACCTCGTCATTGGCGACCAGCCAAATCTGCTTGGTCTGGCCGATCAGGTTCGGGTTCGCCAGCACCATGCGCCGCAGCTCGTCCGGGGCGCCGGAACTGACGAAGCTGCGCACCAGGCGCCGGTCCTGGCGGCTGGTGGCGTCGGGAAACAGGCCCGACAGGGCCGTGTTGATCAGCGCCGCATAGTTTGCCTGGTTCAGAACCGCAGGGTCCTTCGTCGCTTGCGGATCGATCACGGCCGGATCGAAGTTGATGTCCAGCTTCACGTAGGTTTCGCGAAAGGCTGGCCAGCCCTGCGCCACGATCGTGAACAGCAGGATGCCAAGGAGACCGAGTGCCAGGGCAATGGCACCGACACCGAGCGCCTTGAGCAGCCGCTCGCTGCGATAGCGGCGCTTGGTCAGGGCCGCCGATTGCTCGAAGCTGGGGCGGGGCGTCGAGATCAGCCGCGCCAGCGGCGATAAGGCCGCGAGGTCAGTCATATTTTTCTCGATAGGTCTTCATGACGTAGAGCGCGACAACGTTCAGCAACAGGGTGGCCAGGAACAGCACTAGGCCGAGGGCGAAGGCGGAGAGTGTCTTGGCGCTGTCGAACTCCTGGTCGCCGACCAGCAGGGTGACGATCTGCACCGTGACAGTAGTCACCGCCTGCAGTGGGTTGGCCGTGAGATTGGCGGCGAGGCCGGCGGCCATCACCACGATCATCGTCTCACCCACGGCGCGACTGACTGCCAGCAGGAAGCCGGCGATGATGCCGGGCAGGGCCGCTGGGATCAGCACCTGGGTGATGGTTTCGGCGCGGGTGGCGCCCAGGCCGAACGACGCATCGCGCAGCGACGCCGGCACGGCGGAGATTGCGTCGTCTGATAGCGAGGAGACGAACGGTATGATCATAATGCCCATGACCAAGCCGGCGGCCAAGGCACTCTCCGAAGCCACGTCGAGGCCCACGGATTCGCCCAGCCTGCGAATCACCGGGGCCACCGTCAGGGCCGCAAAGAAGCCGTAGACCACGGTCGGGATGCCGGCCAGCACCTCCAGGACAGGCTTGGCGACCGAACGGAAGCTGGGGCTTGCATATTGCGACAGATAGATTGCCGAGAACATCCCGATCGGGCCGGCGACCAGCATGGCAATCGCGGTGATCAGGAACGTGCCGGTAAACAGCGGCACCGCTCCGAAGGCACCCGATGAGCCCACCTGATCGGCGCGAAGCGCCGTCTGGGGGCTCCACTGCAACCCGAACAGAAACTCGGTGAGCGGAACCTTCTGAAAGAATCGGATCGATTCGAACAGTACCGAGAAGACGATCCCGGCCGTGGTCGCGATCGAGATGCCGGCGGCGATCCACAAGGCGACGGTGACCCAACGTTCCACGACGTTGCGAGCACGAAACTCCTTGGTGACCCGGCGGAGTGCCGCCGCCACCCCGAACAGGGCGAGCGCCACAGCGGCGACCAAAAGCGCCATGCGGCTGAAAGCCAGCAGGGTACCATAATAGCCGGCCGCCGCTTCCAGGGCCGGGGTCACTTCCGTCACCGGTGCCAGACCATCCGCCATGCGGCGCACGGCGCTCATGAAAAAGGTGATCTGCTCCGGGCTCTGGCTGGTGACGTCGGCTGGTGCGCTGTGCAGCACGATCGACCGCAGCGCCGTGGGCTCCAGCAGCCGCCAGACCGCCCAGAGAGCCAGTGACGGTCCAGCCGCCAGTAGCGCCGCATAGGACCCGAAATAGCCGGGCCGGGAATGTAGCTTGCTGAAGCGCCCGCCCGCGAGCGCCACCGCCCGACGGTTGGCCAGGAAGTAGGCGACGATTGCGATGAGCAGGATGACGGCGGCGACTGGGGGCAAGTTGGCAGCCTCGAGCGGATCTGCAGGCGTCGGCCCGGCAGTGATACCGGGCCGACACGGTGCGGACTACATGGTCAAAGGCTTGAGCTGCACCGCAGCAGTGCGCACCGCCTCGATCTGATCCTCGGGCAGCGGGATCAGGCCCTTGTCGGCGAGATACCCGTCCTCACCGATCGCGGCCTCACTGGTGAACTCCGTGATGAACTCACGGATGCCGGGCACGACACCCGCATGCGCATTCTTCACGTAGAAATAGAGCGACCGGGCGATCGGATACTTGGCGTCGGCGATGTTCTCGAACGTCGGCTCCACACCCTGGATCGTGCTGCCCTGAAGCTTGTCGATGTTCTGGTCGAGGAAACTGTAGCCGAAGATGCCGAGTGCCGTGGGGTTCGCCTCGAGCTTCTGCACGATCAGATTGTCGTTCTCACCGGCATCGACATAGACGCCGTCCTCGCGGATGGTCTGGCACGCCGCCTTCTTGGCATTGGCGTCGGTCAGCGCCTTGACCTCCGGCACTTCCTCGCAGGCACGGTCCATGACGAGCTCGACGAACGCGTCCCGGGTGCCCGAGGTCGGAGGCGGGCCCAGAACCTCGATCTTCTCGGCCGGTAGGGTCGGGTTGATCTGGTTCCAGGTAGTGTGCGGATTCGGCGCCAGCTTGCCGTCGACCGGGACATCCTTGGCCAGCGCCAGCCAGACTTCCTGTTCGGTCAGCACATACGGCGCGTGCTTCTTGCTGTTCGCCAGCACGATGCCATCGAAGCCGATCTGGACCTCCGTGATCTCGGTCACGCCGGCCTTGGCGCAGGCCTCCATCTCGGACTTCTTGATTTGCCGTGAGGCGTTGGTGATGTCCGGGGTGTCTTCGCCAAGGCCACTGCAGAACAGCTTCAGGCCCCCGCCGGTGCCAGTGCTCTCGACGACCGGCGTCTTCAGGCCGGACTTCTTGCCGAACTGCTCGGCCACCGCCGTCGAGAACGGGAACACGGTCGACGAGCCGACAATACGGATCTGATCGCGAGCCTGGGCGGTGCCGCCAGCAGCGACCAGCGCCCCCACGGCAGCGGTGATGAGCAGACGATTCATGATTCCTCCAACAAAGGACCTGCGTACTGGCGCCGATCCATCGCAGTGCCGGATGCCGCTTTTATGCGCGTATCATGACAGAATGGTGACCAGTGGCTCGTCGGACGTCGCCAATGGCAGAAAGACGGAGAATGTGCTTCCAGCACCGGGCTCACTTCTGATTGCCAAGTGGCCCTGATGCCGGCGGAGGATATGCTTGACGATGGCGAGCCCCAACCCAGTGCCACCCAGCCGTCGGGTCCGTCCCCCTTCGACCCGATAGAATCGCTCGGTGAGGCGCGGCACGTGTTCCTTGGCGATGCCGGGCCCCTGGTCCGTCACGTCCACCCGGATGCAGGCTCTGCCAGCCGCCGCCCCGGAATCGGCAGGTGCCGTCGCCACGGTGCAGCCCTCGATACGGACCGTATTGTTCTCGCCACCGTACTTGATCGCGTTGTCGAACAGATTGAGGAACAGCTGATGGAGCTGATCTGGGTCGCCGACGATTGCAGGCAGGTTGGCAGGCAGAGACACCACCAGCTCCACGCGGTTGCGTTCGGCCGCTGGCTGGGCGCGATCGATGGCGTACAGGATGGCCTCGCGGGGATCGCAGCGCTCGCGCGGCGGTTGCAGTGCCGCCAGCTCCACCCGTGACAGCGACAGAAGGTCGTCGACCAGGCGCGACATTCGCGCGGCTTCCTCAGCCATGATCTCGAGAAAGCTCTCCCGGGCCCTGGGGTCGTGCTTGGCTGGGCCGCGGAGCGTCTCGATGAAGCCCTGAATCGAGGCCAGCGGCGTCCTGATCTCGTGACTGGCGTTGGCCACGAAGTCGGACCGCATGCGCTCGATCATGACCTGCTCGGTCTGTTCCCGCAGCGCTATCAGCACCCCCTTACCGCCTTCGCCCAGGTCGACGGGCTCCACCCGGGCATTGAACTGCTTGGCTCGATCATGCGTCGGGCTGAAGCTGACCCCGCTGGCGGTGGTGCCGGTCAGGGCGCCGCTCACGGCCGCCAATACCCCCGGGTCGCGCAACACGCGCGGCAGCGGCACTGGCGGTGCGGGTGCATCGAAGCTGCGCCGGGCGGCCGAGTTGGCCTGCATCACCATCTGCTCCTGATCGACGACCAGGATAGGGTCGGGCATGGCCTCGATAATGGTGGCCAGCATGCGCTGCTGGGCAGCCATACGTCCCGACTGGCGTCGCAGCTGTCGTGCCAGCTCGGCTACCGGTCGCAACAGGCGGCTAGACAGGGCTCCTTCCGCGTCGCCAAAGCGGGGGCGCTCCTGCTGCTGCGGCAGGCTCTCGATCCAGGCGGCGATCATCTCGAGTTCGCGCAGCCGGCTCTGTGCCAGCCATGCGGCGACGGCGACACAGATCAGCCATCCGACCACTGCCGGGAGGAAGCGCACCTCGCCCAGCACGAAGAGGCAGGCCAGCACCACCCCCGCCGGGGCGCTCCACACCAAACTCTCGCGCACCAGTGGTCGCAGCTCGCCGACCATAAGTTGGAGCATGTGCCCGAGCCCGGACTTGGCTGACAAGCGCTACGCCCCCGAGGCTGCCGAGCGCTCCGGCGAATCGGCTGCGATAACACTAATCGGATCCATGCTTATCCTCCGCTCTTTCACGCCTCACGGGGCGCGTTGGGCGGAAACAGGAACTCACGCCCGATCTTGACGCGGTATTTCCCGTTATAGGCGATCACATCCGCGGTGGCGTAGGTCTCGGTCCAGCGCTCGGGTAGGAACGAGCCAGTGCCGATGACGTCGATCGGTGCCTTGACGCTGGCCATCAACTTGCATTTGGACGGCCCGAAGCCCGACGAGGCGATTATCTTGACCTTTGGGAAACCCGCCGCATCCAACGTCTCCCGTACGTGATAGACGGCGGCGGCCGTTACGCCGGTACCGGTGAGCCAAGCCAGCTCCTCGGCCGTCCGGTAGGTCCGGATCGCCTGCGGTACGTGCCGCTCGAGCACGGCATAGGAGGCTGCCACGTCCAGGCCTTCGAGAAACCGCCCGCCATGTGTATCCAACCGCACGCCGACCCTGCCGGCCGCCGCGAGTTCGGGAAAACGCCGGCAGACCTCCAGCGTGTCGGTTACCTCGCGGCCGAAAAAGTCGACCAGCACATAGAGCGGCTCGTCCGGGAACACTTCATGATACATCTCGGCTGCACGCAGCGTGCTGCCGGCATAGCCGATCAGCGCGTGGGGCATGGTACCGAGACCCTTGGCCTGGCCGAAGAAATGTGCGGTGGCATCGGTGGCGTTGCCGATGAAGCCCACGGCGCCGGTCTCGCGCTGGGCCCGCGCTGAGCCCACCGAGGCCGCATAGGCCATCAGCTCCGCCATCTCCGCCCCGGCACAATGCCGCGCGTCCATGGCGAGGAAACCCGCATAGGGCAGGTCGGTGCACATGGTGTAGGCGTTGTAGGCTGCCACGCAGGCCGGGCCCAGCTTCTGCAGGAACATCGTCTCGAGATCGACCAAGTGGCGGAACGGCCCGTGGATATAGAGCATGGGCTCGCCGGCCCCGACCCATGCCCCCTCCTTGTGCAGCAGCTCGACCTCGACCGCGGCACGGCGCTCGTCGGTAACCCCTCGCAGCCAGTCTACCGCCAGCCGTGGCGTCGACAGCACCGGCCGGCGCATGAACACCGCATAGGTTACGTGCGCATCGCCGAACCGCTCGACGATGGCCCGGGTCTTCGTGAAATACTTGTCGGTGAAGCGACCGACATCGCCCCCGCTCGGCGCCATCCCCGACCCCCATGCTTATGTGCAAAGCCGCCGGAGCTAAGGATGCACCTGTGCCGCTGTCAATCGCGGTAGTCGCGCGGCAATGCCGCGCTCGACGCCGTTGCGGCGCTGATGGTCAGGCACGTTTGCGCTATCGAGCCTGTCCGATCGGTGGCAGGCGAGCCAAATGCACCGAAATAGCGAACGCCGCCGCCAGCAGCGTGCCCACCAGAGTGGCGACGCCGGGCCAGCCATGGCTGGTCCAGAACAGACCTCCGAGGGAGCCCATCAAGCTTGAGCCCAGGTAGTAGAAGAACAGATAGAGTGCTGAAGCCTGTGCCTTGCCGGCCATGGCGCGGATGCCGACCCAACTGCTGACGATCGAGTGTGCGCCGAAAAAGCCGAAGGTGAACAGGCCGATGCCGGCGACCAGCACGGGTAGCCTGTCCGCCAGGGTCAGGCCCAGGCCGGCCAGCATGAGCAGGCTCATGGCCCAGAGCAGGCGGCGGCGGCCCAGGCGGCCGGCCAGTGTCCCGACCACGGCCGAGCTGACGGTGCCGACCAGATAGACGGCGAAAATGGAGGCAGCCACCGTCTGGCTAAGGCCAAAGGGCGGGGCCAGCAGGCGGAAGCCCACATAATTGTAGACAGTGACGAAGCTGCCCATCAGCAGGAAACCCTGCAGGAAAAGCCACGGTAGGCCGCGGTCGCCGAACAGCTCGAGGCCCCGTACCAGCAGCTGACCCGCATGCAGCGGGCGCGGGCGAAACAGGGCCGATGGGGGCAGGCTTCGCCAGAACACGATGGCTGCCATGAGGCAAAGGCCGCCCAGCGTGGCCAGGGCCACCCGCCAGGAGACGAAATCGACCAGGATACCGGTAATCAGGCGGCCACCCATGCCACCTAGCGAGCTGCCGCTGATGTAGAGGCCCATGGCAAGGCCGATCGACTTGGGGTGCATCTCCTCGCCGACATAGGCCATGGCGACCGCCGGCAAGCCACTGAGGGCGAGGCCGAGCAAGGCGCGCAGCACCACCAGCGCTGTCCAGCTTGGGGCGAAAGCGGCGGCCAGCGTCAACAGCGCCGAAGCCAGCAGTGACACCACCATCACCGGCTTCCTGCCCCAGACGTCGGACAGTGAGCTGGCCACCAGCATGGCGACGGCCAACATGCCGGTGGTGACCGACATGGCGAGGCTGCTGGCCGTGGCACTCAGCTCGAACTCCACCGCGAACAATGGCAACAGTGGCTGCACACTGTAGAGCAGCGCGAAGGTCGAGAACCCGGCCGCGAACATGGCGAGATTGGTTCGCCGGAACGCCGGCGTACCGCTTTGGATCAGCGCCGGCTCGGGCGATGCGGTCTCTCGCGGTCTCAATGGGTGACGCCCAGACTGACCGACGCCGCCGCACTGGCGGTGCTGGGACAATTGCGGCAAGGTCTTGAATAGAATCCGCACTGGCTCAGCACGGTGGTGTCGTTGACGATACTCGGGGAGGGCATATGCGCATAGCGGCGTTTCAGGGGCCACTGTATGGCGGCGATGTCGCCCAGAACCTGGAGCGGTTGGATGGCGCCGCCGCCGAGGCCGCGGCCGGTGGGGCTCGACTGCTGATCTGTCCCGAGATGTTTCTCACCGGTTACGCGATCGGGCCGGAGGCGGTGGCGAGGCTTGCCGAGCCGGTGGCCGGCCCGTCGGCGGCACGAGCGTGCGAGATCGCCGCGGCGAGGGGACTGGCACTGCTCTATGGCTATGCCGAACGCGACGAGGACGGGCGCATCTATAATGCGGCCCTGCTCGTTGACCGCGACCGACGACATCTGGCCAACCATCGCAAGACGCATCTCTTCGGCGCGCTCGACCGTGACGCGTTCAGCGCAGGCGAGGGGCCGCCGACGCTGGCCGAACTGGATGGTCTCCGCCTGGGCATCCTCATCTGCTATGATGTTGAGTTCCCTGAGAATGTGCGTCTTCTAGCAGCCCAAGGTGCCGATTTCGTCGCGGTGCCGACGGCGCTGATGGAGCCATACGATTTCGTCGCTCGCAGCTTGGTGCGCACACGGGCCTATGAGAATCAGGTGTTCCTGGCTTACGTCAACCGCTGCGGAAGCGAGGGTGACCTTCGCTACCACGGCCTTTCCTGCATCGTAGGGCCAGACGGCGTCGATCTCGCTCGCGCGGGCACCGGCGAGGAGATGCTGCTCGCCGATCTCGATCCGGCCCTGCTGGCGGCCTCCCGGCCGCTTAACACCTACTTGGCGGACCGTCGGCCGGAACTCTACCAGGGTCTCGTGAAGCCGGAGAAGCCTGCATGACCGCCGCCCATGAGCCCGCCACCGGACGTTCCGCCGATCCGCGGCCCGTGACCTATTTCGGCCCCGACTTCCCGTTCCCCTACGACGACTGGATCGCCCATCCCGCCGGGCTCGGGCAACTGCCGGCCGAACGCCACGGCACCGAGGTGGCGATCGTGGGGGCGGGAGCTGCGGGTGTGATCGCCGCCTATGAACTGATGCGGCTGGGCCTCAAGCCCGTCCTGTACGAGGCTGGCCGCCTCGGTGGGCGGCTGCGCTCGCAGCCGTTCGAAGGGGCGGAGGGCGTCATCGCCGAGCTCGGTGGGATGCGCTTTCCAGTCTCCTCGACCGCCTTCTACTCCTATCTCGGCCGGGCCGGCTTGGCGACCAGCCCGTTCCCCAATCCCCTCGTGTCGGCCACGCCCAGCACAGTCGTCGATCTGGACGGCCAGTCGATCTATGTCGAGCGCGCGGACGAGCTGCCGCCTTTGTTCCATGAGGTGGCCGACGCCTGGCGCGAGGCGCTCGAGGAGGGTGCGAGCTTCAGCGCCATCCAGGCGGCGATCCGCAGTCGCGACGTCGCCGCATTGAAGGCACTGTGGAATCCGTTGGTGCCGGTCTGGGACGACCGCAGCTTCTATGACTTCGTCGCCACGTCGCGCGCCTTCGCCAGCCGGAGCTTCCGCCATCGCGAGGTGTTCGGCCAGGTCGGCTTCGGGACGGGCGGCTGGGATTCGGACTTTCCCAACTCTATGCTGGAAATCCTGCGTGTCGTGATGACCAACTGCGACGAGGACCAACGACTGGTCGTGGGTGGGGTCGAGCAACTGCCGCGGCGCCTGTGGCAGCGGGCGGCCGAGCGGATGGCCCATTGGCCGGCCGGGACCACGCTGGAGCGTCTGCACCAGGGTGCACCGCGTCCTGGTGTCGCGCGCATCGCCCGTGCGGGCGAGGGGCGGTTCGCGATCACCGACCGCTGGAATGACACGCGGGAGTATCCAGCTGTCCTGGTGACCTGCCAGTCCTGGCTGCTCACCACCCGCATCGACTGCGACGAGAGCCTGTTCTCGCATCCGCTTTGGATGGCGTTGGACCGGACTCGCTATATGCAGTCCTCCAAGACCTTCGTCATGGTCGACCGACCGTTCTGGAAGGACCGTGATCCGGCGACCGGCCGATACCGGATGAGCATGACGCTCACCGACCGGCTGACACGGGGTACTTACCTGTTCGACAATGGCCCGGACCGACCGGCGGTGATCTGCCTGTCCTATTCGTGGATGGGCGACGCGCTGAAGCTGCTCCCGTTGCCCATCGGTCAGCGGGTCGAGCTGATGCTGGCCAGCCTGAAGAAGGTCTATCCCGACCTGGACATCGCACGTCACATCATCGGCGACCCGATCACGGTCTCCTGGGAGACCGACCCTAATTTCCTGGGCGCATTCAAGGGCGCCCTACCGGGGCACTACCGCTACAACCGCCGGATGTACTGTCACTTCATGCAGGACGATCTGCCGCCATGGGAGCGCGGCATTTTCCTGGCCGGCGACGACATCTCCTGGACCCCGGCCTGGGTCGAGGGCGCGGTCACCACCGGCCTCAACGCCGTCTGGGGCATCCTGCGTCACCTCGGCGGCTCGACGCACCCCGACAATCCCGGGCCGGGCGATCGCTTCGAGGAACTGGCGCCGGTGACTCTGCCCGATTGACCCCATGCTGCGCCGATGGCCACAAGGAGGGCCAGATCATGCCCGCTCCGACTAGGCGGCCAGCGGTGCCGGTCAGCCGTCGAGGAGCCATGCTGGCTGCCCTCGGCTCGAGTTGGCCGGCCTGGGCGGGGGCGCCGCTTGGTTGCGGAACGCCACCCTGCACGTTCGGGCCGACCACGAACTGGTCCGTGGCGCGGGTGGGGCTCGAGAACATCCTGACGCAGTCGCTGCTGCCATTCTGGCGTCGTATTGCCGATGCTTCGACCGGCGAGGGCTACCAGCTCAACCACGACATCGCCGGTCGCTGGCTGGGGCCGGCCAACCTGGCGCTGGTGACGCAGGCCCGGATGCTGTGGTTCTTCGCGCATCTCCGCCGACACGGCCGGGCGACGGCCGCCGACACCCGGCGCGCCGAGCGCGGTCTTGCCGTGTTGACCGACCGATTTCGGGACAAAACCCACGGTGGCTACTTTTGGCAGCTCAGATACAAGGACTATGCCCCGAGCAAGCCGGACAAGCAGCTTTATGCCCAGGGCTTCGCGCTGTTCGCCCTGAGCGAGCATGCATTGGTCTCGGGCTCGGCCATCGCCGCCGCCGCTGCGGCGGAGGCGTTCGCGGTGATCGATACCCGGTTCCGCGACGCCGCCCGCGGCAACTACGCCGAGTTTCTGTTGCGTGACTGGTCGGTGCCATCGCCGCTACAGAAGGACTATCTGGGTGGTGTTGGCGGAGTCCATACGCAGAATACCCGCATCCATCTGCTGGAGGCGCTCACCACGCACTACGAGCTGGTGCGTAGCGCTATGGTCGCCAAACGCTTGGCGGAGGTCATAGCGTTGACCGAGCGAGCTCTCGTGCGTACGCCGGCCTATTTCTTTCGCGAGAAGGATGGCGGGCCGCCCTCTCGGCAGTCCTACGGTCATGACCTGGAGACCATTCATCTGTTGATGCGTGGCCGCGCATTGCTGGGCCGCTGCAGCGGTCCGCCCGCGTTCTACGATAGTGTGGTGGACGATGCGCTGCGGCTCGCCGAGGATCGTGGCCTCGGCGGGGTGTTCGAATCGGGCCCGGCCGGCGGGGCCCCCGACTTGCGCGGCAGGAAGGACTGGATCCAGGCCGAAGCTCTGCTGACCTTGGGCGAGATGTTTCGCCTGACCCGAAAGAGTGCCCGAAAGGCGGCATTCTTTCGCACCTTGGACTGGATCGGACGCTGGCAGGTCGATTGGGCCAATGGGTCCTGGTACGACACGATCGACCCCGCATTGCATCCCACGGGCGGCAAGGCAGGCCCCTGGGGCGGCCCGTACCATACCGGGCGCGCCGTGCTTGGCAGCTTAGGGCTTATCGACGCCATCACTGCTGGCCCCGGAAAGGGTGGCTGCTCGCCGATCTGACCTTGGCTGCGGTACCAATTCTTCGGGTTCATGAAGGCCCGATGGGTCGTCATGCGTTCAGCCAGCAGGTCGAGAACGGCCCGGACCTTGGCGGAAAGCTGGTGCCGCTGTGGGCAGACCGCATTGATTGCGAACTCTAGTGGCCGGTAATCGGCGAGGAGGGTTGGGAGGCGCCCCGAGTGCAGGTCGTCAGCGACAATGAAGCTCGGCGCCGGGAACAGGCCCTGGCCGCGCAGCGCCACCTGCCGCAGCATCTCCGAACTATTGTTAATCAGGTTGCCGGTAACCCGCACGGCCACCAGGGCAGGCCGGCCGGCTGCCAGAGCAAAACAACGAATCGGCCGCCCAGCGCCGCTGCATGACCCTGGAAACCCTCGCATGCGATGGTGTGAATAAGCCGCGTCAGTGCGGCGTGATCTGATACATGTCGTCGAAATACTTCCCCCGGTGCATCCACCACAATAGACGCGCTAGTATCGGTGGCACCAGGACAGCTGCGGCAAAAATAGCGGCGGAGCCAATCAGGCTGATCGACGAGTCCGTCGGAGCGTGCTGCGCACTGTAGACCGCGGGCACCATGTACACCGCACAGATGCACGCACCCAGCAACGAGCCCAGATAGCCTATCCGACGATACCGTCGGCGCACGATCCAAAAGGTGCGATGAACCCTGGCCATGAGATCGTTCCTACCTTCTGGTCTCCACCAAACCGGACCGCTTCCTCAGAACACGGAACTCTGCATTCCTCAACGTGAGATTCGTGAACTTACGGCCACCTGCCAGAGCTCGTATCGCCGACCCACCTCGCCACTTCTGGGCAATAGAGTGCCACTGGCCAAGTCCGTCGTCGCCAAGGAACGCATTCGAGTATACTGCATCACCTAGATTCGATGTTCAATCCGCTTATGCCGATCTGCTGCAGTTTGCTTCCCGCTGCCCATCCGGGATGTTTACAGTCCCGCCAGCAGGGATTGGTCGATCTTCAGGCTCAGCGGTTCGCAAACAGCTCTTGGATGCCATGCAGCGGTACTCTGAGCCATGACGGGCGAGCCGTCGCTTCCTGCTCGAGCTCAAGGAAGAGCAGGCGCAGCTGGAAGCAAAGCAGCAGGCCATTCATGGCAACCGGATCGGTGGGCCAGCTCGGGCAGCCGTCGATGGCCGCGCGGTACTCACCCATGAACGCTGCCCGTGCCAGATCACGCCACGCCAGCGCGGAGGCCAGCAGCCCATCGACCGCGACTGGATCGATCTCGGCAAAGCGCAGGACCCCGGCCCATGCCGCCTGATCGAACGACCGCAGCATTCTGGCCAGATCCTCCAGCGGCGTGCCTTTGGTCCGGCGATCCTCGAGCGGTCGATGCGGGTCGCCGGCGAAACCCAGGATCATAATGTCGCCCTTGGCCACCAGCACCTGGCTAAGGCCGTACTCGCCGTGAAACCGGGTCTTGACCAGCCCGTCGGGTATGGCCGGGGCGTGGGCAAGTGCAGCTTCGATTTGCGGCCGGAGGGCGATGACCGCGTCGACCTCGGCACGGATCTGGTCGTCGCTCAAAGGCCGGGATTGCTCGAGTGCCGTAAGTCCTTGCATGACAGCTGCTCGAGCTGCCGTCAGCCATAGTTCCAGATCGGCCGCGGTCACCGGCTCGCGCGCGAATGCCGGGTCGCTCGTCTCGATGGCTAGCGCCTGATGCAGTTCGGCGGTCCGCCGGCCGAGGAGTCCGGCCACGTTCAGATAGAACTCGTGAAGGAGGTGTGCCTCCGGACGGTTGGCTTCAGGCGTGTGTCGCAATTCTTCGAGCACACGGTCCAAATGGTCGACGGTCCACAGCCATCCATTGCCCTGGTTGGCAATGAAGGCGAAGACCGCAGCCACAGCGGTCGGAGTTCCATCCTCGGCGACGTGCTCGATCGAACCCAGCAGGGGCGGCGTGTGGGCGAACGACGCTACCTCGGATAGGAACCGGCCCAGTTCCAACTCCGGGTGGATGCCGGCTTCGACCCGTCGGTACATTTTCAGCAGCAGACGTTCGTCAATCACGACCGCACTGTTGCTTTCCTCGGTAGCGAGCAGTCGTACGGCCGCGTCCGGCGCGACTTCGAGCGTGGCAAGTGGACCATGCCCTCGACAACACAGCGTGAAGTCGCCGGCACTGAAGCGGTGCGCTGCATGCATCAGCCGCAGCAGCGTTCGGGCGAAGTCGTCGGCGTAGGTCGCGTCGTAGAGGGCGCCGACATTCGGACCGCGACGTGCCTTGGCCAGGGTGTACGGCAGCAGCGGCGCACCCGGAGATAGGCTCTCCTCGCCCCAGATCACGGCAAACGGCAGCAGGTAACACTGCTCGCTGCCCCCGGTCGGTGTGACCGACAATTCGCAGAGCAGATAGTTGCCAGTGCGCCCTCGCAACTCGCCAGCTCGGGCCAGTCTGACGCTCTCGACCGACTTAGAGAGGAACCAGCGCTGTTTGGGCAGATACTCGGGCAGCACCTGCCGGGCGAGATCGCGCCCGCCGCGGCTTTCGCTGATGGCCTTGTAGCTGTCGTGCAGCACGATGGTGATGAATTCGGGCAGCGGTTCCGGGGCGGGCTCGTGCCAGCTTGGCAGCTCACCAGCCTCAGCCAGTGCAAACCAGTAGAAGCCGTACCCAGGCAGGGTCAGACGGTAGCTGGGATCCGTGATCGGTGGGAAGGCCGTGCGGCCAAGCAATTCCACGGGCACCCGGTCGCGGTAGCCACCGAGCTCGAGGTCGCAGGCCTGGGCATTGTGGGAGAGATTGTAGACACAGAGAATAGTCTCGCCTTCGTGCTCGCGCAGGTAGGCCAGGATCTTTCTGTTGCGCGGATAGAGGAAGGTAAGGGTGCCGCGGCCGAACGTGCGCCGTCCCTGGCGGACGGCAATGAGTCGCTTCATCCAATTCAGTAGCGAGCCGGGGCTGCGCTGCTGGGCTTCCACGTTCACCGCCTGGTAGCCGAAGATCGGGTCTTGAATGGGCGGTGCGAAGAGCTGCTGCGGGTTGGCCCGGCTGAAGCCGCCATTGCGGTCGGGCGACCATTGCATCGGCGTGCGCACACCGTCCCGATCACCCAGGTAGATGTTGTCGCCCATGCCGATCTCGTCGCCATAGTACAGCACCGGCGTGCCCGGCATCGACAGCAGCAGGGCATTCAGCAGCTCGATGCGGCGGCGGTCGTTGTCGAGCAGCGGCGCCAATCGTCGGCGGATGCCGAGATTGATGCGCATCCGGCGGTCGGCGGCGTAGGTATTCCATAGATAGTCGCGCTCGTTCTGCGTCACCATCTCGAGCGTGAGCTCGTCATGGTTGCGCAGGAAGATCGCCCATTGGCAGCTCTCCGGGATCTCCGGCGTCTGCCGCATGATGTCAGTGATCGCGTGCCGGTCCTCCTGGGCGATCGCCATGTACATGCGCGGCATCAGCGGGAAATGGAACGCCATGTGGCATTCGTCGCCGTTGCCGAAGTAAGGATAGGTATCCTCCGGCCACTGATTGGCCTCGGCCAGGAGCATCCGCCCCGGATAGTGGGTGTCGATCTCCGCCCGGATCCGCTTCAGCACGGCGTGGGTCTCGGGCAGATTCTCGCAGTTGGTGCCTTCACGCTCGACCAAATAGGGAATGGCGTCCAGACGCAGCCCGTCGATGCCCATCTCCAGCCAGTAGTGCAGTGCCGCGAGCACCTCCTTCATTACCCGGGGGTTGTCGAAGTTGAGGTCCGGCTGGTGGCTGTAGAACCGGTGCCAGAAGTAGGCGCCAGCCTCGTGGTCCCAGGTCCAGTTCGATTTCTCGGTGTCGACGAAGATGATCCTGGTGCCTTGGTATTTGTTGTCGGAATCGCTCCAGACATAGTAATCGCGGGCGATCGAGCCCGGCTTGGCGCGCCGTGCCCGCTGAAACCAGGGATGCTGGTCCGAGGTGTGATTGATAACCAACTCGGTCACCACGCGCAGGCCGCGCCGATGCGCCTCCTGCACCAGCCGGCGCACATCCTTGAGCGTGCCGTAGGCTGGATTGACCGTTCGGTAGTCGGAGATGTCGTAACCGTCGTCGCGTAACGGCGAGGGGTAGAAGGGCAACAGCCAGATGGCCGAGACGCCCAACTCTTGGATGTAGTCGAGCTTTGAGATCAGCCCGTCGAAATCGCCGATGCCGTCGCCGTTGCCGTCGAAAAAGGCCTTGATGTGCGTCTGATAGATGACGGCGTCCTTGTACCAGTCGGTGCTGGGCGCAAGGGAATCGGCCGTACGTTGCGCGGCAGCGATCGGAACAGGCTTTAAGTCGGACATGCGATAAAGCTCACGACGATTGACCGGGGTGGGTGAACGGCGGATGCGGTGGGGCGCCGGAAGGAAGCCAATCGATCTGGCCGTATGTGCACGTCATCCTGAAGGTCAACGCTGCCGCCGTCCCTTTGCCCCTGCACGAGTGCTACCACCAGCTTACGAGGCAAGCCACTGCGGATGGGTGATGGCAGCGTGAGCTCGGGCGGTCGAGCACTGGTGCCCGCTGCCGGACTCGAACCGGCACGCCCTTGCGGGCTCGGGATTTTAAGTCCCGTGCGTCTACCGATTTCGCCAAGCGGGCCCTGCAATGGAATGGCACTGTAGCGAACTGTGGATGCTCAGAACAGATCCAGCACCTCGATTCGACGCTCACGGGCCTCCATTAGGATCGCTTCGGCCGCAGCTTCGATCGCCGCCGCGTCGACGCTGCGCAGCACGAGGCTGGTGCCGAAGCGATCCTGACGCATGAACGGGTAGCTGCCGATCTCGACCGTGGGATGGCGTGCCTGGATCTCGCCCAGTGGTTTGGCGATCTCGCCTTCGGGACAGAACACGGTGATCGACCTGGATACGACCACGGCACCACCCTTGAGCCTGGGCTTGAGTCCCGCCCACATCGCCTGAAGAATCGACGGCACACCGGGGAGAACATGGACGTTGCCGATGGTGAAGCCAGGCGCCACGCTGACCGGGTTGTCGATCAACTCCGCCCCTTCGGGCGTCTCGGCCATCTTCATCCGCGCCGGATTGACCTTTTCTGGCGGATAATAAGCCAACAGGCGGCGTTCGGCCTCAGGATGGCGGCCGTAGGGCAGATCAAAAGCCTTGGCGATACTGGCCGAGGTGATGTCGTCGTGTGTGGGTCCGATACCGCCGGTGGTGAAGACGTGATCGAACCTGGTCCGCAGCGCGTTCACCGCCTCGACGATATCGGCCTCGGCGTCGGGCACCACACGCACCTCGCGCAGCTGGATTCCGGTCTCGTTGAGCTCGGTGGCCAGAAAGGCGAGGTTGGCGTCCTGCGTTCGGCCCGATAGAATCTCGTTGCCGATGATGATCAGTGCCGCCGTTACCGTAAGCTCGCTCATGCTCGCCCTCCCTGCTACCTGCTGCGCGCCGATATAGCCTTCCTGGCGGCCATGGACATAGCCGATCGATCTTGATTGAATTCAACTATAGGTTGATAATATGCTGTGCCCCCACAATTGCGCTTGAGGGTGGCATGGCTGGTAACGGCGAGCGAACGGCGGTGGCCCAGGCTCTGGCTGAGGTCGGGCTGACGCTGGTGGCGGATGCGAGCGGCGGGGCCTGGCAGGTCGAGGGAGAGACATTCCGGCATCGCGACCTGATCAAGCGACACGGCGGGCAGTGGAGCGCAACGCGGCGACGCTGGCTCTTCCAGTTCGATGCTGCTGGCACGGGCTTTGTCGCTCCCGCGGCAAGACCCTCTGGTTTGGCAGAAGACGGTACCGTCGGCTTTCAAGGCTGGGGAAGCAAACATTATCACGGCCATCGCGAGCGTCTCCGCCAGCGTTTCCTGCAGGCCGGCAGCGACGGTGTCGCCGACTATGAGCTGCTGGAGCTTTTGCTGTTCTTTTCGATCTATCGCCGCGACACCAAGCCGATCGCCAAGGAGATGATCAAGGTGTTCGGTGGTCTGGGGGCCGTCTTGGCGGTCGAGCCGGCCCGCTATGCCGAATGCCTGGGCCCGATACCCGACGATGCGCTGGCGGAGCTGCGCCAAACGCGGGACGACGATCTCCTGTTCACGACGGTCCTGCTCAAGGCCGTCAACAGCCTGTTCCAGCGGGTGTTGAAGGAAGAGATCAAGGACCGGCCGGTGATCGGCTCGTGGACCGCGCTCCTGGACTATCTGCAGTTGGTCATGCAGCACGAGGCGGCGGAGCATTTTCGCATCCTGTTCCTGGACCGCAAGAACATCCTGATCCGCGACGAGGTGCAGAGCCGCGGTACGGTCGACCACACCCCGCTCTACCCGCGCGAGGTCGTCAAGCGAGCTTTGGAGCTGGCGGCGTCCGCGATCATCATGGTCCACAACCACCCGAGCGGTGACCCCACGCCCTCGCAGGCCGACATCGACATGACGCGCCAGGTGATGGGTGCGCTGGCGCAGGTCAATATCAATGTCCACGACCACATCATCGTCGGCAAGAACCGCCACACCAGCTTCAAGACCCAGCGCCTGATTTGAGCATGGCCGGCTTCGATCGGGGCCGTTATCCAATGGCCCATCATGTACACGGTCCCGACTACCGACCTTCCGATGGAGGTGGCGCTGCCGGAACTCCGGCAAGCGCTGGTGCGGCAGCCCTCCGCCGTCCTCGAAGCGCCCCCCGGTGCCGGCAAGACCACGCTTGTGCCGCTTCACCTGCTGGCCGAGCCATGGCTCGCCGGACAGCGCATCCTGATGCTGGAGCCACGCCGACTCGCCGCTCGTGCGGCGGCAACCCGCATGGCGCAGCTCCTGGGCGAGGAGGTGGGCGGCACGGTCGGTTACGCGATGCGGTTCGACCGGCGAATCTCGCGCCACACACGGATCGAGGTGGTGACCGAAGGGCTGCTGACCCGCCGCCTGCAGCGTGACCCGGCGCTGGAGCCCTATGGGCTCGTGATCTTCGACGAGTTTCATGAACGCTCGCTCGATGCCGATCTTGGGCTCGCCTTGTGCCTGGAGGTGCAGGGATCGCTCCGACCCGACCTGCGCCTGCTGGTCATGTCGGCGACGCTCGACGGTACTGGGCTCGCTCGCCATCTGGGCGACGCACCGCTGGTGCGGAGCGAGGGCCGGCAGTTCCCGGTTCAGGTGGAGTATATGGGCAGCGATCCGGCGGAGCCGCTCGAGCTGCGCATGTTGCGCGCCGTGGAGCATGGCCTGGGCGCAGCCAGTGGCGATCTGCTCGTGTTCCTGCCTGGCGCGGCCGAGATCAGGCGCACGGCGAACCTGCTTGAAGCTCGACTCCGCCACCCAGGGCTACGGATATGTCCGCTCTACGGCAATCTTTCGCGGGTCGAACAGGATGCCGCCCTCCACCCAGCAGTGTCCGGCCAGCGCAAGATCGTCCTGGCGACCAATATCGCCGAGACCAGCCTTACGATCGAGGGCATTGCGGTCGTCATCGACGCAGGCCTCGAGCGACGGACCCGCTTTTCTGCACGTACGGGCATGAGCCGCCTCGTTACGGTCCCGATCAGCCGGGCCTCGGCGGAGCAGCGCCGCGGTCGCGCGGGGCGCCTCGGACCCGGTCTGTGTCTCCGTCTTTGGTCGGTCGAGGACGATCGTGGACGACCGGCACACCGTCCGGCGGAGATTGAGGAAGCTGATCTGGCTCCCCTGGCGTTGGAACTCGCCGCATGGGGTGTGCGAGAACCCGGCAGGCTGGGCCTGCCGACGCAGCCGCCGTCAGGGCATTACGCACAGGCGCAGCGGCTGCTCCGCGAACTCGAGGCGGTTGATGCCGACGGTGCCATCAACGCGCATGGTCGGGCGATGGCCGAGCTACCGCTGCATCCACGTCTGGCCCATATGGTGCTGCGCGCCCAGCGCCACGGCATGTCCGGCACGGCTGTCGCCGTGGCGGCGCTGCTCAGTGGCCGAGATCCGGATCGCGACCGTACGGATGTTGATCTGGCGCGGCGGCTGGATATGTTGCGGCCGGGTTCGGAGGGTGAACGGATCCGCGCGCAACTCATGCGTGGCATCAAGGAGAAAATCGGTCCCTTGCGCACCGAGGAAGTGGGGGCGGTAACAGGACTTGCCTTCCCGGATCGCCTAGGCCAGGCCCGTGGCGGAGGCCGAGGCACCTTTCGCCTCGCCAACGGGCGCGGCGCCGTGCTCGATCCGATCGATCCGCTGGCACGCCAATCGTGGCTGGCCGTGGCCGAACTGGAGGACACTGGGGCCGAAGCGCGCATACGACTGGCGGCTCCAATCACGCCGAGTCAGCTGGAAGAACTGCATGGCGAGCGGTTCACGACCGAGGACGAGGTCTGGTTCGATCCGCGGGAGGAAGCGGTCGTTGCGCGCCGTGTCGTTCGACTGGGCACGCTTGTCATCAAGTCGCAGGAGGACGTGAAGGTCGACCCGGAGCGGATCGTCTCGGTTCTGTGCGACACTCTGGGCGCCCAGGGCATCGACCGGCTGCCCTGGACCGACGCCGCCCGCCAGTTGCAGGCGCGCGTGGCTCTGCTCCGGCGCACGGAGCCGGAACGCTGGCCCGATCTCGGCGATGCAGCCCTGCTGGAGGGACGGCACGAATGGCTGGGGCCGCACCTGACCGGCATGCGCCGTTGGTCCCAGGTGGCCGCTATCGACCTGCGTGCCATCCTGCTGGCACGGCTGGACCATGCCACGCGCCAAGCGCTCGATCGGCTGGCACCGACCCACCTCGACGTTCCGAGCGGCCGCGCTATTCCCGTCGACTACACGAGCGACCGGCCCGTGCTGGCGGTCAAGCTGCAGGAGATGTTCGGTGCGTTGCAGACGCCCACGATCAATAGTGGCCGGACCAAGGTGATATTACAGCTCCTCTCGCCGGCCCGGCAGCCCGTGGCGATCACCCAGGACCTGGCCGGGTTCTGGGCGACCGGCTATGCCCTCGTGCGCAAGGAGCTGCGCGGACGCTACCCGAAGCATCCCTGGCCAGAGGACCCGTTGCTGGCGCCGCCGACCCATCGGACCCGCAAGGCCAGCGGCGCGCGCTAACCGTCGTGGCCGAATACGCGCTCGAAAATGAAGTCCACATGCGCCAGATGGTGGTTCAGGTCGAACAGCTCGCCCAGACTCGTCTCGTCGAGGCGGGCTGTGACCTCGGGATCGGTGGCCAGCAGGGTCAGCAATGACTGACTGTGATGCCAGGCCTGCATCGCGTGCTTCTGCACCAGTTCGTAGGCCGCCTGCCGCGGCAAACCCGCTTCGGTCAGCGCCAGCAGCACCCGCTGCGAGCTGTAGAGGCCGTGCGTGGCATCCAGATTGCGCTGCATCTGCGCCGGGTAGACCACCAGCTGCTCGATCATGCGGGCGAGGCGGCTCAGTGCGAAGTCGGTGAGGATGCAGGCATCGGGCAACATCACGCGCTCGACCGAGCTGTGGGAGATGTCGCGTTCGTGCCAAAGCGCCACGTTCTCGAGCGCCGGGATCACCGCCGCACGGATCATCCGGGCGAGGCCGGTCAGATTCTCGGACAGGACGGGGTTGCGTTTGTGCGGCATGGCCGAGCTACCCTTCTGGCCGGCCGAGAAATACTCCTCGACCTCGCGCACTTCGGTCCGCTGCAGATGGCGGACCTCGGTCGCCAGGCGTTCGATGCCAGCCGCCACCAGGGCGAGTGCACCAGTGAATGCAGCGTGGCGGTCGCGCGGGATCACTTGCGTGGAAATCGGCTCGGGGCGCAGCCCAAAGCGCTCTGCCACCGCTGCCTCGACGCGAGGATCGATGTTGGCGAAGGTTCCGATGGCTCCCGACATGGCGCAGGTGAGGATTTCCGCGCGGGCCTGGACCATGCGCCGACGATCCCGGTCCAACTCGGCGAAGTGCCCGGCAAGCTTGAGCCCGAAGGTCGTGGGCTCGGCGTGTATACCGTGGCTGCGACCAATACAGGGCGTGAGCCGGTGCTCATGCGCCCGCTGGCGGAGCGCCGCAAGGACCGCGTCGAGGTCCGTCAGGATGAGGTCGGCGGCGCGGCCGAGCTGAATGGCAAGCGTCGTATCCAGCAGGTCGGACGAGGTAAGCCCGAGATGCAGATAGCGCGCTTCCTCGCCGCAGACCTGCTCGACATGGGTAAGAAAGGCGATGACGTCGTGCCGCGTCGTGGCTTCGATTTCCTCCACCCGGACGGGGTCGATGAGAAGTTCGCGCCGTCGGGCAGCGTTGGCGACAAGAATCTTGACCGGTTCTGCCGGAATGGCGCCGATTGCCGCCATCGCCTCGGCGGCGGCGAGTTCGACGTCGAGCCAGATGCCGAGGCGCGTTTCCGGCGCGAAGATCGCGGTCATCTCAGGCCGACTGTAGCGAGGGATCATGCACTGCTCTCGATTCACGTGACGCGGACGGCGGACCTTCTAGCAGCCGCTCGGCGAGCGGGCGAGCCTGGGTTCGCGTCCGGCTGCGGCGCGACGTGGCCTGCTTGTCGGTTTGAACTGAAACGAAGTAGCTTCAGCTGCGACAGGCGTGCTGCCGACGTGGCCTAGTTGCGTTCGCCCAGCATAGCGGGTACCTCCAGCGCAGCGCGTGTAGGCGTGCCCACGGTCAAAGGGACCGAAGCAAGGAGACTGGACGGGGTGGAGCGCGACGCGGAAGCAAGCCGTGACCTCGCTCCCGCCAATGGCCGGGATCCATTCCGCATCTCCATCGAGCGGTTGGAGCTCGAACACCGGTGAAGTTTCAGCAAAATTCTGGTGACGTCGGGCACGGCGTCGCACGCCGCCATCCGCGTTGGGCAACCATGCGTGATCATCTGCGCCACTGGCTACCCTATCTGGTTGGCGCGGCGATGTTCGCCATCGCCATATGGGTGCTGTACAGCGCCTTGCACCGCTACCATCTGGCCGACCTTCACGCCGAACTCGCGGAGGTCAGCACACACCGTCTGGTGCTGGCCGTCTTCTTCACTTTTTTAAGTTTTGTGGCGCTGGTGGGTTATGAATGGTCGGCATTGGGGCTGATCGGCAAAAGGATGCCGTTCCCTCATCTGGCCCTGGCCTCCTACACGACTCAGTCCATCGCCCATTCGACGGGGTTCGCATTCGTCATTGGGGCGTCGCTGCGCTACCACTTCTACGCTGATCGAGGGCTCGGTATCGGCGACGTGGCCAAGGTGCAGATGTATTTTACGGCCACTTTCACCCTGGGCGTCGCCACGCTGGCCGGCGCCGTGGTGATGATCGAGCCGTTCCGTCTGGCTGCAGTCACTGGTCTTTCGCCATGGATCTGGCGAGCGGGCGCCGCTACCGCGCTCATGCTCGTCGTCGCTTACGTCGTTTGGGGAGGCTTTTTTCACCGCCCGTTCCGGTGGCGCGGGCGCGAACTAGTCCTGCCCGATGCCGGTGCGACCCTTATCCAGATCTTCTTCGGTGTCGCCGATCTTTTGGCCGTTGCTGCAGCGCTGTATGTGCTGCTGCCGCCCGAACTGGGGCTTGGGTACCTTGAAGTGCTGGCGGTCTTCATGGCCTCGATCGTGGTCGGACTGATGAGCCACGTCCCGGGCAGTCTGGGGGTCTTCGAATCGGCCGTCGTGCTGCTGCTGCAGCCGACCGAGGCCCAGACCCTGCCGCTGATTGGCTCGCTTTTGGCCTTTCGCGGGGTCTACTACCTTCTGCCGCTGTGCTGCGGCGTCGTTGTCCTAACGCTGACGGAGCTGCATCGCTGGCGCGTCGCGTTGACCAGGTTGATTGGCCTCTGCCGCCTCGAGCTCGGGCCTCGAACTCCCGTGGTTGCGGCCGTGGTCACTGGCCTGGGCGGCTTGGCATTGTTGTACACGGCTATAGAGCGGCTTGCCGGCGGCGTTATCGGGCTAGCCCCGACCGGTTGGTCCGATGGCGCGCGCATCCTCGAGATCGCTGGTGGCCTCGCCCTGCTTCTCCTGATCCGTGGCCTGCTGCAACGGCTGGCCGTAGCGTGGCAATGGGTCTGTGTGATCTTCCTGCTTGCTGCCGTGACGACCGTGCTGACGGGGTCTTGGCCGATAGCCGGGCTTCTGCTGGCCGGTACCTGCCTGCTGTTCGTCAGCAGGCATGAGTTTCCCCGATCGGCGGTGAACCCCAGGATGTGGCAATCTCCCGCCTGGGTCGTCCTTCTCGCCTTGACCCTGGCCTCCAGCTTTTGGCTGATTGGACGCGGCTGAGCCCCACTGCTACGGACCCGCCCAGCAGGCAGTTTAATCCGAATCTTCCGCTCTCCGTGTACCAGCGCGACAATGAAATGCTGGGCGGCGTGCTGCTCTTGAGAGCATCCGCGGGGCCGACGACATAGCGATCAGACGCCGCCTCACCGCCACCTGGACAGATGATTTGAGTCGCAGCGTGATGGCCGCTTAGTTCAGCCGTTTCGCTTAAGGCATGCGTGCCATGGCCCGTCGCCGGCCGCTTGTTCTCATCACTGCCTCACCGATCGACGCAGCAAGCGTTCTTCTCGCCTCGGCGCAATCCGACATTGCTATTTGGCATTACCACCGCCTCGGTTGCTTGAGTCGAATATATACTCCCCGTTTGATTGTATAAACGCTGAAGTTGTAATTTATTGGTATTTATTAACCTTCAATGATACAAACGCTCTGGTTGGAGAGACAGGCCGTATAGGAGGCCATTTTTATCGAGAGCATTCAATAGTAACTAATAAGAACTTCTCATAAAATTGTATGAAAACACAATTCTACTTTTCCCTTTAAATAATTGCAATTACTAGGTGACAAAAATTACTTGCGCGCCGCTTTGACTGAGATTAAATAGTCCTGTCCTTGATCGATAACACGCATCAGTGCAGTTCGGTCCTGAGGGCACTGATGACGATCTGCACGAGCAGGCTGGAGCTACTCACATGGCAGTTGCCTATAATGAATTCCGCGGCCTTATTGGCAGAATCGATAATGACAATGGGCAAGATTTCTTTAGATCAAAAGAAAAATTTCCATCTATATTTCCAGTTGCCCATCAAGATATTTCAGAACTGAGATATAACAACTTATCTGTTCAATTGGATCAACAGACCGAGACGCTATCGGTACATTTCCTACATCGCGAGCGTGCTTGCTTTACGTCCGAGTTGCTGGCCGATCTTCGGCATTTTCAGAATTGGCTGCGTGACACGTTCGGCAGCTGCACCCGCGAGGAAATGCCGTTCCATCACTTGGTGTGGGCATCGCGATCGACGACGGCCTGGAACATGGGCGGCAACCTGGCCAGCTTCACCCGCCTCATCCGCGAGCAGGACGAAGCGGCGCTACGCTCGTATGCCTACCGGTGTATCGATATACTCTATGACAATTATCGCGGCCTCGATCTTCCTGTCCTGACCGTTGCGCTTGTTCAGGGCGACGCGATTGGTGGCGGTTTCGAGGCCATGCTGACCAACGACATCGTCATCGCCGAACGCCACGCCAAGTTCGGATTGCCGGAAATTCTGTTCAATCTGTTCCCCGGCATGGGCGCACACAGCTTCCTGCGCCGCCGAATTGGCGAGCGGATGTCACGCCAGTTGATCGAGGACGGGAGGAGTCGCAGCGCCGGGGAAATGCATGAGCTGGGGCTGGTCGACGTTGTCTGTGAGCCTGGCCAGGGCGAGACGGTGCTTCGCCAGTTCATTACCGACCGCCGCAGCCGCTTCGGCACTGACCTCGCGCTGAAGCGTGCACGCCAGCGGACGGATTTGCTGAGCAAGGCCGAGCTGATCGAGATCGTCGATCTGTGGACAGAACTGGCGCTCGACTTGGGTGAATCGGAGCTGCGCCGGATGGATTGCCTGGCCCGGCATCAGGAGCGTCGACGGGCCTGTGCCTGAGCTACAGTCGCCCTCTGGCGACCCGGGCCGAGACTATGTCCGGCTGACGGGACCAACCGTCCCCACCTGCCAGTTCTCCTTGAATGCCGCCAGTGCCGCCTTAACCCGATGGGCCTCGATGTCTAGGCGCGCAGCCTCCATCGGTGCACGCATGATAAGGGCATGATCGTCCAGGTCGCGCCAGCCGAGACAGACATCGAAGAGGGCCAGCGCTCCGATATGCGCGGCACTGCTCCGCAACGCATGGGCATGATCGCGTAGGGCACGGGCATTGCTGCTGGTGACGGCACGGGCGACATCGGCCAGCATCACGTCGAGGTCGGCCACGAAATCGTCGATCAGACTGTCGAGGAAGCCGTCGCCATGATCGAGTTCAGCTAGGCTGGCGAGTCGACTGGGATCGAGCACCGGCCGTTCCTCCTTCATGACCATGCTGTCGGCGATTGATTCACTTGCCGAAGGTTGCGCAGGCGCCGGCCCAGTCCTGGGCGCGCGGGCAAGCTCATCCATGGTGCGGAGCAGCTGCCGGGTGTCCACCGGCTTGGTCAGGTAAGCCGAGAACCCCACTGTTCTGCAGGCTTCGCGCGTCTGCGGCGTGGCGTCCGCGCTGAGCGCTATGATGGGCGGCAATTCGTCCACATCGTGGGTGAAACGCAGCAACTTCACCGCGTCGATGCCCCCCAGTTCCGGCATATTCAAGTCCATCAGCACCAGGTCGAAGCCGGGTTCCTCGAGCGCCTCCACCGCTTCCTGCCCGGTGGCGACGATGGTGGCGCGGTGGCCGGCCCGCTCCAAGATTCTCCCAATCACTTTCTGATTGGTGCGGTTGTCCTCAGCCACCAGGACGGTCAAGGACCGCCCTGGTGGCTCGCCGGTGTCCGCCACCGCCATGACCATCGGCCCCAGCGTCGATGGCGGTTGCCGCATGGCAGCGCGGAGGGACGAAAAAAGCGCTAGCTCGTCAACGTCGGCCGGAAGGTCGGCCAGCGTCGGCCCCGCCACCGAGGGAGTCTCCAGTCCGACTCCAATCAGGTCGATCGGCATGAGCGGCGAGATACCGGCCAGTTGCTCGACCAGTGCCACCGCATCCACAGGGGGCGAGCGGTCGGTCAGTACCACCGCTGGCCGGTCCTCTACGTGGCGCAGCAGCTCGGCGGCCGATTCCGCGGTGGCGACACACCGCGCCTCGCAGCCGAACTGCAGCAGCCGCTCAGCGAGAGCCGGCGCGGTGTCGCGGCCACCAATCACCACGACGCGACCACTCAAGCGCTCCGCCGGCACGGGTGCCGGGTCCAGCTGCAGCGGCAACTCGAACCAGAACGTCGAGCCAACTCCCAGGGCACTCGACATGCCGATGGTGCCACCCATGAGTTGCACCAACTCGCGGGTGATATTGAGCCCCAGACCGCTGCCGCTGATGCCGCGCCTGATGCTGTCTTCGCTGCGTGCAAACCGCTCGAAAAGATGCTGCTGGGCCTCGGGTGACAGGCCCACTCCGGTGTCCTCCACGGCGAACCGAAGCCGAACCTCCGCTCCCACCGTCCGCACCGGCGACACGCAGAGCCGCACGCGCCCATGATCGGTGAATTTGATCGCATTGCCGATCAGGTTGACCAGTACCTGGTGCAGCTGGCGGGGCCCACCGCGTAGGCGATAGGGGGTATCGGGGGCGAGGTGAAGGCGAAGGGAAAGGCCTTTGGCCACGGCGAGCTGGCCCAGCAGCATCCTGATCCGGGCGAGGCTGTCATGCAGATCAAAGGCCTCGATGTCGATCGTGAAGCGCCGTTCCTCGATCTTGGCTAGATCCAGGACTTGGTCGACAAGGCCCAGCAAGCTGGTGGCTGCCGTCCGCACGGTGGCGGTCATGTCGCGCTGCTCGGCGTCGAGACGGGTGGTGGCCAATAGCTCGCCCATACCGATGATCGCGTTCAGGGGCGTGCGAAGCTCATGGCTCATGGCGGCCAGAAAGCGACTCTTGGCCCGGCTCGCTTCCTCAGCGCGGTTGATGGCGCTGGTCAGCTTGCGCAGCAGAATGGCGAAGTAGACCGGCAGGATCACCAGCGAGGCCACAAGGGCGCCGGACAAGGCCGGAATTGCCCGCCACTCCGGACTCACGAGGACGACGAGTCCGAACAGGACCAGCGACAGCCCGGCGCAGGCCCATAGATAGGGCCGACCGTACCGAAAGCCGTGACCCAGGATGATCCACAGTAGCATCGGGTAGAGTGCCGATGCCGATGGGCCGCCGACGAGCATGACGCTGGTGGGCGCCACACTGTCGACCACGATGGCTGCCAGCCGGCGTTTCGGATTGATCGCCGGCCAGCGGATGATGTGGGCCAGGATGGCGGCCGCGGCCAAGAGATCCAGTAGGAAGATCACGGTCACCCAGCGCACGATGAAGGCATGATCATCGGCAGGCAGAGGTATTGCCAAAAGATAGAAGTACATCACGAACGCGACGCCGATCCGGATCAACGCCTGTTCGTGCTCAGTGTCGTCGCGCGCTTGCAGGCGCACCCGGATCCGCCGCAACGTTGACCGGATGGACGACGCCAGGCTCATGCTCGAGGCTACCGATTCACCGGCCGGCTCGGGCCGCCGCGAGGTGTTCCGCGCAGCTGTTTGCATCCGGCTCGGCCATCGGTGCCAGGCCGGGAAGCAGCAACTTGCGCTCGAGCATCTCGGCGCTGACCGGCGGGCTGATCAGATTGCCCTGCACCTCGTCACAGTCGAAGGCCCGCAATCGCTGCAGTTGGCCGTCCGTCTCGACGCCCTCCGCGATCACCCGCAAACGCAGACTGCGGCCGAGATTGATGATCGCGCGCACGATCACCTCGTCGTTCAGGCTGTGCTCGAGATTCTGCACGAAGGAGCGGTCGATCTTGAGCCGCTGGACCGGCAGTCGCTTGATGTATGAAAGCGACGAGTAACCGGTACCGAAATCGTCGATCGATAGGCTGACGCCCAGCTGGTGCAGGTGGCGCAGGCTCTGGATCGCGGTCTGGCTGTTCTCGATGACCGCGTTTTCGGTCAGCTCCAGATCGAGCGAAGCCGGATCGAGCGAACAATCGGCGAGCACGCGCTCGACCAGGAGCTCGATGCCCCGCTCGCGAAACTGAACCGGCGACAGATTGACGGACATCTGCAACCCGGTGAGACCACGATCGAGCCACGCCCGCTGCTGGCGACATGCGGTCCGCAATACCCAGGCCGTCAGCGGTGCGATCAGCCCGATATCTTCGGCCAAGCCAATGAATTCCCCCGGGCGCACCAAGCCACGGTAGGGGTGGTTCCAGCGGACGAGCGCCTCGACGCCGATGACACGATTGGACGCGAGGTCGAGCTGCGGCTGGTAATGGACGACGAACTGCTCCCCGGCCAGGGCCTGCCGCAGCTCACGCTCCAGCGTTACCGCGCGGCGGGCGGCGACATTCATCTCGGCAGCAAAGAAGCGATAGCCGTCGCGACCGGATTTTTTGGCCCGGTACATGGCAAGTTCGGCATTCTTGAGCAGCGTTTCGACGGTGCGGCCATCCGCCGGTGCCACGGTGATCCCAACACTGGCGCTGAGATGCACTTCGCGGGTGTGGATGACAAAGGGCAGCGCGAACGCATCACTCAAACGCCGGGTGAGCTCGGCGGCATCGTCTGGCCGCTTCAGGCCGATCTGCAGAATGAGGAACTCGTCGCTCTCAAGCCGGGCCAGCAGCTCGGCCCCGGTCAACCGTGCCTTCAGGCGCTGGGCAACCTCGCGCAACAGCTCCGAGCCGAAGTCCTTGCCGAATGCATCGTTGATACCTTTGAATCGGTCGAGATCGATATGCAGCAGTGCCAGCAGCTCGTGCTGCTGGCGGGCTCGCGCCAGCTCGTGTTCGAACCGGGTGCGGAAATAGTCGCCGCTCGGCAGCCCGGTCAGCGGATCCTCCTGCAGGGGGGAGGTGATGGCGGTCTCGGCCGCACGTAGCTCGGTCACGTCCAGGGATACCGTCAGCACCTCCATCGCCCGTCCGGACGAGCCGCCGAGCGGCGCTTTGGTGGTAAGCAGCCAGCGGGTGCCACCTGCACCGCTCAGCGTGTCATAGAACGGACATGCCACGGGCATGCCGGTCTCTAGTACCTTGTCGTCGAGCACGCCGCTTTGCAGCGCATATTCCTCGCTATGGCTGTCCTGCAGTGGGTTGCCCAGCGCGGCGCCGCGATCGATGCCGAACAGCCGCTCATAGGCACGATTGACGAGGACCAGCCGGCCATGCGCGTCGACGATGGAGACGGCTGCGGCCATCGCATCCAGCACCCGCTGCATGGCGTCTTGCTGGGGGTCATCATCCCGCGTGTGCAGAGCCCGCTCCAGATCTGCCGCACGCTCGGCCAGCAGCAGCTGCTGCCGTCGAAGCGTCAGCAGATTCCGCGCGCGAGCACGGAATTCGAGATGGTCGACGGGGCTGAGCAGGAAGTCCGTTGCCCCAGCTTCGAGGGCCCGATAACAGAATTCCCGATCCTGGTAGACGGTGACCACGATGATCGGCACGTCGGTCAGCACGCTCCGGCTGCGCAACGCCCGCACGAAGCTGGCCCCATCCATTTCGGGCATGTTGAAGTCGGTGATGATCAAGTCAGGCACCAGCCCGGCGTCGAACGTGTCCAGGGCCTCGACTGGGTTCGGGAAGGCACTGACGCTCAAGCCTTCCTCAACCGACGCCGCCAGCCGCGTCAGGATGTTCCGATTGGTGACGCGGTCGTCGATGACGGCAATTCTCGCCATCCGGCCTCTCGGTGAACGCGCCCTGCCGGGGCAGATTCAATAGCAACGAGCTTATGCCTCAGGACCGTAGGAAACAATCGACGACGCAGCAAGCATTAACCATATGCTGGCTGAACAATTTCAACTTATGATAGATGTGGGTGTGCCCCCCGCTTGGGTCCATGAGCTATCGCAAAGGTATCGTAGCTTGGTCGACAGGCTGTTCGGAGTGCTGGTGCAACCGTGGGTGCCGTGGACGCTGGCGACGCTGATCGTTGCCACCGCCTTAGCGGTCTGGCTCAGCTTTCGATTCCGCCGCATCGCACCGGTCCTGGCCGGATTGGACCGCGCCATCGCTCTAGTCGAGGCGAGTCAGGGTCCGAGCGGCTTCAGGCGCGGCTTCAAGTCGACCTATCAGCGTTTGGCCAAGGATCCCGTCGTAGGGACCGTATGGCGCGCCTACGCGCTGACGATCGGTGTGGCGCCGGGCACCGATGAGGCACTGGGCTACACCCGTCGGCCGCATGAGAGCTTCAACGACGTGCTGCTCGTGGTGGCTGGCGTCAATCTGCGCCTCTATCGCGCCGTCCCCAATATCCTGGTCGGGTGCGGCCTGCTGTTCACGTTCGTGGGGTTGGTGGGTGCACTTTATTTCGGTAGCCAAGGCATTGGCGCTGACGACATCGTGCAGGCCCAGCACGCATTACATGAGCTCCTCGCGGCGGCCACGTTCAAGTTCACCACATCGATAGCCGGCCTTGGCAGCTCGCTCGTCTACTCCTGGCGCGAGAAGGCACTGCTGTACCGAGTGCAGTATCGCCTCGCACGGTTTTGTGCCGCATTGGAAGAACGGATGGTCCCGATCAGCACTGTTAGCGTCGTGGCGCGACAACTGGGCGAGATCAAAGGACAGCAAGCTGAGCTACGTCTGCATCGCGGTCAACATGCGGCATACCCACCCGCCCAGATGACAGGTCCTGTCGCGGAGGATCTCGACAGCACGGTGGCACCGCTGCGCGAGTCGCTTGCCGCGGCAGCGGAGCGGCTGGGCGATCTCGACCAATGGATATCCGACGCAATAGCTCAGACCGTACCGTCGGCGAAACATGTCGAGATTCATCGACCGGATATGGTTTCGGTGCCGGCTTCCAAGGGTGATGGCGAGGACATTGTCCGGACAACCTTATGGAGAGCGTGGTTGTCCGCGACATCGCGGCGGCTGAGGACCATCGCGCCGCGCATCGGGCGTGGCAAGAGGCCCGGATACCACGTCGGACCGATAACAGCCTCCTCTTCGGCCGTCGCGAACGAGTGCACGGGACGTGCAGCCGCGGTAATCCACGCGGAGTTCGAAGCGGCAGAGCACGGCTGACCAGTGGGCGGTCCTGACTCACCGTTCGGATTGGACGAGGACGAGGGCTATCTCGCCTCGGTCAGCGATCTCATGGTCGGCATGCTCTTCGTCTTCATCCTGATGCTGATGGCGTTTGCGCTGAGTTACCGCAGCGCCCAGAGCGTAGCGGACACGGACCACGAGGAATTGCTCGACGCGATGGCCGAACTCGACTCGGTGCGGGCCTATCTGGCGTCGGCGCAGGACGCCATGGTGACGCGGCGCGACGTCCTCGAGGCATTGATGGCCGACGTCGTGCAGCGACAGCAGGCCCGCATGGTACTGCTTGCAACTTTGCAGTGGGACCTGCTCGAGCGCTCGGTACCGGTAACGGTGGATGCGGCCAATGGCATCCTGCGCCTGTCGGAAAGCCTGCTCTTCGATTCTGGAGTGGCCACGCTTCGGCCAGCAGGTGAGCACGCTTTGGCCGAGTTGGCGGCGGTCCTGCTGGAGATTCTACCCTGCGTCACGCTGGCGCCAGTGTCGCTGACTGGGCCATGTCGCAACGAACCCACACCCCTATTGCAGACCCTTTTGGTCGAGGGTCATACCGATGCGGAACCAATTCGCGGCGGAGTGTTCGCCGATAACTGGGAACTTGCGACGGCCCGCAGTATAGGCGTTTTCAAGGCATTGATTGCTTTTGCGCCCGCACTCGAAAACCTGCGCAATCAGGATGGGGAGGCATTGCTGGGTGTCAGTGGCTACGAGGCACGACGGCCAGTGACAAGCGCAACCGGCGAGGAAGCGCAACGTCAGAACCGCAGGATCGACCTCCGCTTTGTTCTGGCTGGGCCGAGCGAAGCCGATATCGATCGCGTTCGCCGCCGGCTCGAAGCCTTGAAGGATCAATGATCGTCGTGGCGGAGACGGCAACACGTGGTAAGGGGGACTGTCCTCACGAACAGTCCCCCCGGGGTCCCATCTCATCAGTCAAGCACGCGGGGCGCCAATGAGGTCAACCACAAGCTCCCAACGCCCCAGCAATATGCTACTTATAGGTTTTTATGTCAAGAAAATTTCAATCTGAAGTAGTTCTCCGCAGGAGTGATTGGTGGCCTGTACGTAAGCGGTGGCACCGCCGTGCACCAGGATGACCTGTCACGTCAATTCGGTCGCTCGCGCGGTCACGGCCGCCGGACGAAGCTGGCATGCGGTCTTGGGCGCCTGCCTTGATCAGTTGGAACCGATGCCCCCTGGGGCCAATCTGGGCATCGTCTACCTGAGCGAGGCGCTGGCTCCGATGGCGGACGATATTGTCCGGGCGCTGCGAGAACGGACGGGCGTGCGGGAATGGCTCGGGGCGTGCGGTGGTGCAGTGCTGGGCGGGCCGGCCGGAGCCAGTGACGATGGGCTCGCGGTTCTGGTGACCAGGATGCCAGAAGACAGCTTTCGGATCTTGCCCTCGCAGATGGCCTTGCCGGCTCAGGTCGGCCTGCTGTTGGCGCATGCGGAACTGGGTGATGCCGAACCCCACATGATCATGGCCGATCTCACCCGCCACGGTGCTCGAATGGTGGTAGGGGGGCTCATTGCCGCTGGACGCTCGCCAGTGCAGATCGCCGAAACCGTGATGGGCGGGGCAGCGGTCTGTATCGGCTTTCGGGATGATCTGCCCGTGGTCGGCGGCATGGCGGTGGCCGGCTCGCCGATGGGCCCCCTCCACAGCGTGACGAGTGCGGTGGGTTCGGACGTGCTGGCGCTCGACGGCAGGCCGGCCTTGGAGGTCATGACCGACGAGATGGGCGATCTGTTCCGCCATGCGGGCGGGCGATTTGCCGGCAATCTCTGGCTGGCGGAGCCCTCGGGGCCCGCGGATGCCCGGGAGGCGCTACGGATGCGTTGGATCACGGGAATCGACGCTGGCCGCGGGGCGCTGCGGCTGGAGGGCGGACGCCCGGGTGCGCAGGTCCGCCTGATGCGCCCCGATCCGGCTGGATCGCGGGTCCGGGTGCGCGAATTGGCGCGTAGCCTGAACGGGCGACTGTCTGGAAGTCCGGCGAAGGCGGGCGTCTATCTGGCCTCGCGCCATCGTGGTCGCAGCCTGTTCGGCCCAGCGGCCGACGAGATCGCGTGGCTGCGCGAGGAGTTGGGCCCCCTGCCGCTGATCGGCTTGGTGACCGACGCCGAGATCTTCGATGGCGTCGTGCATGAGGCCGCTGGGGTGCTGGTGCTGATCGGCTAACTTTGAGTTGCTGCCATTACAGGTGGAAGGGACGATGAGCCGACTGTACCCTGAGCGACCGATCGTCGGCGTCGGCGCCGTGATCTGGCGCGGCGATCAGCTCCTGTTGATCAGACGTGGCAAGCCACCGCGCGTCGGCCAATGGTCGTTGCCGGGCGGCGCCCAACAGTTGGGCGAAACGTTGAACGAGGCGATAATTCGGGAGGTACGCGAGGAAACCAGCCTCGAAATGACCGATTTGCGCCTGCTCACCACCGTCGACCTGATCGAGCGCGAGTCAGACGGGCGGGTCCGCTATCACTACACGTTGGTCGACTTCACCGCGGAAGCACTCCATGGCGAGCCCATGGCCGGCGACGACGCGGAGGCCGTTGGCTGGTTCGCACCAAGCGAGTTGCCGGTACTCGGCCTATGGTCGGAAACGGTACGGATTGTCGAGGAGGCGGCCACCGCGCGGCGCCGCCCTTTAGCGGGGCCGACCTACTAGCGCCGGGGCTGCGATTTTACTCCGTGGGTTCCCCAGTGGCCAGCACTCGGGCCAGGTTGCACAACGCGTCCTGGTGCTTCCGATTGGTGATGCTGGCGAAATTGCGAGCCAACTCGAGCAGCATACGCTGCTGCGGCATCATCTCGGCGGCCTTCGGCTTGTTGCGCCGTTCAGGATCTACATCCTCGAAAAAGTAACTGATGTCGACGCCAAGTGCCTGGGCGATCTGATAGAGACGGCCGGCCGAGATGCGGTTGATGCCGGTCTCGTATTTGTGCGCCTGCTGGTACGTGACACCGATCAGCTCGGCCATCTGTTGCTGAGTGAGCCCCAGCATGATGCGGCGCTGGCGGATACGCAGGCTCACATAATGATCGACATCCAAAGCGCGACTGCGCCCACCACTGCTCCGCCCAATCGATTTACTGGCCAGCTGGGTCACCGAAACGTCTCTCCCAAGCGCCGCTTGACTGGAACCGTCACGCGCTTGCGGCTGCGTGATCAGCTATATTTGGTTAAAATACCGGGGATCTTTTAAACTTCCAGCAAAACTAGAATTTCTCATCAACCAGAAGGGCATTTCGCTTAGGTAGTTCAACGCTTAGCATTTCGCGCCATGCCTCAGGCCATAGAACACCAACGATCGATCTTGCCGATCTGACTGCTACCGAGGGTAGTAGGGGGGCGTTGTAGGCCACGAGGTCGAAGCGGGTCGGCTCGACGCTGGGCATGAGGCGCCGCAGCAGGCTGCGTCCATCGACGAGGTCGACTAGGACGTCGCGACCGAGCAGGATATCGATGCCGTCTAGGGCCGCTGCAGGCACCAGGGCGAGCTGACCCGGTCGAAAAACCGGGGCCATGCTGTCGTCGAGGACACGATAGCCGCGCAACTGCCCGTCCCGCAGACTCACAAGCTCCATGTTTCCATCGAGATCGGGCTCCAGTATGCCGGCCTGGCCGAATCTGCCGAGTACGGGCAAGGCCGTTTGCTGCGGGCTACGGCCAAAATATAGGTACTCCGGACTGGTCTCCAGAACGAGCGCGAGCTTCTCCACAACGTCGCGCGCCGGCTCGTACTCGTCGCGTTCATAGGGACCGATCGCCGTCTGATGGCGGCCGATCCGACGCGCCAGTTCCACTTGGCTCATGCCGAGCGTCATGCGAAGCGCGCGCAACCGGCGGCCGAACGTCGAGCCTGACTGCACGCTTATCTGCCTCCCGTGTCCGGTGCACCTAGAGTAGATCTATTAGCCCTTGCGGTGACAATAGCGCAATTGTCTATTGAGACGTGGGACGAAGCTGGTGCGGGCGCAAGCTCAGCACGCCCACGGCCCGTTCTCGGTACGCTTCAGGTTTCGATCTCATCGGCAAATAGCGACCCGCTCGCCACAGATCTGTCAGGTCAGCGTAATGGCCGGACAAGAAGTGGCCCGACTGGCCGGTGGCTGCTATCCACCGTGAATCCTCGAGCCGCGCCAGATCGTACACGGCTCGATAGCCGGGGCCGTGTACGGCACCGAACATGATCCCGTCGCGCGTCGGCCCATACTGTGCGACGTTGATCGTGCTGCCGTCGCCGCCCAGTGGGAACACGAGGCTGAACCAATCGCGCAGCCAGTCACTCTGCTCGAACGGGCGGTGTGCCATTACTGCCGGATGCGCATCACCCCAACGCCACTGGCGCCAATCCGATCCGTAGGCCTGCTCGAGGCCGGCGATCGCCAGGCTAAACGCCTTGCGTGACTGCTGGTCACAGCTCTCGATTGCCGGCGTATCGATATCGTCGCACCAGATCTGTCGCTGCTCGAATACGCGACGCATGAAATCGGGACGGAGGCCACGGTAGGCGGTGAAGAGGGAGCCGAGCTCGTCTCCATAGATGGCTGCGGCCAGCTCCTGATACCAAACGGCGAACAGCAGGGGCTCAGGTCGATCCAGGACCATCCGGCGGTCCCAGCTGGCCAGTGCCGCCAGCATGTCGGCATGTCGGTCCTCAACTCCTGCCAAAAGAAGGTGTGGCAGGAACTCCAACGCCAGCGGTGAGGTGATGTCGAGCTGAACCGCTGCGAACTCGTCGACGCCGAGTGCGCGGACGGGGCCGAGCAGGGATTCGATCCGGTCGGCCCGCAAGGCGGAGTCCCAATCCCGGGTCAGGAGGTGGGGATAGTCGTCACCCACCAGCCGGTTGTTGGCGTTGACTAATAGGCCGCGCGTCGGCTGCAGCTGTCGTGGCAGCATCGGTGCGGGGATCGTGCCGATCCAGTCATATTCGCCGGTCCAGCCAGGCGTTGGGGTTGAGCCATCGCCACCGCGGCGCACCGGCACCAGACCTGGGCTGATCATGCCGATAGCGCCTTGGCGGTCGGCGAACGCCATGTTCTGCTGGGCCCCTTGATACGGCTCGACCGCGGCGACGAAGCTGGGCCAGTCCGTTGCTTGGCCGATGGCGAAACCGGCCTCGACGGTGGTGTCGGTATCGGTGAGTTGGGTCCAGGCCAGCGCCAGAACATGGTTTGGGTCAGCCGCATCGGCAGCGCTCGGCACCACATCGGACAAAACCGGCCCATGCCGGGTCTCGCGGACCTGAATTGTGATAGAGGGTGCACCGCGTATATCGATAATCTCGGTACGAGCCCGGAACCGTTCCGGGCCGGAAGGCGTGAGGTACTTGGTGGGATCGCCCGGATCCAGCCGCTCGATGAACAGATCCTGCGTATCCGAGCCGGTATTGGTGAAGCCCCAGGCGATCTGCTCGTTGTGGCCGAGCACCACGAAGGGCAGTGCCGGCAGCGTCGCGCCGATGACGCTGAGACCCGGCGCTTCGAGCTGGGCAAGGTACCACCGGCCTGGTGCCTGCAGCTGAAGATGCGGATCGTTGGCCAGAAGGGGTAGACCGCTTCGCGTCCTGGTGCCGTCGGCCACCCAGACATTGGAGCCAATGCCCGGGGGCGGTGGGGCTGGCAGCACTTCGTCCAGATGCATCAGCGATGTGTCGGCCAAGGCCAGGGTCACCAGCGAGGCCATCGGTTGGCCTGGCCACAGATCATCCATCTGCGCCGGGGCAAGGCGCTGCGTCAGGCGGGCACGCAGCAATTCCGTGCGCCAATTGCCCGACAGGTCCAGCGCCATCAGCTTTTGGAACTGCAGCGTGTCGACCGGGCGCCAGGGCTCCGGCCGGTGGCGCAGGATCAGGAATTCGGGCGGCAGGACCGACCCGAAACGCTCGATCGCGGCGTTGACGCCCGCACTGTACGCTTCGAGCAGCCTCATGGTCGCAGGTGCCAGCCCATGTATCGCTGCTTCGGCATGGTGCGTCAGGCCGAGTGTCCGCAGAAAACGATCGATCGGCACGGCCGCCTCGCCCAGGATCTCCGCGAGGCGGCCCTGGCCGAGAAGGCGGTCGAACTCCATCTGCCACAGCCGGTCCTGGCCATGCACGAAGCCTAGGGCAAAGGTGGCGTCGGTCACGCTCAACGCCTCGACATGGGGGATGGCGTAGGCGTCGCGCACAATGGTGACTGGAGCTTCCAGGCTCGGTAGGCTGATCTCGCCCTGAACCTGGGGCAGAGACGCCCAGCCCAGCCAGCCGATGGTTCCCGCCAGAACAAGCACCGTGCCGAGCAGGCCAAGACCGCTGCAGATCAGCCAACGACGGAATGACCACACGGATCAGCGCCCGTCCAGCACGCCCATGCGCTCGAGATCGCTGCGAAGCTGGCCCGGTGCTGTGAAGTGGTGGGTGAGCAGCCCCCCGGCCGCGGCAGCCGCGACGTTCTTCGCCGAATCGTCGATGAACAGGCAGTTTGCCGCCGACACACCGATCGCCTCCACCGTATGACGGAAAATTGCCGGGTCGGGCTTGATCATGCGCAGCTCACCGGAGACGAAGATCTCGCGAAAACGATCCAGGAAGGCATAGGTCGGATCCGTGCGGACCAGGGCGAAGGTTTCCGTGGACCAGTTCGTCAGGGCCCACAACGGTACGCCCTGCGCGTCGAGCTCTTCGAGGATGCGCACCGTAGGCTCGATCGGCCCGGCAACCATTTCCAGCCATCGCTGGTGGTAGGCATCGATCCGCTCACGTTCGTGGGGGTGCTGGGCGGCGAGTTCGGCCACCGCTTCGGCAAACGGGCGTCCGGCATCGAGGGTCAAATTCCAATCAGGAGAGCAGATCTCGGCCAGAAATCGTTCCATGGCGCTTTCATCGTCAGGAAACAGCTTGCGATAGAGGTATCGCGGATTCCAGTCGATCAGGACGCCGCCCAGGTCGAAGACCACGTTCAGCGATTCAGCCTGCGTCATGCGTCTTCCCTTCCATCGATCACGCCGCCGGCGAAAGCTAGGGCAACGACGCCGTGCGCTGAAGAAGGAAGAGTTCCGGATCCTTAGAAGTTGTTAAATTACATATTTTTAAACGTACAATATACGATGCCGTCAACTTCAATCCCGACGGAATGATAACCAAATTGTCACCTAGCCTCATACGTATCGAGCAACGACGTATCGGAACCTTCGATAATAGTTCGTGTTCATCTCGCGTCATACAGATCCTCAAGGAGTTGAGCAATGTCGGGCACAACGGACAAGATCAAGGGTTCGGTCAAGGAGACCGTCGGTAAGGTCACTGGCGACAAAAGCCTGGAGACTGAAGGCAAGGTCGATCAGGCCAAGGGCGAAGCCAAGAACGTCGCCCGCGATGTCGCTGACGCGGCCAAGGGTGCGCGCGACGGCATCGACAAGTAACCCTGGCATACGATTGTCCGAGGGGCGGCTGCGGTCGCCCCTCGAGTCTTAACCATTTGGTAAAAGTTTTGGTGCCCAAAATAGTATGTTCGCGGCACCCACATCACTTATCGTCAATCGGGCGTGAAGCTGACGATAGGGGCCGTTTGGTACTGGAGTGTTCGATGAAAAATCCGTTCATGAGTATGTGGCTGAGCCAAGCCAACGCCTGGTCGGGAGCCATGCGCGGCTTCTGGAGTGCGGAGATGCATCGTCAGCAGACGCAGATGATGCAGGAAATGACCAAACAGATGATGCAGTTCTGGGGTGGCGCCTGGAAGATGCCCTCGGCGCCGGTATCGATTGCACGCCGAACGTCTTCCGATCGTCGGTGAAGCGCGGCTACGGCTCGGCCGCTACTCCTAGTGGTGGGCGATAGAAACGATGACCGCCAATGCGGGTCGTCGTCTCGTAGATCTCGGCCCACCGCGGTAGTTTCTGGCCACGTTCAGCCATGACAGCCGGTGCCAGGAAATGAGTAGCGCCTCTGGTTGGATCCATCAGTTCATGATTCTGAGCTAGGTTCCAGACGAGCAGCTGCGCTTGACGGAGAGCTGCTGCGTCGACTGCATTGTCCGGGCGCGGGAAGGGCGCGAAGTGCCCTTGCCGCAACGCTGCTGCGTGGGGTTGGTTCGAGCGTAGCGACAGCGGTTCGAATGCGGAGTTTTGTGCGACGACATCACAGGGATGATCGGGAAAAGCAGTGCTCCGGGCGCGGTTGAGCACGACCGCTACGACGGCCCGCATGCCGGCGATGCCCTCGGAACGAGCTTCCCACCAAGCAATCACGGCGAGGCAGCGCAGAGCACGCTCCCGGTTCGCTGCATTAATCTGGCGCAACAAGGCCAGTCGACGCAGACCCTGGCTTGACAGCAACGGTCGACGCTCGTCGGGGTGCCATGCCAGGGTGCCGGTAAAAGCGCGGCAATCCAGATCGGCGACCGGGCATGGCCTCAGCGCCGCTCGTTCGGCAAGTTGGCCATAGCCCGACATAAGATCATCGGCGCTTCTGTGCGGCGGCGATGCCGATGCTGGGATGCTGACGCCCATAAGAACGGCCAGCGAAACGTATACGGCGCTCAGCAAACCTGTGTGCCTGATCACTCGGTGACCGCCTATGGGCATGGCCATCATGACCCTCCGAATTCGTAGGGTCGACCGCGCCGACCCAGGTCCGCACGGCATTGGCAGATGGACGCCACAAACGGTTTTGTAACCAACACAGAGCGTGCTGGAGTATTCGCTCCAGCGACGTATCGTTGGATTGCAACACTCTATTAAGAATTCGCGGCCGTGTAGATAGGCGACGGCCCGACTTTGACGACTTCCTACGACCTCGCCGGCGAGCCCAGGAAGCGTTGTAGAAAGACGAGGTCCAGCCAGCGGCCGAATTTGCAGCCGACCTCACGGAAATGACCGACGCGCTCGAAGCCCAGACGCTCGTGAAACAGGATCGACGCCGCGTTGTCGGCATCGACGGCAGCCAGCATGACATGCTTGCCGAGGGCTTCGGCCCGTGGGAACAGGCCCTCGACTAGGCGGCGGCCGACGCCTGCTCCACGGCACCCATTCCGCACATGCACCGAGTGCTCGCAGGAATGCCGATAGCCTGGCCAAGCACGGAAGTCGCCGAACGAGGCAAAGCCCAGCACGCTGCCGCCGTCGACCGCGACCAGCACCGGGTAGCCCAGCGCGTGGCGTGCCTCGAGCCATTGGCGGCGTTCGCTGAGGGGAACCGGGTCGTCGGTGTAGACGGCAGTCGAGGACGCGATCACGTCGTTGTAGATCTCGAGGATGCCGGGCAGGTCGGCGTCCGTGGCGTCGCGGATCATGCTTGCATCCGGCGGGGCGAAAGGGGGGCGCCACGACGGCGCCCCGCGGCTACTATCGGTCAGGCGTCGCCGCCGGAAAAGATGTCCTTTCGAATGATCGCATGGACGCCGAAATTGCCATCTACGACCTGTGTCACGCCGAAATCCACGCCCACTGACATCAGCGAGATCGCCTCATCCTCGGTCAGGCCCTTGGCGTGCATCAGGAACTGGCGCATCTTGCGGAAGGCATCGCGCATCGCCCCGTCAACCGACGATTTGCCGTAGATCGCCGACTGGGCGTCCGGCCCGAGCTCAGCCAGATAGTTGGCGTAGGTGAAGCCATGGACGACGAAATCGTCCTTGGTTTCCAGCATCGGGAAGTCGAGGCCCTCCAGAGCCGTGCCGGCCAATGCCGCTTTCTTGTGCAGGATGAGCTGGAACGTGCCGGTAAGCGAGCATTCGATCGCCGTGCCGCACAGCTCGGAATCACCTTGAGAAGCGTGTGAGTCGCCGACCGACAGCAAGGCACCTTCGACGGCCACCGGATAGTACATGGTGGCGCCCTTGCCGATCCGCCAATTGTCCATGTTGCCGCCGAAATAGCCGGGCGGGATGGAATCGACCATGTCGACCTCGCGCGGCGCCAGGGCCACCACGCCGAAATGCGGCCGGATCGGCACGCGTACGTTCTTCAGTATCCCGAAGTTCGGCTTGATGATGCTGTGGTCGACCGGCACACCCGGATAGTCGATGATCTTGTGGACGACGCCGAACGGATCGGTCTGCGGCACCCACTGGAAGTTGTAGACCGCCTTGGCCCAGTTCTTATCACCCGAGGCGTCGACCTCGTAGATCGTGATAACCTCGCGCGGCTTGGGCTCGGTCAGCAGGTCGTTGTAGTGGTAGCCCCACCAGGCGGCGGCGTTGCTGCCAAAGGCCTTGCCGGCGAAATCCGGGTTGGCCGAGGGCCGCACCACCGTGTCGAGAATGCGCACCTCCAGCACATCGCCGGGCTCGGCGCCGCGGACATAGACGGGCCCGGTGCAGATATGCACGCCGAAGCCCTCGCCGGCGCCGCGCCCGTGGATGGACGCGTCCATGGGGCCGGCACCGCGCCGATTCACGTTCTTCTTGTCTTTGGTCCACAAGAACACGCTTTCCGCCCCGGGATCGCCCTTGATCATCCGCTCGGCGTCGTCGTTGGCGTGATGGGTCAGGACCTCGATCGTGACCAAGTCACCGGACTCTACCTCCAGTTGGGGCTTCAGCAGCTTGCTGAAATAGCCCCAATGCACGGTCTCGGCGGTGGCGGGCAGATAATGGTAGCCCCGCTTGGCCGGCTGCGCCGCTTCCGCCGCCTGTGCCAGCGCCGGGCTCACCAGCGAGAGGCCGCCAGCTGCAGCCGAGATGCCACCGGCGGCGGCCACGGCGCTTTTGAGGAACGAGCGGCGCTCATGGCCGAGTTCGGCCATGAACTGGCGGCGGTGTAGGTCGAACTCGGGGCAGTTCTTATCGTCACCCTGGCACATGAGCTGCGCTCCCGCTGTTGGTTGGCTGGCTGGCGCGTAGTTGCAAGGTTCGTACCGGCCGCCTCGCTGTGCAGGAGGGCTCCGCCCGCGCGGTCAGAGCGCCGGTACCGATTCGATCGGCACGTGCCGCCGATCAAGGCCGATACTCCAGAACGCGGTGGAGAGGCCCGCGACGGTGACGAGAGCCGCGACCCATGTCACGCTGCCAAGCCCCGGGCCATGGTCGGCGAGACGTCTGCCCAGCAGGTTGCCGATGGCCAGACCGGCGCCGAAGACCAGCAGGATCCGGGAGATGGAGGTGTTCGTCCGGGTCGTGGAGCTGGTGGGCCTTTCGGCAGCGGCCTGCTTCTTTCGGATGAAGCTACCGGCCGTCAGCACGCTGGAGGCCCGGCCCGGGGCGCGCCTCAACCGCTCGACCCACAAGCTGCAACTGACGCCCGAGGGCGCGGCCTTCTATGAGCACAGCCTGCGCGTGCTGGCCGACATCGACGAGGCGCAACGCGCAGCTGCTGCCGGCGCGATGCCTCGCAGCCGCGTCCGCATCAACGCCAACATTCCCTTTGGTCTCCACCATCTGCTGCCGCTCATGCCGGGGTTCACGGGGCTGCACCCTGAAGTGACGCTCGACATCGTGCTGACGACCAAGTGGTCGATCTGCTGGAGCAACGTGCCGATATCGCCATCCGCGTCGGTCGATTGCGGACCTCGCAGCTCCTCGCCCGGAAGCTGTGAGCCAGTCGCATGACGTGGTGGGAGCACCAGGCTATCTCAACAGTGCCCGCGGATTGGCCCTGGCCGGAGTTGGTCTTGCACGGCTGGCTCTGTTCTACATCGGCCCCGACATCGCGGCCGGCCGGCTGGAGATGGTGCTCGGAGACCTCAACCCTGGCGATGTCGAGGACATCGATGCCGTGTTCGTCGGCCAGGGTGGCCATCTGCCGGCACGCGTCCGAGCGTTCATCGACTATCTCGCTGCGATGGTTCGACTAGCTTGAGGGACGCATGGGGACGGCCTGCATGGTCGGTCGTCCCATTCTGGACATGGACCTGTGGTGGCGAGGCTGCCACGAAAGGCGGGCGTTACCATTGCCAGCCATCGGTGAGCCCATGCCCAACTTGGCCGAGACCACGTCCGAGGAAGTCGAGCAGGACGAGCATGCGATCGACGCCACCGAGGAAAAAAGCGACCCCTTCGTCACGCGCGTGTCGCTCACCATTGCACTGCTGGCCGTGGTCGGCGTCACGCTGGGCAGCCTGGAATCGGTGGAGACCTCGGCCACGTCGTCGGCGAACAGTGCTGCTCTTCTGCATCAGGACAGGGCGACCGATGCCTGGTCGGCATTCGAGGCCAGATCCATTCGGGACATGCTGGCGCGTGTCGCACCCGCTGCGGACGGGGTCAGAGTCGTGAGCCGCGAGCGTCACCCCGACAGTGACGCCGATGCCCTGGCAGCCACCGCCACCGAGCAGGAACGGCTGTCGGAGGAGCAACTGGCCGAGGCCGAGCGCCACGAGCGGCGGCATCATGTACTGACGGCGGCGGTGACGCTGGTGCAGGTCGCCATCGCTATCGCCACTATCGCCATCATCGCTCGCGGGCAGCGCTGGCCATGGCACGCGGCGGTCGGGCTGGGTCTGGTCGGCGTGGCGACGGGAGCCTACGCCTATCTGTGAGGCTCTAAGTCGGGGTTGGGCTTGGTCTCGTAGGCCTGATGCAGCTTGTCGTCCGACCACGAAAACCTAGCCCAGCACGCTAGATCCTTGCCCGTCAGATGGCAGTTCGTGCCATCGACCCAGATGGCTACATCGACGCTGCTTTCACCTTGAATCAGCGTGGGCTGGCCACCCAGGACGGTCAGTGGGTCCGCATAGCCGTCGCTCGAGAGAGCGATGCTGATCTGGCAACCACCATTGCCGCAAAAGGCGGTGGCGGCTCCGCTACACTGGAGGTTCTGCGGGTCGAGCAGATAGTCGGCCCGGCCATCCCCGTCGATATCGCCGATGAGCATGGAGGGTTGCGCCGATTCGAGCTCACCACCGAGCTGTTGGCATTGCCCAGCATAGCCGGCGACGATGCCGGCTATCGGGCCCGGCAGGTCGTTGAAGCCTTCCATCGCCTGTTGCTCCGCGACGATGCCGGCCAGAGCGCGCTTCACACCGTTGTGTAGCGCGGCGATTCGGGCATCGTAGACCTTGCGCAGACACGCGACATCCGCGGCGCAGGCGGCACGATCCTGAAGAAACTGCCGCGCCTCGTCGTGACGAACGCCATTCGAGCCCATCAGGAACGGGAAGCGGCTGTAGGCGAACCAGAGCCCACCCATCTCGCTGTCGAGGGCGGAGAGCTCTGGATTGGCGCACACGGCAGTCTCGTCAGGTTTCGAGGCCTTCGTGCAGGAAAAGCTGGCGGCTTCCGCCGGCAACACTGCGACGGCGAACCACAAGACGGCCCAAGAAAGCATGTGGTGGCGCATCGCCGAGCTGTTCCTTTGGTGGTTCCCCGTGGCGGCGCGCAACTACAGCGCGCTGGTCCCGTAGTAGAGCATCACGATGTGACGGGCTTCGGCAAAAAACAGCCAGCGCTCGAGCAGGGCGCCTAAAAGCGCGCTGGTGGCGGCAAGCACGGCCAAAGCCACCTGCAGCAAGGGCGGCAACGACGGTAAGAGGAGCGCAAGGCTGCTGAGCCCGATCGGCATGGCGAAGGCGGTCAGACGGGCGAGGTGGCGCAGTCTCTCGGCATGCCGGCGGGCGACCACGTAGCCGAACTCGCGCAGCAGGTAGTTGGTCTCGGTATGCGGTGGATCGAGCAGGCGGACGGTCCCGAGATTGCCGAGCCCGGTGGCCGCCGCGGTCGTCAGCTCCGGAGCAAGGTTGGCGTTGGCGTGCCAATGGCGTTCCTTCGCGAGGCAGGCGCCCGCAAGCGTTGCCAGAGCCAGCCATTGCGGCAGCGTCTCGGTGGCGCCGCCCAGCGTGAATAGGGCATGGAGCAGCAGCGAGCCGGTGGCCAAGCCCAACAGCAGGTAGACGGTCGGCACCGCAGGATGACGCCATTGCGGCACGGTCTTCAGCGATGCGTAAATCATCGATGTGCAGAGGATCGTGGCCAGGGCCAGGAGCGACGTGACGGCGCCAAGCACCCGGGTCAGCGCATGCCCCGGCCACCACCACGCGAGCGCGGTGAGTGGCACGGCCGTGGCGTAGACCGCGATCGCTGCCACGCCTTCGCGCGACAGCCAGGATGTGCGCCACTGGGAGAAGGCGCGCCAGGCACGCTCCGGCCGGCCGAGGTGGAAGGTGGAGGCAACGAGACCCAACGTCGCCAGTGCCAGACCCATGGCGAGGACAAGCAACGTGATGCCGGGCCGGGCTGGGCCCAGGCCCAGAGCCAGCATCGTTCCGAGGACGGCCAGAATACCGTAGCCGGCGCCGGAACTCGTGGTGAACAGGATCACCGAATAGGCTGGGCGCATGCGGCTCAGGCGCCGAGAACGCGGTCGAGCCAGCGGAACAGGCGATCGGCCGGAGTCGCTGCGGCAGCGCGTCCGCTCGGCGCCGCCATGTCGACGAGGTTCACGGGTTCGCGTGGCGGCAGGTATTTATTGGTCGGACGGTAGCCCAGCTCCGGCAGCAGATCGACACCGCCACGTTCGGCCACCAGCAGCGAGACCGCGGACTGGGGATCGCCCAGGTCGCCGAAATGGCGCGCCCGGGTCGGGCAGGCCATGACACAGGCAGGCTGGCGCTCGGCCTCGGGCAGGTTCTGGTTGTCGATGCGATCGACGCAGAGCGTGCATTTCCGCATCGTATGCTGGACCGGGTCCAGCTCGCGCGCGCCGTAGGGGCAGGCCCAGGCGCAGAGGCCGCAGCCGATGCAGAGATCGGCTTCGACCAGCACGATGCCATCCGCCGCCCGCTTGTAGGAGGCGCCCGTCGGGCAGACGGTGACGCAGGCGGGCTCGGCGCAGTGCAGGCAGGAGCGGGGGAAATGCACGGTGCGGCCGCAGCCGGCGTCGTCGGCCTCGAAGCTGTGGACGCGGTTGAGGAAGACGCCTTCAGGTGCAGCACCATAGGGGTCGCTGTCGCCCAGCGGCCCCGGATGGCCACTGGTGTTCCAGGATTTGCAGGCGCTGACGCAGGCATGACAGCCGACGCAGGTGTCGAGATCGATCACCAGGCCCAACTGCTTCTGCCCAGGTTGGATAGGGGCATATGCAGTCATGGGCGTCGGGCGTCGTAGGCCAGCGGACCGGGCGGCGGCGTCGGGGCATCGGTCAGTGCGGGGAACCGCGGTTCGGCACGAGGTGACTGCGAGGCCGCCTTGGCGAGACGGACGCGCAGGTCGAACCAGGCGGCCTGCCCGGTGATCGGGTCGGCGTTCGCCTGGGTGTAGCCGCGCTCCTCGGGCAACAGCTCGCCGACAACGTGGTTCAGGAGAAAGCCGCGCTCGGCCTCGGGCGCGTTGGCGTCCAGCGACCAGGCGGCGGCCCGTTTGCCGATGGCGTTCCAGGTCCAGACCGTGTCGGCGGCACAGCCGTCCATCAGCCGGAGTTGGACCTTGGCACGCCCATGCGGGCTGGTGATCTCGACCCAGTCGCCGTCGGCCAGACCCTGGGCGGCGGCGGTGCGCCGGTTCATGTAGAGGAAGTTCCGGCTCAAGATCTGGCGCAGCCAGGCGTTCTGGGAGCCCCAGCTATGGTACATCGGCATCGGCCGTTGGGTGATCGCGTGCAGCGGGTAGTCCGTGCCGGCGAAGGCCGCCTGCTCGAACGGCTGATACCAGAACGGCAGTGGGTCGAAATGGCGGCGGATGCGCTCCCGATGGCTTTCGGGCGGTTGCACGGGCCCATGGCCGAGGGCGGCGAGCCGGAAGCGCTGCAAGGTCTCGGCGTAGAGGTGCAGCGTGATCGGCGACGCCATGTCGACCAAGCCGAGTTCCCGCGAGCGGGCGAGATAGGCGCGGTTGAACGGCTTGTAGTAGCTCTCTTCGGGCGGGAGCTCGTACTTCCAGAAGCAGCCATTGGCGACGTAGGCGTCGAGCTGGCCGCTATGGGGAGCACCACGCCCATGCTCGTCGCCCTTGGCGCCGCGCCAGCCGGCGAGCGGGCCGATCCCCGGCTTGCGCTCGTGATGGACCAGATAGTCGGGATAGCCGCGCGGATAGCGCGGCTCGCCGTCGGGGTAGGCGAAGGCCGGCAGCTTGAGGCGGGCACCCAGCTCGATCAGCACGTCCTGGAACGGGCGCACGTCGCGGTCCGGTTGCACGACGGGCTGCCGGATCGCGTCGCCGGGCCCGTGGGCGGTGCCGATCGGCCGGTCGAGCAGGGAGATGCAGTCCCAGCGCTCGAGATAGGTGGTGTCCGGCAGAATCAGGTCCGCATAGGCCACCGTCTCCGAATAGTAGGCATCTGAGTAGATAAATTTCGGGATCCGGTACTGGCCCGTGGCCGGGTCCTTGTCGGCCAGCATCCGGGTGGTCTCGCCGGGGTTCATGGCCGAATTCCAAGCCATGTTGGCCATGAACAGGAACAGCACCTCGATCGGGTACGGGTCGCCGCGCCAGGCGTTGGCGATCACCGTCTGCAGCATCCCATGCACGGCCAACGGCGCGTCCCAGCTGAACGCCTTGTCGATCCTGACCGGCTTGCCTTCGCTGTCGAGCAGAAGGTCCTCGGGCCCTCGCGGAAAGCCCAGCGGCGAGCCCGGCAGCGGCTTGCCGGGAATGATCTCCTCCGACCGACCGAAAGGGCGCGGTCCGGGCGGGCAGGGGCGTGGATAGGGCGCCTTGTAGCGCCAGCCTCCGGGCACATCGACACTGCCGATCAGGAGCTGCAGCAGATGCAGCGCCCGGCAGGTCTGAAAGCCGTTGGCGTGGGCCGAGATACCCCGCATCGCGTGCATGGCCACTGGGCGGCCGACGAAGCCGGGGTGCTCCGCGCCACGAGCGTCGGTCCACGGCTGGTCGACGAATACCGGCTGCTCGAAGGCGACATGGCCAATCTCGGCGGCGATCCGGCTGATCGTGGCGGCGGGCACGCCGCATCGCTCGGCCACGGCCTCGGGCGCATAGGCCTGATCGCGGTAGCGCTGGGCAAGGTGGGCGAAGACGGGGATCGCGCGCCGGCCATCCGCCAATATGGTGCAACCGCCGAGCAGCGGTCGCGTGGCGGTTTCGGCCGGCACGATGGCGTCGGTTGCCGCATCGCGGACCAGCGGCCGACCGTTCGAATCGCGGGCAAATAGGCCGTCATCCGCCTCGCCGGGCGCGTCGATCACCAGCCAGCCAGCATCGGTGAGGCTCGCCAGGTAGTCCAAGTCGACGCGACCCAGGCGCAGGAGCTCGTGCACCAGCGAAAGGACGAACAGGCCGTCGGTGCCGGGGCTGATGCCCAGCCATTCGTCGGCGATGGCGGCGTAGCCGGTCCGCACCGGGTTGACGGCCACGATCTTGGCGCCGCGAGCCTTGAGCTTGGCGAGGCCCAGCTTGAGTGGGTTGCTGTCGTGGTCCTCGGCGACGCCGAACAGCAGGAAGTAGCGCGCGTGCTCCCAGTCGGGCTCGCCGAACTCCCAGAAGCTGCCGCCCACCGTGTACTGCCCGGCGGCGGCCATATTGACCGAGCAGAAGCCGCCATGCGCCGCCCAGTTCGGCGTGCCGAAGCTGGAGGCCCACAGGCTGGTGAGCGACTGGCTCTGGTCACGACCGGTGAAGAAGGCGAGCTTCTTGGGGTCTGTGGCGCGGACCGGGGCCAGCCAGGAGACGGCGAGGTCCAGGGCCTCATCCCAGCCGATCTCCTTGAACTTGCCCTCGCCGCGTTCGCCGACGCGCAGCATCGGGCTGCGTAGCCGCGCCGGCGACAGATGCTGCATGATGCCGGCGGCGCCCTTGCCGCAGATCACCCCACGATTGACCGGATGCCGGCTGTTGCCGTCGATGTAGCGGATCCGGCCGTCCAGTTTGTGGACCCGGATGCCGCAACGGCACGCACACATGTAGCAGGTGGTGGGCACGATCTCGTCCGCCACCCGAGGTGAAGATTCGACCCGCTCGCGCGGGCGGAAATAGCGATCGAGCCATGCGCGCACGCGCCGCCGCCTCCAAGACCTGCCTGACGCCGTCATGCTAACGTGCCCGGGCTCGCGGGCAAGGCGGACGAATCCGGCAACAGCCTGTACCGTCGTGCCCCGGATGCTGGTACTCGGCGCGCGATCCGCCGTTTGCCTGTCACACCCGCGGCCACGGAACCTTATGTCGAACCCCGAGAGACCTGCCCGGACCGCGAGGCGCCTTGGCGCTGGCGCCAGGCCGCCACTGTCGTGGCGCGCGGCCCGCTGGCTGGGGCGATCGCTCGCATTCCTGAGGACGCTCGTACGCGGCAACGAGATCGTCTTCGTGCTGTTGGCGGTGGCGGTCGGTGCCCTTTCCGGCGCTGCGGTCGCGGCCATCAGCTATGCCGCCCAGCTTCTGCACGAACTCGCATTCGCCATCGCACCCGGCGAGCATCTGAGTGCCAGCGGCGAACTGCCGACATGGCGGGTGCTGGCCGTGCCGGCGGTGGGCGGGTTGCTGTTGGGCGGTCTCGGGCGGCTGCTCCGCCGCCTACCGATACGCGACGCAATCGACCCGATCGAGGCCAATGCCCTCTATGGCGGCCGGCTAAGCCTCACCGACAGCGCCGTGGTCGGGTTGCAGACGCTGATCTCCAATGGTGCCGGTGCATCGATCGGCCTCGAAGCAGGCTATACGCAAATCGGCTCGGGCCTCAGCTCGGCCATTGGCCAGCGCTTCCGCCTGCGGCGCAACGACCTGCGTACGCTCGTCGGCTGTGGTGCGGCGGGTGCCATCGGGGCCGCGTTTATGGCGCCGCTGACTGGAGCATTCTACGCTTTCGAGCTGGTGATCGGCAACTACACGGTGGCGAACGTAGTGCCCGTGGTGGCTAGCGCACTCGCCGGAACCGCCTGTGCCAGGTTGTTGGCCGCCCACAGCACACCGCTCGAGATCCAGCCCGATGCCGCTTTGGTCTGGCAGGGCTACCTGATGCTGCTGGGCCTGGCGGTGATCGCCGCCTTGGCCGGCATCCTGCTGATGCTGGGCGTGACGGCGACCGAGCGCCTGTTCCGCCGCCTGGGCATTCCCCGCGTGCTGCGTGCGGCGCTGGGCGGCACCCTGGTCGGCGCCCTCGCCATCAACTGTCCGCAGGTGCTCGGGTCCGGGCATGGCGCCCTTGCGAGCCTGCTCCAAGGACCAGTCGCGATCGACGCGCTGGCGTTTGTCCTGGTGAGCAAGGCGCTGGCCGCGGCGGTGTCGATCGGCTCGGGTTTCCGGGGCGGGCTGTTCTATGCCTCGCTGTTCATGGGAGCGCTGCTGGGTTCGCTGTTTGCCGGTATCGTGCAGGTCCAGGCCCCCTGGTTGGAGCCGAACCCGTATGTGTTCGCCGTCATCGGCATGAGCAGCATGGCGGTGAGTGTCGTCGGCGGGCCGCTGACGATGCTGTTCCTTGCCCTCGAGACCACCCGCGACTTCGGGCTGACGCTGCCGCTCACTGCGGCCGTGCTCGTCGCGGCGCTGACGGCCCGGCGGCTGTTCGGCTACTCCTTCGCAACCTGGCGCTTCCACCTGCGCGGTGAGGCTATCCGCAGCGCGCAGGATGTCGGCTGGATTCGTAACCTTACTGTCGGGCGGCTGATGCGGCGCGATGTCCGGACGGTCCGGGCTGACATGTCGCTGGCCGCGTTTCGCCGCCAGTTCCCGCTGGGGTCAACCGGCCGCGTGGTGGCGCTGGACCCAGCCGGGCGTTACGCCGGGATCGTGCTGCTGGCCGACGCTCATGCGCCGGAGCTGGACAGTCAAACCGATGGGCTGGCTGTGGGGAAGCTGCTCCGCTTCCACGACGCCGTCCTGCTGCCGTCCATGAATGCGAAAGGCGCCGTGGCCGCGCTGGCGGCGGCTGAGGCCGACGCGCTGGCCGTGGTCGACGGCACGGAGACGCGCAAGGTTCTGGGTCTGCTCACCGAGGCGCATGTGCTCCGCCGATACGCCGAGGAGCTCGACCGGCGTCGACGCGAGCTATCCGGTGAGGCATGATGCTCCGGTGGTGCCTACGGCGCCTTGTGGATCGGGTCGACCCAGTGGACCGCCTCGGGCTTCTCCACCGGATCGATGGCGAGGTTCACCACGACGGCTTCCTGGTCGCTGCGCACCAGCACGCATTCGAGTGGTTCATCGGTGCTGGCGTTGATCTCCTGGTGCGGGACAAAGGGCGGCACGAAGATGAAATCGCCGGGGCCAGCCTCGGCCACATATTCGAGCCGCTCGCCCCAGCGCATCCGGGCCCTGCCGCTGACGACGTAGATCACGCTTTCCAGGGCGCCATGATGGTGGGCGCCGGTCTTGGCGTCGGGATGGATCGTCACCGTGCCGGCCCAGAGCTTCTGGGCGCCCGCCTTGGCGAAATTGATCGCCGCGGCGCGATTCATGCCCGGGCTCTGCGGCGTGTTGGTGTCGAGCTCGCCAGCATGGACGACGCGGACACCTTGGGTTCGCCAATCCGGATGGGCGCTCGGCATGGATTTGTCCTGGCAGGGGTAGGGCCAGCTATCATATGGCTTCATGCGTCAGATGCCACCCGCTACGCTCCAGTATGCGGCCCGCCGTCAATGCGGTCTCAGAACAGGTCGATCGGAATCTTGAGGTAGCGCTGACCATTATCGTCGGGCGGCGGCATCTGTCCGGCGCGCATGTTGACCTGAACCGACGGCAGGATCAGCGCCGGCATGCCGAGCGTCTTGTCGCGGGACATCCGCAGCGTCACGAATTCGTCCTCCGAGACGCCCTCATGCACATGCACGTTATGCCGCTTCTCTTCGCCCACGGTGGTTTCCCAGCGATACTCGTCCCGACCGGGAGCCTTGTAGTCATGGCACAGAAACAGCCGCGTCCGATCGGGCAGCGCGAAGATCTTCTGGATTGACCGGTAAAGCTGTCGGGCATCGCCGCCCGGGAAGTCGCAGCGCGCGGTGCCGAAGTCAGGCATGAACAGCGTATCGCCGACGAATGCGGCATCACCCATGACATAGGTCATGCAGGCGGGCGTATGGCCGGGCGTATGAATTGCCCTGACGCGCATGCTGCCGAGCATGAACTCGTCGCCATCCTCGAGTAGCCGGTCGAACTGGCTGCCGTCGCGCTGGAACTCCGTGCCGGCATTGAAGATCTTGCCGAAGACGTTCTGCACGACGGTGATGTTCCGCCCGATGGCGAGCTGACCGCCGACCTGCTGTTTCAGGTATGGCGCTGCCGACAGATGGTCGGCGTGGACATGAGTCTCGAGCAGCCATTCGACGTCCAGACCGTGCTCTCGTACGAATGCAATCATCTGGTTGGCGGAGCGCCGATCCGTGTGGCCTGCCGCCGGATCGTAATCGAGGACCGAATCGATCAGGGCACATTTCTTGGTCGCCGGATCGACCGCCACGTAGCTCACCGTGTTGGTGGCCCTGTCGAAGAAAGCGTTCACGTCTGGTACGTGCATCCGCAACCTCCTCTGGTCGAAAGCCGGTGTTCTAGCGCTTCACGGTCGCACCGAAGGGCGTGCCGCCGAACGCAGGGCGCGCACGGCACCAAGCCCGGCCAGCATGGCGATGAGGAACAGTCCCAGCGGCACCGTGGGGGCCGACAACGAGGCGAGCGCCGGTCCTGGACACCAGCCCGATAGCCCCCAGCCGATGCCGAACAGAACGGCGCCGCCCAGCAGTGGCGCGTCAACGGTGGTCGCACTCGGCAGGTGAAAACGCAACTCCAGCATCGGTGCAGGCCACTTCAGAATCAGTCGATAGCCGATGAAGGTTACTGCCAGCGCCCCGCCCATGACAAAGACCAGTGTCGGGTTCCAGGTTCCGGCGACGTCGAGAAAGCCCAGGACGACGGCAGGGTCGGTCATGCCCGCGAGCCCGAGCCCGGCGCCGAACAGGATGCCGGCAGCGAGCCCGGCCAGAATATGCCGCATCGAACGGTTCCTCACAGCACGTGCCGGATGAGCAGCACAGTCAGTCCTGCCGTCGCCATGAAGGTCAGCGTGGCTGCCAGCGAGCGCGATGACAGCCGTGCCAGTCCACAGATACCATGCCCGCTGGTGCAACCATTGCCGAGACCGGTGCCCATGCCCACGCACAGGCCCGCGAGCAACGCACCGCCGGCCCCGACCGCCGGCCGACCGATGTTCGGCTGGCCCGTCATCACGCCAACCAGAACCGGCCCGATCACCAGCCCGACCACAAAGGCCAGCCGCCAGCTACGATCGGCCGCCGGCTCAGGCGGCATCAGGCCGCCCACAATGCCGCTGATCCCGGCGATACGGCCCTCGAGCGCCATCAGCAGGACAGCAGCGGCACCAATCAGGGCGCCGCCGACGAGCCCTTGAACCATCCAGTTCATGCCTGGTTGGGCGCGATAGGGCAGGTGTTCAGCCCCACGAGCCGGTAGGCAGGATAGAACCCGAAAGCAGCTGTCGCGAGGGGGACAATGCCGATCCAGCCCCACCAGTGGCCACCGAACAGAGCCAAGCCCAGCAGGACCAAACCGAGCGCAACCCGCGCGATGCGGTCGATCGTTCCGACGTTCTTCGACATTCCCATGCTCCCAGGCAAGCAGACACCACGCCATCTGAGCGCAGCGCTGGGGAATAGTCGGTGACTAGGCTCTGTTGACAAAAGGGATTTCCAGAACACTTCTGGCGTGATCCCACGCTGTTCATGGCGGAGATCAGCGGATGCGTGGCGATCTGACGGACGAGGAATGGGCGATCATCGGTGATTTGCTGCCGGCCGAGCGTGGCCGGTGGGCACGTCCCGCGCAGGATAACCGGCGCTTTCTCAATGGCATGCTTTATGTGCTGCGGGCTGGCTGCCCCTGGCGGGACATGCACGAGCGCTACGGCAAGTGGAACTCGGTCTACGTCCGCTTCCGCCGCTGGGCTGCGCAAGGGGTCTGGGACGCGCTCTTGGAAACGCTGGTCGAGCTCGGCCTCACCGACGACTGGCAGCACATGCTCGACAGCACCACCGTCCGCGGCCACAGCCAGGCCGCCGGCGCAAAAGGGGGACCTGTAAGGAAGGCTTTGGTCGAAGCCGCGGCGGCTTCACGAGCAAGATCCACGCCCGTGCGGACGGTCAGGGACGGCCTCTCGGCTTCACGCTGACCGGCGGCCAAGTCTCCGACTACCGCGCCGTCGATGAGCTCATGGCGCTGCCGCTCGCCAGGCCGCGCCTGCTGCTGGCCGACAAGGGCTATGACGGCGACGCCGTGCGCGAGGGGCTACTCGTCCACGGCATCTTGCCGGTCATCCCGCCGCGCGCGAACCGCGCCCAACCCATCGCCTGCGATTATCGCCGCTACAAGGATCGCAACCGCATCGAGCGCATGTTCAACCGTCTCAAGCAGTTCCGCCGCATCGCCACCCGTTACGACAAGACCGCCAGCTCCTTCCTCGCCTTCCTCAACCTTGCCGCCGCCAAGCTTTGGTTATCGACTTTTGTCAACAGAGACTAGTATACACAACGCTGACTTTCGTGCAACGACCCCTTCATCCCTGGCGAGGCCAATGTTTCGCCGTCAAACACCCAAGGTGGTAGTCGTGTGTGGGAATCCCGCACGTACGGATCTGTGCGGAGGACGCTCAGCAATGAGTGTCCCTACCGCGAACACCTATAATTGCCTATACACGTAGGTGTAGCGGGCAACTGAGGTTCGAGGGATCTGACCTGGGAGCATTTCATGCCGATCTTCCTCGACCGACACGATCTAAGGGGCCTTACGGCGACCGACATTGCCGAGGCGCACCGCAAAGACCTTGAGGTCCAGGAACGCTACCGCGTGCGCTTCCTGACCTACTGGTTTGACGAGGCACGGGGGACCGGATTCTGTCTCATTGATGCGCCTGACGTCGACACGGCAATGCGGGTCCATGATGAAGCCCATGGAGATATCGCCAAGGACGTCATCGAGGTGGACCTTTCAGCCGTCGAAGCCTTTCTGGGGCGGGTGTCTGACCCAAAGCCCACTGGCCCCGAAGCAAAGGTGGCCTTTGATGTCGCTCTGCGCGCAATCATGTTCACCGACATCGTGGACTCGACCGGCATGACGGCGCGGCTTGGAGATGCGCGAGCCGTAGAGATGGTCCGTGCTCATGATGCAATGGTCCGCCGTGCGCTCAAGGACAGGTGGGGACGGGAGGTCAAGCATACGGGCGACGGCATCATGGCGTCCTTCAACGACACCGGCGCTGCGGTCGCGTGCGCTCGGGCGATCCAGCAAACCTTCGACGCCTTCAATCTCGCGAGCAAAGAGAAGCTGCGCGTGCGCATCGGCTTGGATGTCGGAGAGCCTGTCGCTGACAGCAACGACCTGTTTGGGACGACTGTGCAAACTGCTGCCCGCCTATGTCAGGCGGCCGAGCCGGATGCTGTCTTGGTTTCGGGTGCCGTCCGCGATGTTTTAGGCAACACCTTCGAGCTTAGAGAACTCGGACCTTACCTCCTAAAGGGGTTTGCTCGCCCGGTCGCGGTCTACGAGGTTGAATGCCGCTGACGGCTCTGTTGCAAAGGCTGGCTGGGCGCGGGTGATGGCCTGAGTACCGTCAGGCCTCGCGCCAGCAAATATAGCCGATGCTTTCGCCTTTGACGCAGGGTCGATCAAGCGGCTTCCAGTATGGCGAGCACGGTCGCAGTCCGGCGGACGAAGAGCACTCTGCGGCGGTCTGCGGAAACATGCTGGTTATGACGGGAACGGGGACGAAGGACATTTCGGCGTTCATCGTGCCCTCGGCAGAACCGGGCCGCGGATCGGGGACACTCGAAGCCGCGCATCGGTCGGTATCGCCTTTGAGGCCCCGGTGATCCTGTTCCAGCCTGTTATTGAGGTAGCGGCTGGCCCGGTGCCGCACTTGCTTGCCCAATTCCGCAGCGGGGCCCCGCTTCGATGCTGATTCACAGCCAGTCTACCACCGAGCGACGACGTTGCCGCCACTTCAGCTTGCCGGCGTCATGACGATGCTGCCGCCCTTGTCGCCATCGAGGCGGCGGTCGAGCCAGCGGACCAACCGGCTTGATCCGCCGAACAGATCCTCGAGCGAGGCCCGCGCGCCGACGAAGATCATGGCGGCATACCCGAACATGATGCCGTTCAGGGCGGCGAAGCCGCCCTGTAGTTTGTTGCCCAGCCAGAGATCGACGACAGCGCCGAGCCCGCACCAAACCGGCAGGGCCCAGGCCACGAGCACGAAATGTCGGGGCGCGCCGATGCGGCCAGCCACCTTGGGCGTGCGCAGGAAAGGAATTTTCCGACCCGTGATGGCCTGGCGAATGGACGCGAACGAGCCGGCAAAGTGGATCGGCACGAGCAACAGGTTGAGCGCGTACACCCCGATCAGGTCGCGCCACCGATAGCCAAGGGCAACGAGGTCGCGGCCGTAGGCCACGAAGTAGGGCAGCGCCGTCAGCGGCAGGAGCAGCCCATTCATCGTGTCCTCGAACGGATAGAGCAGCATCAGCAGCACGGCGACCGGACCGTAGGCCAGCGAGGCCAGGTAGTGGAAGCGGATGGCGAATCCGGCGAGCCGGGTGCGCTCGGCACGGCACACGGCCTGCCGCAGCAGCTTCGGCAGGATCAGGAGGCCGCCGCAGGCCCAGCGTCGCCGCTGGATGATCAGCGTGCCGTAATCGGGGGGTGTGGCGCTGTAGGCGAGACGTTCGGGGAAATTGTGCAGGCTCCAGCCCTTGCCGACGAGATCGAGCGTGCTCTCCGTGTCCTCGATCACCGTCCGGTCCTGCACGTACCGGGTGACGGGCTGACCGTGCTCCATGGTCGTGACCGCGATGTCGTCGAGCGCCGCCCGCCGGATCAGCGCGTTGGCGCCGACCCAGAACGTCGCGTCGAAGTGGCTGTAGCCCTGGTGCAGCAGCAGCTGCACGTCGGTCGTGGCCCCCGCGATCCGCTCCACCGGCGCCACCGCGCCGGGAAAGGTCGCATAAGGCGTCTGCAGCACGGCCAGCCGCTCGTTGCCGGGCCGCTGCATGAAGTCGACGAGCCGCTCAATATACTCGGGCAGCAGGATGCTGTCCGCATCGACCGTCAGCAAATAGGGGCTGGGCGGTGTGACGAGGCCCGCCTCTGCGGTCGTGGTCTCGAGCAGATGCAGCGCACCGTCCACACGCCGCTCGGCCCAATGGCGCCCGATACAGCCGATATAGCTGTTGAGGTTCATCGCCTTGTTGGCTTCATGCGGCAGGTTGGCGTAGCGCTTGCGCTCGAACACGGCCACGTCGGCATCGACACTGACGCAGAGCCGGTCATACTCGTCGGCCAGGATCTGCTGCCAGGCGTTGGCCTCGACCCGCGCGTGGGCCGCGGAGCGGGCGATGCGTTCGCGCAGCAGCCGCCCCATACGCTGCACGACCTCGCGCGCGAAGAACTGCGCCGTGTGATCGCCATCCGCCCAGTTCTGGCTGCGGCTGTCGAGCCAGAAGGCGACGCCATCGGCCAATCCCGTCAGGTGGCCGAGCTCGGCCTCCATACCCGCCTGCGCCCGTCGGGCCGTGAAGCCCGCCCGCTCCTGCTCGACCCACGTGCGCAGTGGCTCGAACAGATCGGCGATCCGCTCGGGCATCGCCCGCATTGCATGAAGGCGCTGCCGGTCCGTGGGGTCGCACGGATCCTGCGGGTCATCGAGCAACAGCACGATGCGCCGGCTGGAATAGGTCTGGCATGCGGCCGAAAGCAATGTGCGAAGAACGGTCTCAGGCTCCTCCTTGTAGGCCGGAACCAGAATGGTGACGAGCGGCTCTGCCCGCGAAGGCGCGGCGGCCGCATCCGTGCTCACCGTATCGGTCGGTTGCTGCGCGAGTCGCTGCGCAAGGCCGAGCCGGGCAAGCTGATGGACGACATTGCCGAACAACAGCCCGGCGCAGGACAGCAGAAAGAGGATCTCATCGGCGGCGAACCAGCCTTCGACGCGAAGCTGACGCACCAATGCCGGGAGCAGCTCGGCCGCTGCCGCCATGGTCAGCAGGATCGACAGCGCGAACAAGGTCTTGGCCCAGCGCAGATCGCTCACCGCAGCGGCCTCGCTACGGCGTAGAGTGGTGTCATGCATGAGTACTCCGCCTCTGCGGGCAGGTCTGGAGACGGCTTCCAGAGTTTTGTGAAGGGTGGGTCAGCACTCTATCGAGCGGTCAGGCTGCAGCGCCGCCGCTTTCGCAAGTATAAGACGCCTAGTGTGGCGTATTATTCCTTTAGAGGTAGCGTTCGGCCATGGGCTGAGCGCCGTGCTTTACCTATCGGCGGACCGTCACGCGCAGAGACGACGTGCAGGCGTGCCGTTGCCTAGACGGTACCGACAAAGTGCAGCTGGATAGCGGGGCAGGGGAGCAACGATAGCTCGCTGGCGCGAAAGCTGATGGACCCCCGCTTGGAGGGCGAGTGTCGGTCCGCCATGGCTCTCATGGCAATGATCGCGGATGTTTCTTGAGCGGGAAAAGTAGGGAGCACCGCGCTCCGGGCTGAGCATTCGCGGTGAACGTGCCGCCGATCTGCTTGGCCAGCGCCTGCACCAGCTGCAGCCCGGACGAGGCCGGGCTCCCGCCCGCCTTCGGCAGCCCAATGCCGTTGTCGGTGACCGACAATTCAATGATGCCGGCGTGCAACGTCAACTCGACGCGAATGACACCGGCGGCTCCGGCGGTGCGCAGCACGTAAGCCACCGCTTCGACGAAGCGACGCAGCGGCTCGGGGTCCTTCTTCCAGATGCCGGGAATGGTAACGAGCCTGGCATGGAGTGATGCCCAGGTGGCGTCGCACAGACGATGGCGGAGCATGAAGGGCAGATCTCAGGATGGGGTTGCATCCTTCCACATGGTTCGCGCCCGCTGCCGCGCTACCTCCCGACAACTTTGTCCGTAGACTCTAACGACCAGCAGCATGTATACTTAGGCCGACAGGAGATCAGCCTTTCTTAGTTTGGCTCTTTTTTACAGAAGCACGCTTCGGCTTAGGCTTCACTGCGGCAGCGCTAGCGATATTCGTGCTCGCCATCGTGGATCCAGGTGGGCTCGCCATGCCTAAGGCAAGGCGCACGGCTCGTTCAGCGTTCAGGCGTCCCCAACCATGGGCTGGGCTGTGCCCTCGTGGGTCATAATGACCGCCGGTCGGGTCGATCTTGTCGCAACAGTTCTTGAGGATGTCCTTGACCTCTAGACGCGTAAGCCAGGGATTCGCGGCGAGTATCAGGGCTGCCACACCCGCGGCGCCTGGGCAGGCCGAGGATGTGCCGCCAAACGAGTTGGTAAAGTAGCCTCGCTCGTCGCCGAGGCTCGCTCGCCCGTCGTTGT
>JBATRI010000507.1:0-14268 GCA_049292515.1 Geminicoccaceae bacterium
GGGCACGGCTGCCGGTCTGGGCGTGTCGCCGCTCGTGGCGGAACTCGGCTCACCTGCGCTGACCTGCTAGGCGGCCTGCCGGCGAACCCGGCCGAAACGGGCGGCCACACGCACCCGGGTTGGCGGCACGAGCGGCCGCTCTATGTTCGGGCCATGAATCACAGCCTTTCACCACGGCGCGTTGCCGCCCCCCTGGCCATGCTCACCCTGGCCTCCTGCCTTGCCGCCTGCTCCGGGGCGGCGGTTCTCGACGCGCTGACCCCCAGCGACGGCTATCAGGTCCAGCACGACCTCACCTATGGCCACGAGCCGCGCCAGCAGCTCGACCTCTATATGCCGGAAGGTGCTCCAGCGGATGCGCCGCTGGTGGTCTTCTTCTATGGCGGCAACTGGGAGAGTGGGGACAAGGCCACCTACCGCTTCGTCGGTCAGGCGTTCACGGCCCGCGGCTACGTCACCGCTATCCCCGACTACCGGCTCTTCCCGCAGGTACGCTACCCGCTGTTCCTGGAAGATGCCGCGGCGGCGGTAGCGTGGCTGCACGCGCAGCAGCCGGCGCGGCCCATCTATCTCATGGGCCACTCGGCCGGCGCCTACCTGGCGGTGATGCTGAGCCTGGACCCACGCTGGTTGGGAGCCCACGATCAGGTACCCTGCCAGCTGATCGCCGCTACGGTGGGCCTGGCCGGCCCCTATGACTTCCTGCCCCTGCATGACGCGACACTGGAGCAGATCTTCGGGCCGGGGCCGGCAAGCCCACAATCACAGCCTATCAACCACGTGACGCCTGAAGCACCGCCCTTGCTGCTGGCGACCGGCGAGGACGACCATACCGTCTACCCCGGTAATAGTGAGCGCCTGACCTCTGCGCTGCTGGCGGCCGGGGCGCCGGTAGAGCTGCGCCTATATCCCGGCGTCGCCCATGTCGGCTTGGTGGCCGCCTTGGCCGCCCCCTTGCGGTTCATGGCGCCCATTCTGGACGATGCCGACGCATTTTTGCGGCACCCGCCGACGGTCGCCGATAGGCGCTGTCCGGCCGAGGATCAGGTGGCACGCACACCCGGCGCCGGCAGGAAGCCGTTGACCTCGAGCCAGGCATCGAGGTCGGCGTCGCTCGCCGCCTCGATCCTATAGCTGCCGGTGCGACCGTCGGTAGGCGAGGTCCGGTAGAACAGCTCGCCGTGACCGTTGCGATAGACCGAGACTGCGGTGACCATGCCGGCGACATCCCGTTCCGCTCTGCACCAAGGTGCCGTTACGGCCGACTCTATGCATCGAGACGGGCGTGGGATGGTTAGCGGCTCCGTAACCGTAGCTCGGTACTGCGGAGCCTTGCCGCTAGCGCAGGCGAAAGCGGATCGGCACCACCAGCTCGAGCTGCGCCTGCGCCATCGAGTCCGGCATCGGTGGCAACGGCTCGGCTCGCTGCAGCATCGTCCCGACCTCGCGATCGAGCGCTGCCGACCCGGAACCACGATCGATCCGCCACGCCTGCAACCGGCCGAGACGGTCGATCGTGAACCTGAGCAGGACCGTCCCCTCCTCGCCGCGGGCCCGCGCCTGCCGCGGATATTGCTTGTGACGCTCCAGCCAAGCGACGAGCGTGGCCAGATAGTCTTGGCGGTCGCCTACCTTCCCGCCACCCGCTGATTGGTCGCCGCTGCCGGAATCGGGGGCCTCCGTGTCGCCGGATTTGCCAGCCACCGCCGCAGGGGCTACTGCCGGCGCTGCATCCGGCGGCGGAGTCGGTTTGGACCGTTGTGGCGACACCGGCGCGGTAGCCGTCACCGTTCGCTGGGGTGGCAGCGCCGGTGGCTCGATCATCGCCGTCGCGACCGCAGTGCTTTCTGGCGCCGGCAATGTGGCTTGGTTCGTGACGGTCGGCGGGGCCACAGCCGGGGCCGTCGCGACTGCGGTGCTCTCTGGCGCCGGCAATGTGGCATGGTCCGTGACGATCGACGGGACCGCAGCCGGGGCTGTCGCGACCGCCGTGTTCTCTGGTGCCGGCAATGCGGCCTGGTCCGTAACGGTCGGCGGAGCCGCGGCCGGGGCCGGCGCGTCGGCCGTCGTCGCTAGTGGCACCGGTGGAGCAGGTATGACCTCAGTGACCGCAGGCTGCGGCATCAGCGGTTCCGGCTCGGCGACCGGGTCGACCACAGGCGACTCGCCTGGGGTCGTGGCGCCGGCTGTGCTGCCTGCGGGGCCCAACGCCAGCTCGACGCCGCCGCTGCCGGCGGCCACGGCACCAGACCTAGGGGGAACGGCCGCCGGCCACAGCCACGCACCGAGAAGCAAGTGAGCCGTGACCGCGACGGCCACGGCCCATGGACGGGCAGCAAGCACGACTTCGCCTCAGCGGGCCTGAACGGCGGTCGCCGCCGCAGCCTCGGCGATCAGCAGGACCTTGGCAAACCCTGCGCTCGAGATCGCCCCCATGAGGTGCATCACCTCGCCGTAGGCGATTGCACGGTCGCCCCGCACATAGACGATCCGGTCAGGGTCGGCACCAGCGAGCTCGCCCAGACGCTGCCCAAGCAGCGAGGCCTCGATCAGATCGTCGCCCACGAACACCGCGCCGGCCCGATCGATGCTGACGATCAACGGCTCCTGGGGCTGGCCCAGGCGTTGGGCACTGGTCTTGGGCAACTCGACCGGCACGCCGGCCATCATCAGCGGTGCCGCCACCATGAACACGATCAACAGCACCAGCATGACGTCGACCAGCGGCGTCACGTTGATCTCGGACAGCGGCCGGTAGCCGTTCGAGCCGCCGCCGAGCGGGGCCATCGCCATGCTACTCGGCCGCCCGCAGCACGTCCGCGGGACGCTCGCGGGCGAGCTCCGCGCCGATTCGGGTGATGACGCTGTCCAGCCGCTGCCCGAGCCGGCCGAGGTCAGTCGCGAGCTTGTTGTAGGCCATCACCGCCGGGATGGCGGCCACCAAGCCGATCGCCGTGGCGAACAGCGCCTCGGCAATGCCAGGCGCTACAACGACGAGGCTGGTGTCGTTGGAGGCAGCGATGCCGGCAAAGCTGTGCATGATGCCCCAGACGGTGCCGAGCAGGCCGATGAACGGCGCCGTGGAGCCGATCGTCGCCAGCAGCGGCAGGCCCGGCTCGGCGCGGCGCAAATGGTCGGCCGCCGTCTCGCGCATCGCCTGCTCGATCCGCGTCCGCCGCTCGGCCCTGGATTCCGCAGGATCGTGGTCATGCCGCTCGGCCAGCCCGACGGCCAGCACACCGGCGCCAAGCGGCCCCAATCGGACCGGTGCCGTCACGGCCGCACCGTCCTGGGCCAGATGCCGCTCCAGCCGTGTGGTCTGCCGGCGCAGGCTGCCGATCCGGGCCAGCTTGTCGAGCAGAATGGCCCAACAGGCCACCGAGGCCAGCGCCAGCACTACCATCACGCCTTGCACCAGCGGGTCCGCGGCGAGGAACAGCGCCAGGGGCGACATGTCGGCCGGGGCCGGGATCATTGCCGCCGGATCGAGAGGAACGGCTTCGGGCGCGGTCGTGAGGACAGGATCCAACGCGGTCTCTTCGTGCTACTTGGTGAAGCTGGCCGGCGTCCGCGACGCCAGGTCCAGCCTGGGAAAGCAGTCCGGCTCGGCGCCGCCGGCCTCGCGACACGCCAGGACGTCATTGACCAGAATGCTGCCCAGCCCCTTGCACGGCAGGTCGGTAAGATCGAACAGCTTGACGCTGGTCTTGGCCGGTCGCAACGGGCCGGCCTCCAGCGCCAGCCTACGATCGATGACCCCGTCGCTGCCGAACAGCACCAGATCGAGCTTCAGGCTTTCCAAGGCCGCAGCCCCGTCATTGCCGACGACGAGGTAGACCCGGCAGCCCGAATCGACGCCTTCCAGACGATTCAGCTCGATGCGGATTGCCGGCTGGTCGGCCGCCATCGTGGGCACGGCGTTCGACAGCATCAGCAGCAAGGCAGCGTACACGGCCAGTCGCACGTTTTTCCACCCGACTTGTTGGCGACGACGCGCCGGTAGCACGCGCAGCGCGGCGTACAAAGTCAAACCGATGCTCCTTCGAACTAGAAGAACTGTAATCTGCGCTAATATTTAGCGTCGGATCATCAGCAGCATCAGATACGGCCCGATGATCAGGCTGGTCATCAGGCCGGCCGAAATCTGGTAGAGAAACATAAGGTTGGGCCGAGCCAGTCACTTATTTCCGTCACCAGCATGCCGAGCATGGCTGCCCCACCAGCGCGGGTAAGGCGCACCGCGGGCTCAGCATGCGGCAACATCAACCCCACGTAGCTCTACGGTCCGACGATCAATGTGGCGTCGGCGGTCTGGACGGCTGTCAGCAGGCCCGTCAGCCGTGCCGTATACCGCTCGTCGTTGGCAATTGAGCCGCCGAGGTCGAACTGACCCTGATATCGGTCGTTGTTGCTGTACTGGACCTCGGCCTCACCGTCGCCGCACGGGCCGCGGATGCCACCAACAACCCGACCAGGGCCACGCCGCAGTGGACGGCCGCCCGAGTTCCGGCCTCACCGCGCCGACGGGCAGTCATGATATTCTCGATCATCGAGCACTCACGGTCTATTGTACGAGGGCGACCTGCACTCTGACTATGGGGTCGGGAGTTACATCATGGTGAAGCAACAATATAATAGATCAAATCATGCTCCCCACAGTTATTGGCCGCTCACCTACTACGCGCCTCGTTGGTTATTGGTCCTGGCATTAAGAAATATGGTGAAGTAGCGACTAATATGTCGCTCAAATTTGTATTTCCACGCATGTCGATCAAGCACGTATCATTTCAAATTCCACCGTAATGCCTAACGACGCATTAATCGAATCGGCTGCTCATCGTCGACCGTCTTGAGGCCGAATCCTGCGGAGCGCGCCGAACATCATGGATATCAGCGAGGTGTCTGCGGCGGGGATCCTGCTCGAGGCCTTCATCATTCACCGACCAAAACTCATTCAGATCGCTTGCCGGGTGCTGCGCTGCCCCTACTTGGCCGAGGACGTGGTCCAGGACGCCACCCTCAAGGCGACGACGCTGACGGGCGTGCGGTGCGTCGACTCGCCGCTCAGCTTTGCCTGCCAGGTCGTACGTCATCTCGCCATCGATCGGGAGCGGCGCCGCACGCTCGAATGCAGTCGTGCCGCACCCGAGGTTCTGGCGGAGACGATCGAGGCGTCCGGCGCCGATGCCACCGCACACCTCAACCTGGTCGAAACGATGCGGGTCATCGCGGCAGCACTTGGCCAACTCCCGGAACGCGCGAGGCTCGTCTTCGAGCGGCATCGCCTGCACGACGTCCTGCAAAGGATGATCGCCGCCGAGTTCGGCGTGTCGCCGACGCTCGTCAACTTCATGATACGCGATGCCGACTAGCATTGCCGGGCATGTCTGCGGTCGGCACAGGGGATCGAGCCCAATACCGCAATGTCTCGCCGGCCAGTCACCGCAGCGCCGCGATCTCGTGCAGCAGGATCACCCCGGCGAGCAAGCCGGCCAGGCCCGCTGCGACCGGGAGGCACGCGGTGTCTCCGCCCCGGGGCCCAGATCGACGGCAGCATCAGCAGGGGAAGCATCAGCAGGCCGCCTTGCGCTTCGCACCTGCACGATGGCGCGGAAAGCGGTTAGGTAGTGATGCCGACACCGAAGGAGACCGCAGAGATGTCCGACGAAGCCCTGTTCGAGAAGGGCCTGCCGATCCGGCGCGAGGTTCTGGGGGCCGACTATGTCGATGGCTCCATGGCGAACGCCGATGCCTTCATGATGGCCTTCCAGCGTGCGACGACGAGTTGGGCATGGGGCTGGGCGTGGGGCGACGAGACCCTCGACCGCAAGACGCGCAGCCTGCTCAACCTCGCTATGCTGACCGCATTGGGCAGAACCAACGAGATCAAGCTGCACGTCAAAGGGGCGCTCAACAACGGCGTCACGGTCGACGAGATCAAGGCCACGCTGCTTCACGCCACTGCCTACTGCGGCATCCCCGCCGGTCTCGACGCGTTCAAGGCCGCGCACGAGATCCTGGTCAAGGAAGGCGCTCTCCCGCGTCCGTAAAGAGGAGGCGAACCAGGCCGAAAGATCGCAGGTCATGAAGAAATGCGTCATCCTTGACGACTATCAGGGCGCGGCCCTGCCTTCGGCCGACTGGAGCCGGATTGCCGACCGCGTCGCGGTATCGAGCATCCGCGAGTATCTCAGCAGCGAGGACGAGGTCCTGGCGCGAATCGGGGACGCCGACATTGTCGTCGTCATGCGCGAGCGCACACCCTTCCCGGCGCGCCTGCTCGACCGCCTGCCCCGACTGAAGCTCATCGTCACCAGTGGCATGCGCAATGCAGCCATCGACCTGGCGGCGGCCAAGGCCCGAGCGGTGACGGTGAGCGGCACCGCCTCCAGCAGCGCGCCGCCGCTGGAGCTGACCTGGGCGCTGCTGCTCGGTCTCGCCCGTCAGATCGGGCTCGAGACGGGCAACCTGCGCCGCAATGGCCCCTGGCAGAGCAGCGTCGGCGTCGATCTCGCCGGTGCCCGGCTCGGCATTATTGGTCTGGGTAAGATCGGCACGCAGGTGGCCAAGGTGGCGCAGGCCTTTGGCATGGAGGTGGTCGCCTGGAGCCCCAACCTCACCGAGGAGCGGGCGGCCGCCGCCAACGTGACGTTGGCACCCGGCAAGGAGTCGCTGCTCGAGACCAGCGACTTCGTGACGCTGCATCTCGTCCTCTCGGCTTCAACCAAGGGGCTCATCGGCGCCGAGGACCTCAGACGGATGAAGGCCTCCGCCTTCCTCATCAACACCGCGCGCGCTCTGCTCGTCGATCAGCAGGCGCTCATGACAGCACTCGAGGAAAGTTGGATCGGCGGAGCCGGCCTCGATGTGTTCGAGATCGAGCCGCTGCCGCCCGACCACCCCTTCCGGCGCCTCCCCAATGTCCTGGCGACACCGCACCTCGGCTACGTTTCGCAAAACAACTACCGGACCTACTTCGGCGAGGCCGTGAAAGACATCGAGTCATGGCTCGCCGGCAGACCTCTCCGACTGTTGGAGTGAAAGGGTGCGCAGCGCTAGGCGGGTCGCCGAGCTCTGGCGCGTCGATGGCGGCGGAGGACATGCCCGCTGAACCCCGTCGCAGCCGACCTGAGCCTCTGCCTGGCGCTGCGCACCGTGGCGGCATCAGGTTCCGGTAGCGTTTGACCCGCTCCCGTTGGCGCCGGTGATCGGCGAAAAACCACCCCTCACCGGCTCCCCGGGGACAACCTCCTCCGCAATGCCAGCTAGGCGGCCTGCTTCAATTCGAGTTCCGACCAGCAAGCGGCAAGCGAGTTGATCAGATGGTCGATGTCGGCATCGCTATGGACCGGCGAGGGAGTGATCCGTAGCCGTTCGGTGCCGCGCGGCACTGTCGGGTAATTGATCGGCTGCGCGTAGACGCCGTAGTGCGTCAGCAGCATGTCGCTCATCCGCTTGCAGCGGACCGGGCAGCCGACCATCACCGGCACGATGTGACTGTCATTGCGCAGATGCGGGATACCGACGGCATCCAGGCCACGGCGTACTCTCGCCACCCGCTCCTGCTGCCGATCGCGTTCGACGGAGCTCGCTTTCAAATGGCGCACGCTGGTGCAGGCGCCCGCCGCCAATGCCGGGGGGATCGCGGTCGTGAAGATGAAGCCGGAGGCAAAGCTGCGCACGAAATCGCACAAGGCGGCCGAGGCCGCGATATAGCCCCCCATCACCCCGAATGCCTTGCCCAGCGTACCCTCGATCACGGTGAGCCGATGCATCAGGCCTTCGCGCTCGGCAATCCCACCGCCACGCGGGCCGTAGAGCCCGACGGCGTGGACCTCGTCGAGGTAGGTCATCGCCCCATGCGCCTCGGCGACGTCGCACAGCTCGGCGATGGGGGCGATGTCCCCGTCCATCGAGTAGACCGATTCGAACGCCACCAACTTCGGCGCCTCGGGATCGAGGTCGCGCAGCTGGCGGTCGAGGTCGGCCGGGTCACTATGGGCGAAGACCCGGCACGAAGCACGGCTGTGGCGGATGCCCTCGATCATCGAGGCGTGGTTCCCAGCGTCGGAAAGGACCACGCAATTCGGGATCCGGGAGGCCAGCGTGCTCAGGCTGGCCCAGTTCGACACGTAGCCCGAGGTGAAGACGAGCGCCCCTTCCTTCTGGTGCAGGTCGGCGAGCTCGCGCTCGAGCAGCACGTGGAAGTGGTTGGTGCCGGAGATGTTGCGCGTGCCGCCGGCCCCTGCCCCACACAGGTCCAGCGCCTCATGCATGGCGCCCACCACGTCCGGATGCTGGCCCATGCCTAGATAGTCGTTGGAGCACCAGACGGTGACCTGGGCGCGGTGGCCGTCGCGGTAGTGGGTCGCGCGCGGGAAGTCGCCCGCATGGCGCTCGAGGTCGGCAAACACCCGATAGCGACCTTCCTTACGAAGGCCGTCGAGCTGGGACCGGAAGTAGCCTTCGTAGTTCATGGTTGCCTCCCACTCGTTGAAAGAATTGGTTGAGGGCCCGGCCGGCGCCAGGTCGGCATGACCCCATCGAGGGCGCGCCGCTCGCTAGTGGCGCTGCGTGCGGCTGTCGTCTCGGTTTGCCGCGCGAGAGCTGCCGGCATGACGGCACTGCCGACGGTCGTCACGCGGGTGGGCGACGCTGCGTCGCGCGAGCGCAAGCCCCAGCTCCAGAGCGCCGCATCGGCGATCGGCAGCACGAGGAACCAATGCTCGATCACGGCCAGCACCAGCAGGGCGCCGACGAAGGTGAAGGCCGTCGCATCGAAGGACCCGGCCTGGGCGGCCCCCGCATGCTGGATCAACAGGGTCGCCACAATCGTGCCGCTCGTGACCGACACGGGAAACAGCAGGTTCATCGGCTTCTTGCGGAGGAAGCTCTTCAGATAGTGCAAATGATCGGGCAGGAACTGCTCGGCGAGATTCGGCACGCCCAGAAAGACGTTCAGCTTGGCACTGACGCGCATGACCCAGAGCACCATGAAAGTCCAGGTGCCGACCTGGTTGGCGTCGCCCCAGGTGAGCGCCACCATGACGACGGCGGTGCCGGCGATCGCGAGTTCGTGGTGGAGGATCGTCTCGGTGGCGTGCCAGAAGTGGCGCCAGCCTCGGCAATGATCGGGACAGGCGGTGCGGCGCGGGCCGGTCACGAAGCCCATGAGAAAGCTCATCTCGTGCCAGCCCCAGATCATCAGGGCGCACGTGAAGGCGCAGTAGGCGCCGTAGATGCTGACATCGTCGCTGCTGGCCGCGAGGCCGTAAAGGGCGAGCCCGGTCAGCCCCGTGGCCCCCAGCATGCTCCAGCGAAAGGTCCGCGTGGGCAGGCCATCGAGATAGAGGATCAGTCCCGTGCTGAACCACCAGACGAACAAGGCGTAGAGGACGGGAAGACCATGGTCGGCCACGCGACTGCGCTCCGCGCTACCAGGCTGGTGCGAGACGAACCTGCCGTGGCAGGTCGTTGCGCTTGGCGGGAATCAGGTAGAGGCGCAGGAAGCCGACACCGGCGGCAGCGACGAGACCGGCCTTTCTCAGCTTGCCCATGACACCACCCTGGCGTTCGGCTGCGGCCATCCGCTCGGAAATCCGCAGCAGCCGCTCCAGGGCCGCATGGAAGGCGGGATTGTTGAGGTCGAGGGTCAGCGGGAAGACCTGCCGCGAGATGTCGGAGGTGATCTTGAACACCTCGAAATCATAGTCGGTCGGGTCGACACCGAGCGCCTTATGGAATTCGACCCGGGCATGGTCGCGGACATACATCGTGGCGAACACGGCAAGCAGGAAGAACTTCACCCACAGCTTGTTCAATCCGGTGAGCAGGCTGGGGTCGGCACGCATCAGCAACGCGAAAGCCTCGCCATGCCGGAACTCATCGTTGCACCAGTTCTCGAACCACAGAAAGATTGGATGGAACCGCCGCTCGGGATGACGCTCGAGCTGGCGATAGATGGTGATGTAACGCGCGTAGCCGATCTTCTCCGATAGGTAGGTAGCGTAGAAGATGAACTTGGGCCGGAAGTAGGTGTACTTCTTGGCGCGGGTGAGAAAGCCCAAATCGACACCGACACCGAATTCCTTCAGCGCGTCATTGATGAAGCTGGCATGGCGTGATTCGTCGCGGGCCATGAACATGAACAGGTCGCGGATCTGCGGATTCTTGATCCGCTTCTTGATCTCGGCGTAGAGCACGCAACCCGAGAACTCGGCGGTCACCGAGCTGACCAGGAAGTCCAGCAGCTCGCGGCGCAACCCCTCGGGCAGTTGCTCCAGCTCGAACTGCCAGTCGTCGTTGCGGACGAAATGGCCCTTGTTCGGGTCGCTGCGCATCTCCGCGATTAGCGCGTCCCACTCGGCCTGGACCGCACTGACGTCGATCCGGTCCATGGCCTCGAAGTCCGTGGTGTAGAACCGCGGGCTCAGCATCGTGTTGGAAAGCGCCTCGCGGGTGGTCGCGTTCGGCACCCTGTCCAGGACGATCTCGTTCATGGACATCTCCAGGATGAAAAGCCGACTTCATAGAGTTCGGTGAGCTCAAAAAACTCGGTGAGCTGGGTCCATTGCCGGCCGAGCCAGCCAGCCTTGACCACTGATGCCCGCCGCTCGCAGACGTAACGCTCGCCGTAAGGCGGTATCTCCGTCGGCGCGTCGAGCACCGTGACCTCGTCGCCAGGGCCGACCTCGACGCCCTGCAGCTCGACATAGGCGTGCAGGCTGTCCAGCGTATTCTCGATGTCGATCGTGCAGGGCACCTCGAGCTCTTGCCGCCCAGCGAGCCAAGTCCCGATCACGACCCTGCCTCCCGTGCCTGGAGGATCTGCTCGAATGCGCCGGCATTGGTCGGGCCGAACGCAGCCATATCGTCGATCCGGCGGCCGGTTGCCGGGTCCTCCAGCGAAAGCCGTCCGTCATCCCATCGGGTCAGCCGGAACGGCGGCCGATTGTCGATCGACTCGAGCTTGCGTTCCCGCGCCAGCCCGCGCAGCACGCTGCGAATGAAGCCGTTGGTCCCGGGTGCCACCACATAGATCAGCTGGTCGTCGCTCGCCTGCAGGATGGCGACCGCCCCGTCGGCGCGATCCGTGAAACGCAGCTCGACGCTTTGGACCGGAACCGCCGAAGCCAGATCGACCGTGGTCGAGCCGGTCAGACGTCCGACCACCGCCGCCAGGAGCGAGAATGCGATCAGTGTCGCCGCTCCGATCAACGCGCCACGTGGAAACCGCTCGGGTGAGGCTTGGCGATTCATGACCCGGACTCCTTCAGGCCGCTGCAGCGGTAGGGATCGGCTGGTGCCCGATCGACGGCTGCGGTGCTGATGCCACCTTGGCCACCGGCTGACCTGCCGCGGCAGCAAGGGCCTCGGCCAGAATCTGCGCCACCCGCACGCCTTCCGGAACAGCGCGCATGGCGGGCTGCGGCCGAACCATCCGCCATGGCCGCGCATGGGGCCAGAGCAGCAGATAGGACATCCGGCTGGCGTCGGTGAGCGTCAGCGGCACATCGGCCGTGCCGTCGGCAAAGCTGCGCACCGCCGCCGATGCCACCATCTTGAACGGCAGGTTCAAGGTCATCGGCAGCGCGATACCGTAGCGTATGACGACCCGTCGGTTGGTGATGGTGTAGGTCGTGGTGCGCGCGGTCAGCCACGCGATCCCGGACAGCAGCAGCAGGACACCCATGGCGAACGGTGCCACGCGGAGCATCTGCCGCGCCGCTTCCCCCACCGATGCCCCGCCGGTTAGGGCCGCAGCACCCACCCAGAGCACCATCAGGCTGAAATAGATCGACAGCGCCTTGACCCGGAATGCCCGCAGGGCGAGGCCCAGCCAGCTCGGCGCGCCCTGCCAGAGAAGCCGCTCGCCGGCAGGCAGCGGCCCCGGCAGGCCGTTGAATGCGGCCTCGCTCACAGTAGCGGCTCCTGGCGGGCGGGTGTCGCGTACAGATGCCCGCTCGCGAAGTAGGCGCAGATGCGATCCTCCTCCAACTTGGTCACCTGGTCGGGGCTCGCGATCGCAGGCGCACCCGCGACCTGCGCGCCGAGGACCGAGCTGACCTTGACCTGTCGCTTGGCCCCCTGAATCCGTGCCAAGGTCATGGGCAGCAGCACGCTCCTGCCGTCGGCCACGGCGATCTCGAGGTAGCGGATCTGCGGCTCCGACCTGTCGATCCACAGATCCTGAACGGTGCCGCCCGGCCTGCCATCGGCGCCGATCACCGTCATGCCACGCGGATCGGCATCCTCGGCCGCCACGGTGGCCTCGGTCTCCACGCGCATCGGCACGATCAGCGGCCGGCCATCGAAGGTCAGCTCGGGCTGGTCCTCGCGCTCGGCGTAGGCTGCCGGGCCTACCGCGTCCTGCATCGGGTTGCCGGTTGGCTGCAGCGGCGCTCCGAGCCATGCACCGATCGGCTTGGCAAGGATCGGCCGATTGTCGCGAGGCTCCGCGCGCGGAGCCGAGACCGTGCCGCCGTGCGGCAGCCTGAACGTCTTCGGCCGCGGAACGGCGGGAAAGCCCTGGACCTTCACATGACCGGAGCGCTCGGAGATCAGCGGGTAGCCTTCCCGCTTGTCCTCGCGTCGCAGGTAGAAGATCAGACCGGCAAAGAAGAGCCAAAAGGCGTAAAGCACGAGCTGAGCTACGTCGATGTAGCCGGTTATGGCGCCAGGGTGCATCACATGACCTCCGCGTGGCAAATACTGCTAGCCGGGAATCTCGGCTAGTCCGAAACTCGACGAATTGTTGGCGGATGGCTCGCTCGACGAGCGCACGAGCGGACCGATGGCCGCCAACGTCGCAAACAGCAGACCGATCTCGATCAGGTAGACCGCACCGTAGCCCGTTGCCGGGCCGCTGATCGCCGGCCCCAGCAGACCCTGAGCGGCAAGGCCCGACACGAGATCGCGGATCGCACCGCTGACGGCGATGGCGGCACCGGCCGCCGTCGCCTGTGCCGCGCTCCACGCCCCCAGCGCCAAGCCGATCTGGCTCTCGCGAGCCATGCTCATGGCGGCGGTCAACGTCGCGTGCGCGAACAGGCCACCGCCCAACCCAATAAGCATGACGCCGAGCGCAAACAGCAACGCCGATTCGAACGGGGCCGCGAAAATAACGGCGGTGAAGGCGACGATGCCGACCAGCGTGCCGAGCGCCGCGATCCGGTAAGGATCGGCGCCACGGCCCAGCACGTGCGCGGCGAGCAGGAAGCCCATGAGCCCGCCTGCGGCCAGCAGTGCGGTCAAAGCGGTGGTCTGGCCGACCGAGAGCCCCAGGATCTGACCGCCGTAAGGCTCGAGCAGGATGTCCTGCATGCTGAACCCGGCCGTTCCCACGGCCACCGCCACCAGCCGACGGGTGGCCCGCCGGCCGCGACTGAAGCTGTTCCAGGATTCACGAAAACTCGGCCGCGGTGCGGACTTGTCCGTGCGGGACGGGTTGCGCGGCTCCTGCTTCCACAACGCTATCAGGTTCAGCAGCATGGTCGCCAACGCCACGCCCTGGATGACCTGGATCAGGCGGATCTGGCTGAAGTTCATCAGCAGGAAGCCGAACGCCAGGGCGCTCAACGCCATGCCCAGCATCATCATGACGCAGAGCAGGGCCACGACCTTTGGCTGGGAGCGCGGCTGCACCAAGTCGGTCGCGAGGGCCAGGCCCACGGTCTGCGTCGTGTGCATGCCGGCACCGAGCAGCAGGAAGGCCAGTGCGGCGCCGACCTGTCCGGCCCAGATGGGGCCGTTCCCGTCGCCGGAAAGGACCAGCAGGGCAAACGGCATGATGGCGAGGCCGCCAAACTGCAGCAGCGTGCCGAACCACAGATAGGGCACCCGCCGCCAGCCCAGCACCGAGCGATGATGATCGGAGCGGAAGCCAACAAGTGCGCGCGCCGGCGCGAACAGCAGCGGCAAGGCGACCATGACCGCCACCAGGCCGGCCGGCACGCCCAGCTCGACGATCATCACGCGATTGAGCGTACCGATCAGCAGGACGGCCACCATGCCGACCGAGACCTGAAACAGGGACAGGCGCAGCAGGCGGCTCAGCGGCAGATCCGGGGTCACCACGTCGGCGAACGGCATCAGATCGGTGCCGACCTTGCTCCATACATTGGCCAGACGGTCGTTCAGCCCCCTCATGGACGAGCGAGCTCCTGCGCCTGCGAAGTGTAGAAGCCGCGCTGCACCCGCTCGCAACGTGCGCAATGCCAAGCCCCGAGCCCCGTGGCTGCGGCCAGCAAATCGTGCATGCGCTCGACC
>JBATRI010000508.1:0-4252 GCA_049292515.1 Geminicoccaceae bacterium
GGCCGGCAGGGCGATGCCGGCGAGCCGGACCAGCCGGCCATCGCCGAGGCGCACCGTCTCGGCGTCGATCGGCATCCCCGCGGCAACGCCGGACTGTGCCGCCGCCCGGGCGAGCAACAGCAGGAAGGAGCGTCGGCAGGCCCGCCGCATCGCTTGTCCGCAACGCATGGAGGCTGCTATAGCACGCCCGGGTGCCCGTAGCTCAGCAGGATAGAGCACAGGATTCCTAATCCTGGGGTCGTGGGTTCGAATCCCGCCGGGCACGCCATCACCGAGCGCGTCTCCCGTCCCCGGGTGTGCTGTATTCGCCTCTCGGCGGCGATGCCGGGCTGAGGATCATCGGATGTCGACGCCGCGGCGGTTGATCGTGGGGATTACGGGGGCCACCGGCATCATCTACGGCGTGCGGTTGCTGGAGCTGCTGCGCGAGGCCGGGATCGAGACCCATCTCGTCGTGTCGCGGGCCGCCGACCTGACGCGGCTGCACGAGCTCGACCTGTCGGGCAAGGAGCTGCGGGCGCTGGCCGCGGTGCATTACCCGATCACCGACGTCGGCGCATCCATCGCCAGCGGCTCCTTCCGGACCATGGGGATGATCGTGGCCCCGTGCTCGGCGCGCACCTTGGCCGAGGTGGCGAGCGGCGTCGCCAGCAGCCTGCTGACCCGGGCCGCCGACGTCGTGCTGAAGGAGCGGCGCCGGCTGGTGCTGCTGTTCCGCGAGACGCCGCTGCACGCCGGCCATATCAGGAACATGCTGGCCGCGACCGAGGCCGGCGCCGTGGTCATGCCCCCGGTGCCCGCCTTCTACGGCCGCCCGAACTCGATCGACGACCTGGTCACCGCCACCGTCTGCAGGGCGCTCGACCTGTTCGACATCGACCTCGGTCGGCTCCGCCGCTGGGGCGAGGACATCCCAACCCGAACGCGCCGCCGGCCCGGCGACCGGGACGAGTAGCGCTCGGATCACGTCGTTAAGGCACCTGCGTGGGTTCATGCACGGAGCAGTACCCGGGGATAGCTGACTGGCCGGGTATATAAGCAATGCCGGATTGACCACGTGGCGCCGCCGGTCTACCCAATCGTTCCAGAGACGTTCGTGTACGTTCAAGTACAAGATCACGTCGCCATGCGCAGCACTGGAGTTTGCTGCAAGGACATTAGTAATGATCACCATAAATAGACGATCTTTTGTCAAGGCGGCTGTTGGAACGACCTTGGGCGCCGGCATCGGCATGCCATTTATTCGGACTTCTACGGCCACCGATCCAAGTATCACCGGTGCGTGGTCCGGCGTCTACACGTGGCCGTGCGTTGCCATTCATCTTCATCTGCTGCCCGACGGCAACATCCTGACCTGGGCCGACGACGACAGCGTGATGCCGGACCGGCTGGCGGATTTCTCGAAGGCGTTCGTCGTCTCGATTCCGACCGACGTCCAACCGTCGACCACCTTCACCGAGGTCGACAACCGGGTCACCAACCTGTTCTGCGCCGGGCACACCTTCCTTCCCGACGGGCGGCTGCTGGTCGTGGGCGGCCCCGAGGGCGCCCAGTATGTCGGCTCCGCCGACACGACCATTTTCGATCCGGCGACCTACAGCTGGGAAACCCGCACCGACGCGCCGATGTTCGGTGGCCGCTGGTATGCCAGCGCCCTCACGCTGGGCAACGGCGAGGTGGTGGTGGTCAGCGGCACGCGCAACAGCCAGGGCGACAACAACCCGCTGCCGCAGGTCTGGGAGACCGGCAAGGGCGGCGGCTGGCGCAATCTGGTCACGGCCCAGCTCTCCATCCCGTTCTACCCGAGCCTGTTCCTGGCACCGGACGGCCGGGTCTATTGCTCGGGCTCGTCGCAGGGGACGCGCTACCTGAATACGTCGGGGACCGGCAAGTGGTCGGCCGGCCCCAAGCGCATCTTCGGCGAGCGATTCTACGGCGCCTCGGTGATGTACGACGAGGCCAAGATCCTGATGGCCGGCGGCGGCAACCCTCCGACGGCGACGGCCGAGGTCATCGATCTGGCCGCCAGCACGCCGGCTTGGAAATCGACGGGCTCGATGGCGTTCGCCCGCCGCCACTGCACCGCCGTCGTCCTGCCGGACGGCAAGGTGCTGGTCGTCAACGGCTCGGGCTCGCCCGGCAACGACGCCGCCAAGGCCGTACTGCCGGCCGAGCTGTGGTTACCGGGCACCGGCAAGTGGACGACGATGGCCAGCATGGCGGTCAAGCGGCTGTACCACTCGACCGCGATACTGCTGCCCGATGCGCGGGTGCTGGTCGCCGGCGGTGGCCGCCCGAGCGCGATCCACGGTGGTGCCGACAACGCCAATGCCGAGATCTTCTCCCCACCCTATCTGTTCCAGGGGCCGCGACCGACGATCACCTCGGCGCCCAAGAGCGTCACCTATGGCGACAAGTTCCTGGTGCCGACCCCGGACGCCTCGAGCATCGACAAGGTGCGCCTGGTTCGGCTGGGCTCGGTCACCCACACCGTCAACATGAACCAGCGTGCCAAGGTGCTGCAGTTCCAGCGCCAGAACGGCAAGCTGAAGCTCACCGTGCCCAGCGACCCCAACACGCTGCCACCCGGGCATTATATGCTGTTCATCCTACGCGGCGGCGTGCCGTCGATTGCGAAGATCATCCAGGTTAAGCTACCCGTAGTCTGAGCCTCGGCCGAGGGAAGCGGTGCCGGTCGGCCGGGGCTCGGTTCGGCTGGCCCGCGGCAGTTCGTGCTCGACATGGTGCTGCAGTACCCGGATCGCAGCGCCGGCATCGGCCGGCAACCGGGCCGGATCGATCGGCTGCCCCACGGTGAGCTCGAACCGCCGACCGCGCTTGTTGAGCAGTTCGTGGAACAGCGTGATGTCGCGCAGCTCCTGGCCGAGCTTCGACAGGGCATAGAACAGCGGGCTGTTCCTGGCCCGGATGTGCACGGGCACGATCGGCGCCTCGAGCCGGCGGGCCATGGTCACCACCGCCGGCTGCCATGGCCGCTCGACCAGCCCCTGCCACGAGAGGTAAGCCAGCCGTCCGGAAGGGAAGAAAGTCACTGCCGCCTCGCGGCGCAGGGTCGCCACCACGTCGGCCAGCACCCGCCGGCTGGTCGCCGGGCGGCGCTTCTCCTTGATCCACTCGACGGGGATGAAGACCTCGGCCAAGGCCGGGGCGATCCGCAGCACGTCCTGGTTGGCCAGGATCTTGAGATCGGGACGGAGCGGGCTCAGCGCCCGCCACAGGGCCACGCCGTCCGCCAAGCCGGTCGGATGGTTGACGGCCAGCACGACGCGTCCCTCGGTCGGCAGTCGCGACGCGCCCAGCGTGCGGACCTGCATGGCGATCTCGCCGGCGGCAAAGTCCATGACGGCGGCACCGGCAAGACCGTGGACGCGGTCGATCGCGGCCTTGGCCGCATGGTAGCCCAGATGCGGATAGAGCAGGTGGCGCAGCAGCCAGCCGGTCGTGGGCCGACGCAGCAAGCGGGGAGCGCGCTCCTCGATCAGCTGGTCGACCACATGGCGTGGGCTTGCCCGGTCGCTGCGCATCAAAGCCCGCACTCAATGGGCGTCGTGTCCGATGCCGCGGACCACGGCCGTCAGATCGGCTCCATCGCGTAGGAGCCGTAACAGTTCTGCCCCAGGCCCGAATAGAGCCAAGCCTGCTGTTCCTCGCGTTCCGGTCGGTCGGTCAGGGCCAGAACCGCCGCCGACGGCACGACGACCACGGCGGTCAGGACACAGGCGGTGGCCTTGAACAGCGCATGGAACGGTGTCCCCAGCGTCGTCACGATATCCTGGCCATTGGCGGCGTCGGACGACATTGGGGGCGCTCCGGGAGGTCGTGTCGTCGCGCAGGCACCACACAGCAAGCACAGAAGAAGTGCTCGGCCTACGTTGCTGGACATCTCTGGCAACCTTGGCTGGAGGGCGAAAGGCCGAGCTTAGCACCTCCATGCCTGCACCTTAAGCCGTTGCGCGCGGCGGCTCCTCGACGCACAGGTCGAACAGCACGTCCTCGCCCATGACGTAGCGCCGACCCGAGGGACGAAGCGCCCGGTCCAGGCACGTCGCCGGCGACACGGGCAGCGCCGGCCGCCCGGCCCCGAGAATGACCGGCGACACCGCCAGCTGCAGTCGATGCAGCACGCCCGCCTCGAGGAACCGGCTCACGGTGACGCCGCCGCCTTCGATCAGCAGCCGGGTCAGGCCGCGCTCCGCCAGGGCAGCCACCACGTCGGCGGGTGCGATGGCAC
>JBATRI010000509.1:0-9745 GCA_049292515.1 Geminicoccaceae bacterium
AGGCGGCGCAGCTCGATGCCGGGGTCGACGGCCAGCACCTCGACCCGGGCGCCGGCTGCCGCCAGCAGCTCGGCTTTCCAGGCCGCGGCCGCGGAGCCACCGGCAACGATGGCCCGCTTGCCGGCGAGATCGAGGAAGATCGGCAGCTTGCTGAGCGGCGCCATGCGCGGCACCGCCTGCTCCATCGGCAGGCGCAAGGCGCCGGGCGGCGCCGCTCCCCTGCCCATCAGGCGCCGTCGAGGGTGAGCAGGATCTCGCGCTCGGCCGTCGTCTGAACGGGGTAGGTCGCGATGCTGCACTGCCCGTTCAGCGATGAGCCGCTGGTGAGATCGAAACGCCATTCGTGGAGCGGGCAGACCAGCGTCGCATCGCCGACCATGCCGTCCGCGAGTGGACCCGCCTTGTGCGGGCATTGCGCCTGGGTCGCATAGATCCCGCCGGTGCGGGTGTGGAAGACCGCCACCTCCCGCCCACCGACCTCGAACGTGCGCCCCTCACCTGGAGGTATCTGCGCGATCGAGCCCAACCGATATTGCTTGGCCATGCCATCTACTCCGCTGGGATCAACGACTTGAACTGGTTCGGTGTCGCCGGCGTCTCCCGCTCCTGCCACGGATCGCGCATGCGCCCGATCTGCTCCACGGACTCCTGCATGCTACGGTCGAGCTCCGCCGCGATGCCCTCGCTGTCGTCGACGACGATGGCCCGAATACGATCGATGCCGACTCGCTCGACGAAGCTGTAGGTGCGCTCCTTGTACTTGGCATTCTCACGGTAATACTGCATGAAGCGACCGGAGATCAGCAGAACATCTTCGTGACTGCTTACGGTGCAGAGTACATCGCCCTTGCGGATGTGCGCCCCTGCCGCACCACCGACGTAGATCTCCCATTTGCCGTCGCCGATCGCGACGGCGCCTACATCCTTGATCATTGCTTCCGAACAGTTGCGGGGACAACCAGCCGTCGCCAGCTTGAGTTTGCCGGGACTGTCCAGCCCACGAAATCTACTTTCGATCTGGGCCGCGAGCTTCATGCTGTCGCCCAGCCCAAATCGGCAGTAATCGGTGCCGATGCAGCTCTTGCAAGTCCGGTAGCTCTTGCCCCAGGCGTAGCCGGCGGGCATGTCGAGGTCCTTCCAGACCGCCGGCAGTTGGTCCTTGGGGATGCCCACGAGATCGATGCGCTGGCCGCCGGTGAGCTTGACCAGCGGGACGTCGTACTTCTCCGCCACGTCGGCGATGCGGCGCAGCTCGGCAGCCGTCGTGACGCCACCGGGCATTTCCGGAATGACCGAGAAGGTGCCGTCTTTTTGGATGTTGCCGTGCACCCGGTCGTTGATGAAACGCGCATCGCGCTCGTCGATGTACTCGCCCTTCCAGACGACGGTCAGCAGCGAGGCCAGCGCGATCTTGACGGTCGGATCGTCCTTGTCGGCAAAGGCGCCCAGCACCGCAGAGACCGACTTCAGTCCTTGCTCCTTCACCGCCTTGACCAGCTCGGGCTTGGTCATCGGGATGTTGGGCACGTAATAGTGGATCGAGGGGTCCTCCTCGACCTCGCCGCCGCAGAAGAACTCGACGAGCTCGCCCACCAGGCTCTTGCAGGCGCCGCAGCCCATGCCGGCTCGGGTTGCCTCCATCACCGACTTGGCAGTGCGCTTGCCGGCGGCGACGCAGGTACCGATCGCCTCCTTGGTGACCCCGTTGCAGTTGCAGACCTGGGCGCTCGCCGGCATCTCGTCGAGCGTCACCTTTTCCGCCGGCGCGCCGATGTCGAACAGCAGCGACAGCCGCTCCTCGGGCAACGGCGTGTTGCGGTCGAAAGCCTGCATCAGGTAGGCGACCTTGCTGAGGTCGCCCATCATGATGCCGCCGACCAGCCGTCCGTCGCGGACGATCAGCTTCTTGTAGGTGCCGCGCCGGGGTTCCGAGAACTGCACCACCTCGTCGCGCTCGTCGGTGGGCATGGTGATGCCCATGGAGGCGAGCTCGACACCCATCACCTTGAGCTTGGTCGCGAGCTTGGAGCCGTGATAGGCGGCGTCGCGGTTCTTGCCGGTGATGTGGTCGGCAAAGACCTTGGCCTGCTCCCAGAGCGGTGCCACCAGCCCGTAGACGCGGCCGCGATGCTGTGCGCATTCGCCGACGACGTAGACATTCATGTCGTCGACGGAGCGCATGTGGTCGTCGGTGACGATCGCGCGCTCGGTGGTGAGCCCGCAGCGCATGCCGATCTCGGCATTCGGCCGGATGCCGGCCGAGATCACCAGGAGCTCGCACTCAAGCGTGCTGCCGTCCTTGAAGGCCAGGCCCTGAACCCGGCCGTCGCCCAGCACCGCGGTGGTCGACTTCTCGAGGTGCACGTGAACGCCCATGCCCTCCATGTTGCGCTTGAGGATGCCCGCAGCCTCGGCGTCGAGCTGCTGCTCCATCAGGTACTTGCCGATATGGACGAGGTGTACCTCGCAGCCGTGGGTGAGTAGCCCGCGCGCTGCTTCCAGGCCCAGCAGGCCGCCGCCGATCACGACCGCCTTCCTGGCGGCCTTGGCGGCGGTCACGATTCCGTCGCAGTCGTCGAGCGTGCGGAAGGCGAACACGCCGGGCAGCAGCACGCCGGGCCGCTCGTAGACGTTGCCCATCGGCGGGATGAAGGCCCGGCTGCCGGTGGCGATCAGCAGCTTGTCGTAGCTTTCGACGATCTCGTCGCCCGCATAGACCTTGCGCGCCGCCCGGTCGATCTTGGTGACCATGTGCCCGGCGTGCAGATGGATCCCGTTCAGTTCGTACCAGGGCAGCGTGTTGAGATAGATCCCGCCCGTGTCCTGCGCGCCGCTCAGCACGTTGGACAGGAGGATCCGGTTGTAGTTGCCGTAGGGCTCGTCGCCGAACATGGTGATGTCGAACCGCTCGGCACCGCCCCGTGCCAGCACCTCCTCGACAGCACGGGCACCGGCCATGCCGTTGCCGATGACGACCAGGCGTTGCTTGCGCATACTTACCATCCCGAGAAGTGTGAGAGGTTGTGCTCGCGATGTCCGGTCTGGTTCACAGGATTTCCGTGAACCCGATATCGACGACCACGGTCCCGGCCACGCCCTCGGGAGCACCGATCAGGACCTCGATCCTGGTGTCCGGCAGCAGGTCTTCGACCACCGCCAGCGACACGTGCATGGCGCCCTTGGCGCCGAGCGGGAAATAGCGCATCGGCTTGCCGTCGCGGAGCAGCACGAGCGTCACCAGGTCGTCGACCGAGCTGCCCGCGCGGAAGTAGATCAGCTGGGCGCGCCGGTCGGCCGGCACGGCGTAGGAGAGACCTTCGCCCAAGGGCAGCGGCTTGGTCAGGCCCGCACCGGTGAAGGAGAACACGCCCTGAAGAAAGCGAGCGATCGAGTCCATGGCTGGGCTCCGTTTCCTGGAGTGAAAGAGAAAGTGGCTGCGAGTCGGTGGGTCCCGCTCATTGCATGGTCACCGGGGGACCGGGCATCGCTCCACCCACACGTTCGATCTGCACCGCGCAAACCTTGAACTCGGGGATCTTCGACGTCGGATCGAGCGCATCGTTGGTCAGCAGGTTGGCGCACGCCGCACCGCCCCAGTGAAACGGCACGAAGACCGTATCGAGCCGCGCCATGTCGCTGAATCTGGCGCCCAGCACCGCGCTGCCGCGGCGGGTGCGCAGCCGGACCAGATCACCGTCGGCAATGCCGTAATTGCGGGCCATCTGGGGATGGATCTCGACGAAGGGCGCGGGCTCGGCCGCCGCCAGCTCGGGCACGCGCCGGGTCTGGGCTCCGGACTGGTAGTGCAGGAGCAGACGGCCGGTGGTGAGGAAGAGCGGGAACTGCTCGTCCGGCTCCTCGGCCGGCGGCCGATGCTCGACCCGATGGAAGCGTGCACGCCCATCCGGGGTGGGAAAGCGGTCGACGAACAGGCGGGGCGTGCCGGGGTGGTCGATCGACGGGCACGGCCAGAACACGCCGTCCTCGGCGTCGATCCGCGCATAGGTGATCCCGGCATAGTCGGCGACGCCGCCGGCACTGGCTCGACACAGCTCGTCGAAAATGACCTCGGGCTCGGCGCTGAAATGCGCCCCGGCGCCAAGCCTGTCGGCCAGGGCCTTGAGCACCTGCGCGTCGCTGCGCACGCCCGGCGGCGGGGGGCTCAGACGATGCCGGCGCAGGACCCGCCCTTCGAGATTGGTCATGGTCCCTTCCTCCTCGGCCCACTGGGTGACCGGGAGGACGACGTCGGCGAGCTCGGCCGTCTCGGAGAGAAAAAAGTCGTTGACGACGAGCAGGTCGAGGGACTTCAGGCGCTCCAGGACCGGGCCGCTGTTCGGCGCCGAGACGACCGGGTTCGACGCCATCAGCAGCAGGGCGCGGATCTCGGAGCCGAGCAGCCCCAGCAGCTCCGTCGCCGATACGCCGGCGCCCGGCAGCGACGCCTCGGGCACGTCCCAGACATTGGCCACGAAGGCGCGGTGGGCGGGGTCGAGAATGCTTCTGTAGCCGGGCAGCTGATCGGCCTTCTGCCCGTGCTCGCGGCCGCCCTGGCCGTTGCCCTGACCGGTGAGCGTGCCCCAGCCGCAGCCCGTGCGACCGACCTTGCCCAGCGCCAGGGCCAGGTTGATGCAGGCCAGCACATTGCTGACCCCGTTGACCTGCTGCTCCAAGCCGCGGCCGGTCAGGATGATGGCAGTGCTGGCCTCGCCCAGCAGATGGGCGGTCTTCACCAGTGTCGCCGCGGGAACGCCGGTGATTCGCTCCACCCGGTCGGGCCAGTAGGCGGCGACGGTATGTCGAACCGCGTCGAATCCAGTCGTCCGCGCCGCGATGAACTCGGGATCGATCAGGTGGTCGCGGACGGCGATGTGGAGCAGCCCGTTGGCCAGCGCGCCGTCGGTACCCGGGGTGATCTGCAGATGCAGGCCCGCCGCGCGGGCGGTGGCCGTCCGCCGCGGGTCGGCGACCAGGAGCTGCCCGCCCCGCGCCTTCTGCGCCTCGAAATACTGCATCATCACCGGCATGGACTCGGCCGGGTTGCCGCCAGCGATCAGGATGACCTCGGCTTGAGGCAGATCCTCCAACGGGAAGGGCAGGCCGCGGTCGATGCCGAGTGCCTTGTTCCCGGCCGCGGCCGCGGAGGCCATGCAGAAGCGCCCATTATAGTCGATGTAGCGGCTACGCAGCGCGACGCGGGCGAACTTGCCCAGCATGTAGGCCTTCTCGTTGGTGAGCCCGCCGCCGCCGAACACGCCCACGGCGTCGCGGCCATGCGCGGCCTGCGTGGCCTTGAAGCCCGCTGCCACCCGATCCAGGGCGTCGTCCCATGATACCGGGCGCAAGGGGGCACCTTTGTGGCTGCGCATCAGAGGCTCGGTTAGCCGACCGGGGGCGGCCAGCAATGCCGCTGCCGTCCAGCCCTTGCGGCACAGACCGCCCTTGTTGGTCGGGAAGTCGCGCGCCCCGATCCGTGCCTCACCGCCTTCCAGGGCGATCGTCATGCCGCACTGGAAGGCGCAGTAGGGGCAGTGAGTCCCGAGCTGGGCCGCCATCGACAGAGCTCGTCAGACGCGTGCTGCGGTGACGCCGACCGCGCCCCAGGTCGTCCGCCAGCGGCTCTTGACACCCTGGAGGCCGAGGAAGGCGACCAGCGCCAGCGCGGCGAACACCAGGAACCCGGCCTGATAGCTGCCGGTAAGCTGCTTGGAGTAGCCGAGGCTCGAGGCCAGGAAGAAGCCTCCGACACCACCCGTCATGCCAACCAGGCCGGTCATCACGCCGATCTCGCGCTTGAAGCGCTGTGGGACGAGCTGGAACACGGCGCCGTTGCCCATGCCTAGGGCCAGCATGGCGACGACGAAGGTGGCCAGCGCCATCCAGGCCTGGGACAGCCCGGTGCTGACGACCACCAGTGCAATCGCGGCGATGACGTACATGATCGAGAGCGATTTGATCCCACCCATGCGGTCGGCGACGTTGCCGCCGATGGGGCGGACCAGCGAGCCGGCAAAGACGCAGGCCGCGGTGAAATAGCCGGCGACGACCGGGCTCAGGCCGTATTGATCGTTGAAGTAGATGGTAAGCGACGACGCCAGGCCGACGAAGCCGCCGAAGGTGACGCTGTAGAACAGCATGAACCACCAGGCGTCGTCGATCTTCAATACCTGAAGGTATTCCGGTAGCGTCTTCGGCGGAGGGCAGTCCGGCGCATCCTTGGCCATCAGCAGATAGACGACGAACGCAAGGATCAGAGGGATCAGCGCCAAGCCCAGCACATTGACCCACCCGAACGCGACCGCCAGGCCAGGGGCGAACAAAGCCGCCAGCACGGTGCCAGAATTGCCGGCGCCGGCGATGCCCAGGGCGGTGCCCTGATGCTCCGGCGGGTACCAGCGTGACGCCAGCGGCAAAGCCACGGCAAAGGATGCCCCGGCGACGCCCAGCACGACGCCTACGGCCAGTATTTCCAGGAAGGTGTGCGGTCCGGCCAGCCACGCGGCGGCAAGCCCGGCAATGACGATCACCTGACAGATCAGGCCCGCCCGTCGTGGCCGCAGATGGTCAACCAGAATGCCGTTGACGATTCGCAGCACCGCGCCGGCCAGGATGGGTGTCGCCACCATCAGGCCTTTCTGCCCCGGTGTCAGCTCCAGGTCGTGCGCGATCTGCACACCCAGCGGGCCTAAAAGTACCCAGACCATGAAACTGATATCAAAGTAGAAGAACGCGGCGAACAGAGTGGGCGTATGTCCTGCCTTGAGAAAGTCTTTTGTCACGCGATCATGTACTCCAAAGCAGACTCAGCAAGTTGGTTGCTGGTGGCAATCAACAGTCTCTGCGCAACCGCAATGCATGATATTGCATAGATAAGCAAGTAGAATGCTGCATTGCAGCAGTAATTTTTTTCCATTTCTAAATATAGAAATAAAAGCGACAACAAGCACCGCATCGCCATGCAATGCGGAGGCTTCGTCACACCCAGCGATCAAATGATCGCTACGGGTTTAGAGTATGGTCCCCACCTGCCACGGCAGGCTCGCCCTTATGGCAGGCAAGCACCGTGCCAGTTAGGCTGCGCGGGTAGCGCGGAATGCCCGACACGGGAGCGACGATGGAAGTAGGTATCGGGCTGGCAAGCGAGCGCGGCGGGCGACCCGCCAACGAAGACTATGCCGGAATCTACCTGGGGACACCGGCCGAGCAGCGTCGCCACGGCATGATCGCTGCGATCGCCGATGGCGTGGGCGGCGCCCGGGGTGGCAGGATTGCAGCCGAGGTGGCCGTGCGCGGCTTCATCGACGGCTATCTGAACGGCTCCGACTTCTTGGGCGTGCGCCGTCATGCGGGAGCGACGCTGGCGGCGCTGAACCAGTGGCTGCACGCGCAAGGCCGCTCCGATCCGGCGCTTCAGGGCATGGCCTCCACCTTTTCCGCGCTGATCCTGCGTGGCCGCGTGGCGCATGTCGTCCATGTCGGCGACTCGCGGATCTATCGCCTGCGCGGGGATGATCTGGAGCTACTGACCACCGATCACACCCCCGGCAAGGCCGGGCTGTCCAACATGCTCACCCGCGCGCTGGGGGCCGAAGAGACGGTGCGGGTCGACTACCGCGCCGAGTCCGTGCTGGAGCACGATCGATTTCTGCTCTGCACAGATGGCGTGCACGGTGCCCTGCCCGAAGCAGAGCTGATGGCGCTCCTGTCACAGCGGGCGACCTCGCAGACGGCGGCCCGGCAGTCGGTCGAGGCCGCGCTGGACGAAACCCGAGGCGACAACGCCACGGCAATCATTGTCGACGTGTTCAGCCTGCAAGCCCCCGACCGGATCGACCTCGAGGAGACGATCGCCGGGCTGCCGCTACTGGCGGCACCCGGTTCCAGGGCCACGGTCGACGGCTTCGAGCTGGGCCAGGTGCTGAGCGATGGTCGTTACAGTCGGGTGTTCCGCGCGGTCGATGGAGCTACCGATGCGGATGTCGTCCTCAAGTTCCCCAAGGAGGCGGTGGCGGCCGAATCGATCTACCGCCAGGCCTTCGTGCGCGAAGCGTGGGTCGCCAGTCGCGTGCGTAGCCCCTGGATCGGCGAGGTGCTCGATCCGGGCCCGGAGCGTCAGACCTGCCTCTACACGGTCATGCCGTATTATGCGGGCATCACCCTGGAACGCCGACTGCAGCGGCGGCCGCCTTTGCCGTTCGCCGAGGGCCTGGAGATCGCGGTGAAGCTCGCCCGCGCCGTCACGACGCTGCATCGCGCGGGTATCATCCACCGCGACATCAAGCCTGACAATGTCATCCTGCAGCGGTCTGGTGGGCTCCGACTGGTCGATCTGGGCGTCGCCCGCCTGCCCGAGATCGAGGAATTTCCCATCGCCCATGCCCCGGGGACACCGAGTTACATGGCGCCGGAACTGCTCGAGGGGGCCGGCGGCGACGAACGATCCGACCAGTTCGCCTTGGGCGTGACCATCTATCGGATGTTCAGCGGTGGCGCCTATCCTTACGGCGAGATCGAGCCCTTTGCCCGGCCGCGCTTCGGTCCGCCGACACCGCTCGGCAAACATCGTCCCGATCTGCCGGCCTGGCTGGACCAGACACTGAACCGGGCGGTCGCGGTCGTGCCCGCCGCCCGTTTTGGCGATGTCCTCGAGCTTGCCGTCGTGCTCGAGCACGGTCTGGCACGCGGCGCCCCCATGCGTGCGCCGGCCCGCTCACTGTACGAGCGCAACCCGCTGCGCTTCTGGCAGTCTCTTGCCGCGCTGCTGGCCCTAGGGCTGCTGCTGGCCTTGGTGGGTCGGTAACATGGATCGCGCCACCGACGACATATCTAAGGAGCGCGCACTACCCCGCCGGGGCGAACGAGGCCCGGGGGCAGCGGGAACCCTCCTTTCGCGGTTTCGTTATGTCGGCAGCGGCGACGTGGCCGCGCAGCGTGTGAAGCAGCTGCAGAAAGAGGCCAAACAGCAGGAGGACTTCACCATGGGCTTTTTCTCGAAGGACATCGCCACCCTCGACGATCTTTTCGTTCACACCTTGCAGGACATCTACTACGCCGAGAATCAGATCTCCAAGGCGCTGCCGACGATGATCGAGAAGGCGAACGATGCCCAACTGCGGCAAGGCTTTCAGACGCACCTCACCGAAACCGAGGGACAGATCAAGCGCCTCGAGCAGGTGTTCAAGATGCACGGCCATTCGCCCAAGGGCGTAACCTGCCCGGCGATCGACGGCATTCTCGAGGAAGCCAACGATGTCGCTGGCGATGTTGCCGACAAGGAGGTGCTGGATGCGGCGCTCATCGCCTCGGCGCAGGCCGTCGAGCACTATGAGATCACGCGGTACGGTACGCTGATCGCCTGGGCCAAGCAGCTGGGCCGTAGCGACTGCGCCTCGGTGCTGCAACAGAACCTCGACGAGGAGAAGGCCACCGACCACAAGCTGACGACCATGGCCGAGAGCAAGGTCAACCGGTTGGCGGCGTAGTCCCAGCGCTCCGTGGATCAAGGCGCGCAATGGAACGCGCGCCGGGTTCAGCTGCGTGAGGTGTCTTCGCGGTGGCTGAAGGCGTTTCTTGAGGCTGGGACGGTGTGTTCGAGGTCGCGGAGGAGGTCTTGGACGTCGAGCTGGTGGCGCAGTCGGTCCTCGATCTGGGCGGCGAGGGCGGCGATGCGGGCGAGGCCGAAGCTGCCGGCGGTGCCGCGCAGGCGGTGGGCCTCTGCGGCCAGGGCTTTGGGATCGCCCAGGGC
>JBATRI010000510.1:0-4800 GCA_049292515.1 Geminicoccaceae bacterium
GTGCAGTCAATCGGCTCGAGGAGTTCGTGGGCTACTCCAGCCAAGGACCTGGGGCGCTCGACCCGAACAAACCCGACTTTTGCTCGATCACGCACTTCACCGGCTACTTCAACAGCGACTCGGGCACTTCGGCGGCGACGCCCATCTGTGCCGGGATCACGGCCCTGCTCAAGTGTGGGAACCCTGCACTCACGCAAGACCAAGCCAAGGCAGCGTTTCGGGACACCGCTAAGGACATCGGCCCGGCAGGCTTCGATCAGCACAGCGGTGCCGGCATTATCCGCGGCCAAGCCGCGTTCGAGGTCGCGGCCCGGCCATCAACCTGGCAGGGCTGGGAGAGCCTGGGCGGCTTCTGTACCGATGGTGTGGGGGTGAGCTCCTGGGCGTCGGGCCGGCTCGACTGCTTCGTGGTCGGCAACGACCGTCAGCTCTGGCACAAATGGTTCGATGGCGGCTGGAGCGATTGGGAGGCGCTCGGCGGCAACATCTACTCGAATCCGACTGCAGTGTCGTGGGGGCCAAACCGGATCGACGTGTTTGCGCTGGGTGGCGATCACGCCCTGTGGCACCGCTGGTGGGATGGCAGCAGCTGGCAGGGCTGGGAGAGTCTGGGCGGCTTCTGTACCGATGGCGTGGGGGTGAGCTCCTGGGCGTCCGGCCGGCTCGACTGCTTCGTGGTCGGCAACGACCGTCAGCTCTGGCACAAATGGTTCGATGGTGGCTGGAGCGACTGGGAGGCGCTCGGCGGCAACATCTACTCGAATCCGACTGCAGTGTCGTGGGGGCCGAACCGGATCGATGCGTTCGCGTTGGGTGGCGATCACGCCATGTGGCACCGCTGGTGGGGATGAGCCTCATGGGCTGACTTGACCTTCGATGACGGCGGGTGTCCACCCGCCGTCATGCGACGATAGTCCAGGCTCTAGAGCAGCTCCCGGAAGATATGCAGGCGCCGGATTTTTCCGCCGCCCTAGCCGGACATGCTTCCGGCCGCTTCAGTGAGGGATTTTCTCTCCGTCGCGCTCACTTCGCGAAGACGGGCGGAAGCTGCTGCAGCGGCTGCGCCGATAATCCAGCTCAGCACAGGACGTTAACGGGGATTCCTGCCCGTTTCTGCCAACCCAACCGATTCGGTCACACGTCGAACTCGAGCTGCTCGGCCGCGGCCCGGGTGGCCGTGAGCGCGGCTTCGAGTTCGGCCACCAGCAGCGCCACGTCCCCGCTCTCATCAGGCTGACTCTCGATTGCCCGAGCCAGCGCCGAAATGCGCGCTAGGCCAAAGCTGCCGGCGGTGCCGCGCAGCCGATGCGCCTCCTGCGCCAGCAACAGCGGATCGCCCAAGGCCGCCCACAGCTGCTGCTGGCTCCGGGCTGCACCCTCCAGGCCACGGGCCAGGAGTTGCCGGAACACGGCCGGCGGCAGGGTGCGGGCCATTCCTGCCAGCATCGCGAGGTCGAGCAAGGGCTCGGTGGCATCGGTGCTGGGGGCAGCTTGCCGCACCGGCGTGCCTGCCGATACGACGAGCTGCCCTGCCGCGACCTCGGCCAAGGCGGCGAACAGATCCGGCCAGACCACGGGCTTGGTCAGGCAGCGATTCATCCCCGCGGTCAGATAGCGTTGGCGCTCGTCGGGCATGACGCTGGCGGTCAGCGCAAAGATCGGTACGGTCGCCACCTGCCCGCCCAGCAGGCGGATCCGGCGGGTCGCCGTGACGCCATCCATGACCGGCATCTGGATGTCCAACAGTACCAGGTCCGGTCCCTCGCGGGCTACTATATCGACCGCGGCGGCGCCGTCCGCGGCGAGCAGGATCTCATGGCCACATTCACCCAGCATCGCGGCCAGGAGCTCACGGTTGGCCGCGACGTCGTCGACCACCAGCACACGCAACGGTCGGATGGGTGGCGGTGGCTGGACGTTTCGCTTGGCCGCCATCAGGGCATCGCCAGACTCGAACGGCAGCTCGATCCAGAACAGGCTGCCGCGGCCGGATTCGCTTTCCAGCCCGATCTCCCCACCCATGGCCAGGACCAACCGGCGACAGATGGCCAGCCCCAGCCCGGTGCCGCCATATTGCCGGCTGATCGAGCTGTCGGCCTGAACAAAGGGCTGAAACAGCTCTGCCTGACGCTCGGTAGGGATGCCAATCCCGGTGTCCTGGACCTCGAATCGCAGCCGTACGCCGCCCGATGTCGCGGTCGGCAGCAGGTGCACGGTCAGGGTGACGCTGCCCTGGGCGGTGAACTTGAGGCCGTTGCCGACCAGATTGAGCAGAATCTGTTGCAGCCGGGTCGGGTCACCGCAAACCACGACCGGCTCCTTGAGCGTCGGCTCGACCCGCAGCGCCAGCCCACGCTCGGCCGCCTGCGGTGCCAGCAGCGAGCGCACCTGCTCGAGTATGTCGTCTAGTACGAAGTCGATCCGCTCCAGAGCAAGTCGACCCGCCTCGAACTTGGCGAGATCGAGAACGTCGTTGATGATGGCCAGCAGATGGCGGCCTGTCGCGTGGATGACGTCCACATAGCGAGCTTGGGTCGGCTCCAGGCTCGAGCTCTTCAGCAGATCGGCAAAGCCCAGCACGGCGTTGAGGGGGGTGCGGATCTCGTGGCTTATGTTGGCCACGAACTGATCTTTGGCCCGGCTCGCCAGTTCGAGTTCGCGGTTGCGCTGCTCGACCAGGCCGGTCTGCTCGGCCAAGCGGCTATACGCCGCCTCGAGCTCGAGCTCACGCTCCTTGCGGTCGGTGATGTCGTGGCAGATCCCGAGCAAGCGCTCAGGTCGACCCGATGAATCTCGCAGCAGCAGCCCGCTACCGCCGATCCAGCGGACCTTGCCATCCGGTAGGACGATGCGACACTCGTTGCTGAATTCCGGCCCGCCGCTGCCTTGGAAGACCGCGTCCATGCTGCTATGGAAGCGTTCACGGTCGTGTGGCTCCATCAGAGCCATGAAGGCAGTGTAGCTTGGCGTGAAACTGGCCGGATCGACCCCGAAGATATGGTATGTGCCGGCACTCCAGCGCTCGATGCCGCTGCGCAAGTCCGCATCCCAGGTCCCCATCCGGCCGGCTGCCAATGCCAGTTGCAGCTGGGCATTGCTTGCCTCTTGGGCCAGCTCCGCCCGTTTCAGATCGGTCACGTTGTCGTGGATGACCAGGACCGCGGGTCGACCATTGACCTCGATCGGCCTGGCCTTGAGGGAAAACCAACGCTGCTCTGTCGGCGCGTGACAGGGATAAGTCAGCTGGAACTCCGGCCCGCCTTGGAGAATCGCACGCAGGCCAGCGGCGACCGCAGCGGCGGTCACGTCCGTTCTGGCAGCACGGTCGCAAACCTCGAGGTAGCTCGTGCCGATATAGTATAACGGATCGGGGAGTTGATTGTCAGCCGCGAAGCAACGCCAAGCCTGATTGACGAGCACGATGCGGCCCTCGGCGTCGAGGAGGGCATTATTACCCGGAATAGCGTCAAACAAATCCTGCAAGGAAGAAAACATGCGTTCCCTTTTCAAGGGTAGGCCATTCTCATTCCCATGGCCAAAAACGACTTGTGATGGCGCCCCGCTTCTTTATGGCAGGAAACCGCTGCAGCAGATAGGCCTGTAGTGGCGACCGATCGGATGCACAGCTCGTCGGGACCTACCCCTCTGGTGCTTGCGCTGCCGCCCCAGCGCCATGCTCGACTACCACGCCATCAGAGCATCTACGAATCAGTCGAACTCGCCTTCGTCAGCGGGCTGCCAAGTCGAGCCGCTGCATCCAGCGGCAATGACATAAAATAACATTGACCCATCGCTTGATCGAGCATACATTGATTATTTATAGTATAGAGAATTATCATATAAATAAGAAGTATTTATGATACCTATAAATAACTATGATTGATATGCTTTCCATCTCGCCAGCCAAATGCCAATTGTCAAACGGCTTGCAACTTTGGGTTCTTGGAAGTTTTGTGTGGATGACCGAGGGGTGTTTGCTCTTCCGGTTTTGGCGTCAGGCGTGACCCAAGACCCGAGCGCGAAGCAGATCAAAGCCGGCCCGGCCATACATCTCGCGCTTGACGACCTTGAGCCGGTTGACCTGTCCTTCGACTTGCCCGTTGCTCCACGGCTCGCTCAGCGCGGCGCGCACGGCATCCTCGTCGCGGCGCAGCCCAGCGGCGAAGGTCGCCAAGGCGCTGGCCTCTGCCTCATGCAGCCAGCTGTCGAGGGCCGCAGGCGTCTTGTCCTTCACCATGGAGGTGAAGCGACCGATGAGATCGGCGGCGGTAGCGATGATGGCAGAGCGCTCCCGCAAGGCGGTGACGAACCGCCGTTCCTCCTTGCTGAGTTTTGCCAACTCGCTGGCGAGCAGGCGCGCTGCCCGCCGCGGGGTTGGGGGTTCAAGCACCTTGACAAGCCTCGATGTCCGGGACGCGCCCGCTGGCTCGACGGCAGGATCCTGCCGACGCCGCCGGGTGCCCCACGCCCGGACTGTGGAATATTGCCCGGGAAAGCCGCGCCCCTCGAGTTCGCGCCATAGCGCGGCGGTGTTGCGGCACCCAGCCTGCCAACACTCCTCCAGCCAAGCTCGATGCGGGTCGAGGATGCTGCTGCCGCGGTCGGCATGACGCCACGTCGGGGCATGGCCGGCCCGTAACCAGCGACGTACCGTCTTGCGTTCGACGCCGCGCGTCAGGGCGACCGCACGTATGGAGAGGCCTTGCTCGCGCAGCCGGGCCGCTTCGGCGAAGCGGGCGTCGCGGCGGGCCTGCGCGGCCTGTGACCGCCGTTCCGACGTCCGCAGCCGCGGCTCCGGTT
>JBATRI010000511.1:0-1940 GCA_049292515.1 Geminicoccaceae bacterium
GTTAATAGGCATCCGGATTTTTCATTGTTTGTGCATTTGCTGCTATCTATATAACATAATAATAATTTTTATATTCAATTTTTGCTGGGATTTTCTTTAAAAACTATTTGATTTCTTTTATCTCCGCCCAGCTACAAAAATCCACCTTTGCCTTATGGAGCGATGTAAACACATTTGCTGTGCGTTTTTAATTTTTTTTTGTTGGTTTCTGTTTCCGGCGGCAAATACACAAGCCGCTTTGTTTTTAGAACCTAACCCCGAAACAATTAATCTGCCTCCGGCTACTTTGGCACTGTTTTCTTCAGAAGAATATAGTCGTAAAATCTCTCTAATAAAATCGGAATTGCCCCTTATTTGTAACAACCAGGTTGTGCGTCAAATCGAATCGTACACCGGAAGAAACAAAGAATTATCGCAAAAAGTTTTAGGCTTAACCACTGTTTATTTTCCGGTTTTTGAGCAAATATTAGTAGCCAATGGCGTGCCAATAGATTTTAAATATCTTACCATCATCGAGTCGGCTTTAAATCCAAACGCAGGTTCGCCTATGGGTGCGCGTGGATTGTGGCAGTTTATGCCCGGAACCGCTCGGAGTTATGGGCTCAAAATTAATAATTATTTAGACGAACGCCGCGACCCTCACCGCAGTACTGAGGCTGCCGCTAAATATTTGAGCCGCCGTTATGACGAGTTTGGCGACTGGTTTTTAGTACTGGCGGCTTATAATTGTGGCGATGCAAAAGTAAAACGCATCGTAAAACAATTGGGCGGCAATGTATCGTACTGGGACATACAACCTTATTTGCCCCGCGAAACACGAAATTTTGTTCCGGCTTTTATTGCAACTATGTATTGGATTAACTACTATTTTGACCACGATTTGCAATATACCATGCCTCTCGACCCGCCAAATTTTAATAGCTCTGACACCTTGTTATTGCGCGGTCGAATTAAGTTAGAAACAGTGGCCAATTACCTTAAAATGCCACTCTCAAAATTTCAAGCCTTAAATCCGGCATTAGTTAAATCAGAAATTCCAGCCGATAACAAGCATTATCCGCTTAGGGTTCCGTTTATAGAAAAATATGAACTCAGTCAAAATATAAAGGCTATTTACGATGGCAATATACCCGAACCCGTTGACGCAGACCCTACACCGACACCAAATTATATAGCGTGGGAAGCCAACAGCGAGGAAACAAAAGAGGCTAAAGCCAAAGAAGAAAACGATGGATTTACCGTCAGTTACCCGTCAACGTATAATATGCCCACTGATGATTCGGCTATACCACCGATAGATGACGATAAAACTTATTATATTGATGCCGATGGAAATATTGCTTGGAAATTAATTACACCTATTGCCGGAAAAACGACTGCTATGGCTAAAAAAAATCCGGATAAACCTGCGAAAAGAAATAAAGTATCGGCAAAAAATGCAAAACCAACAGTCAAAATAGTTCAAGAAACGATTGAGAATACTAATATTGCCGCCGAGGAGATTATTCCGGAGCCTGCTACTGACGATTACTATATTGACGAAAATGGCTATATTGCATGGGAACCTGTTACAAAAATATCTAAACCGGATGCCGATGAACCGGCTACAAAATTAAGCACAAAAGAAAAGGTTACGAAAAAAGCTGGTACTTCTAAAAAAACAGCCACTTCAAAGCCCAAATCAATAACTACCAAAGACCCAATACCCGCCGCCAAAGAGACAATTGTAACAGAAATAGAAAAAACTACCTTGTTGCCCCCTGACGAAGATATTAATGCCAACAACAATACCCCCGAAACTGAAAACAACGGCGAAAACAATGACACCTATTTTTACGACGAAAACGGCAATATAGCTTGGATACCCGTTGGTGAAACCACTAACACTAATACTAATACAATTGTTAATACGTCTGGCAATAATCAATCCATGCAAACCC
>JBATRI010000512.1:0-2649 GCA_049292515.1 Geminicoccaceae bacterium
CGGCGGCGATCGTTCCGACGAGCCGTGCCGCCTCGGCAAGGCCGGCAGCATTGCCACCCAGATGGGTCGGCACGGTCAAGGCCAGCAACCCGGCCTTGTGCAGCAGCGTGAAATTCGCGAACGGGAATGCTCCAGAGCTGTCGTGCTGGGCGGCAGCCAGCGCGAACTCGGCCGCGAGCGCGGCCACCGATGGCGTACGATGGAGGGCGGCTACCGCCATGCCTGCTTTCCGATAGAGCCTGTCGACCACGAGCAGTCGACAAGCAGGTTTATATATTCTCGATTATATCTATTTAGTCAATAGATTAATATGTCTGTATCCTCAGAAAGAGATTCAATGACGCATCCCCCCTCGACCGGCGGACCCCGGATCAAGCCTACTTCATCCGGCTGCCAGGGCGATCGCATGAACACGGGTTCATGCGGTCTGGCGGATGAGGGTTTTGAGATAGTGGGTGTTCCATCCGGCGCGCTTTCTGCGGTTCTTGAGCGAGCTTGTCGGCTTGGCTTGGCGCAGCAGGTTGATCGCCATGTGCTTGACGACGGCCATGTTCGCCGGCCCGTGGCCGGTCCTGAGCCGGGCGAGGTCGTCCTTGAAGACCACGTCCAGGACCCAGCGCAGGCGGTTCTCGATGCCCCAGTGACCGCGCACGGCGCGGCCGAAGGTGGCGGCGTCGAGCTTGGCGGAACTCAGGTAGTAGCGCCGCTCGCGGCTGGTCTTGCCGTCGCGCTCGATGGTGCTCTCGATCATGCCGATCATGGCGAGGCCAGCGAAGGCGGGCTCGCCGGGGTAGCGGCGGTCCGCGAACAGCCAGGCCACGTCGTGGCAGACGGCATGGCGGCGGGTCTCGATGCGGCCGTTCTCGCCGTCGGTGCTCTCGAACGTGCCGAGCGCGCCCGGCGGCGGGCCGGCGAAGAAGGCCTCGACATCCTTGAAGGTGGCGGGCCGGTTGCCTTTGAGCGCGAGCAGGTAATCGCCGCCGCGGCTCAGGATGACCTCGGCGATCGCGCTTTGGGTGCCGATCGCGTCGATGGTGACCAGGGCACCGGTGAGGGCGAGCCGCTCCAAAAGGGGACTGATGGGGTGGACGCCCCTCGACGGCATCGCTGTGCCAAGATGGCGTTGTTGACCGCCCAGCAGAGGAGGCGTCCGTGGGACAGACTAGCACGATCGGACTGGATATTGCGAAGCACGTTTTCCAGGCGCACGGAGCTGACACGTCGGGCGCTGTCCTGTTCCGCAAGCGGCTTCGGCGGGCACAGGTGCTCGCGTACTTCGCGGCACAGCCGCCATGCGTCGTGGCCATGGAGGCCTGCGGAGGGGCGCATTACTGGGGTCGGGAGATTGGTCGGTTGGGGCACACCGTGCGGCTAATCCCGCCGGCCTATGTGAAGCCCTTCGTGAAGCGACAGAAGAACGATGTAGCTGATGCTGAGGCGATCTGTGAGGCGGCGCAGCGCCCGACCATGCGGTTTGTGGCGGTCAAGGACGAGGAAGCGCAGGCCGCGGCGCTCGTGTTCCGCACCCGCGACCTGCTCGTTCGCTAACGCACGCAAGTGATCAACGCTGTGCGTGGGCACTTCGCCGAGTTCGGTATCGTTGTCGCCAAGGGAGCACAGCACGCAACCTTGCTCGCCGCCCTGGCGGAAGGTCCGGACTCCGGCCTGCCAGTGGCGGCCCGGACAGTACTCGCCGTGCTGGCCGAAGAATTACGCAGGCTGGAGGGGTGCATCGATGAACTCGATGACGAAATCTTGCGTCGGACGAAGGCGGACGAGGTAGCGCGGCGGCTGATGACTATTCCGGGTATCGGCCCGATCACGGCAACAGCACTCCTGGCCCTGGCGCCGCCGGCTGCGACATTCAGACGGGGACGCGACTTCGCAGCCTGGCTCGGGCTTACACCGCTACAGAGATCGAGCGGCGGCAAGGAGCGCCTCGGACGGACCTCGAGGATGGGCGAGCGAACCCTACGCCGTTTGCTTATCATCGGCGCGAGCGCCGTTGCGCGCTGGGCGGCCCGGAATGGGGTGTCACCTCGGTCGTGGCTCGGCCGGATGCTGAGCCGCAAGCCGCCGATGCTGGTCAGGGTGGCGCTCGCCAACAAGATGGCCCGGACGGTATGGGCGCTTCTCGCCCACGGCGGGGTCTACCGAGTTCCGGTCGCAGCCGCGTAGACGTCTGCGACCGGAGCCATCGGCGGCGTAGGAAGGTCAGACGGAAGGTATGGCGCAACGGTCAATGAGACGGGATCGGGAAAACCAGGTTTCTGACGAGCGCCTCGAGCGCGCGGGACTGTACTGGACCCGATCCGCGGATCCCATACGGGCCCGCGGCACGTGACGAGCCGCGTTCGAGGCCGGACACATGTCAGCACCTGACTACGCGCCAGGCTGAACCCGAAGATTCTTCTTGCTCCGAACGGGGCGTCCACACATGTCATGAATTTCGTGTGTGGGCCATGCCGAAGGGAAGGAAGGAGCCTTCGCATGGCACGTCGCAAAGCACCGGTTATCCCTGACGCATTGCTCGACCAGCTCCTTGCTGGGCGTGGACTTGCCCCCTGGGAGTGGAGGGTTTGCTAACGAACCCTGAACACTCGAGGAGGGCAGTATGGCCGAGAGGGGAACCCGGCGTCGGTTCACGGC
>JBATRI010000513.1:0-2528 GCA_049292515.1 Geminicoccaceae bacterium
CGACTGGTGCGCTCCAGGCCTACGTCTACCTGGAGGGGTTGCTGCCCTTTCGCCGCCCGGTGATCGTCGGCACCGAGCTGGTGGCGCTGTCGGCCCTGCTGACCTGCCGCCGTGCCGGCATCCGCCCGGTGGCGGTGCTGGAAGCCAACGACCGGCCTACCGCGCCGTGGGCGCTGAGCCAGTTTCCACGCCTCCTGGGCATCCCGGTCCGATACCGCACGGAACTCGTTGCGATCCGTGGGGGCGAGCGGGTCGAGGCCGTGACGGTGCGCGGTCCCGACGGCGGGCCGGGCGAGATCGCCTGCGACGGCGTGCTGCTCACAGGCCAGTTCGTGCCCGAGGCGTCCCTGGTCCGGGCCAGCCATCTCGTCCTCGATCCTGGCTCCGGCGGTCCGGCCATCGACCAGTTCGGCCGCTGCTCCGATCTCGCCTTTTTCGCCGCCGGCAACGTGCTGCGCCCGGTGGAGACGGCAGGCTGGTCGTTCCGCGAGGGCCGGCGCATCGCCGGCTGCATCGCCGACGACCTGACCGGGGCACTCCCCACCATCGACCGGATGTTGCCGATCACGACCGGCCCCGGCGTCAAGCTGGTGGTGCCGCAGCGCCTCGCCCTGCCGTTGGCCGGCAACGCCCTGCGGCATCTGCAGGTGCGCGCCGAGCAAGCCACCCGGGGCGAGCTCCGGCTCACGCTCGATGGGGTCACGGTGTGGCGGCGGCGCGGCGGCGCCATACCCGAACGTCGCCTCCTCGTGCCGCTGCACGACCTTGCCATTCCGTCGACGGCGCGCCGTGCCGCCGTCGATTTTGTCGGTGCCCGGGAGTGTTGAAGCGCGGGCACGCAACTTGCTTCGGCCCGGCCAAGCACGGCGGCCATCCCAACCACATGGCAGAGGGAATGAAATGAGCGGGGACAGAGCGATCGACGAAAAGCGGATACTCGACGAGGACGTGAAAGTCCTCCACCACATGGGCTATGCCCAGGAGCTCTCCCGGACCATGGGCGGGTTCTCGAACTTCGCGATCTCGTTCTCGATCATCTGCATCCTGGCCGGCGGCATCACCGCCTTCCCGGTCGCGTTCTCCGCCGGCGGCGCGTTCTCGGTCGTGGTCGGCTGGCTGATCGGCGGCGTGTTCGCGCTGGTGGTGGGCCTGGCCATGGCGCAGATCGCCTCGGCCTACCCGACCGCTGGCGGGCTCTATCACTGGGCCTCGATCCTGGGCGGCCGCGGCTACGGCTGGGTCTGCGCCTGGATCAACATGCTGGGCCTGGTCTTCGTCGTCGCCTCGGTCAATGTCGGCGTCTATCTGCTGTTCAAGGACCTGGTGCTGACCGGCGTGTTCGGCCTGGACACCTCGGGCTGGGGCTACCAGGAGCAGGTGATCGCGGTCTCCCTGATCACCCTGACCCAGGCCCTGTTCAACCACTACGGCATCAAGACCACGACCGCGATCACCGACTTCTCCGGCTACCTGATCCTGGTCGTGGCCGTGTTGCTGACGCTGACCTTCCTGTTCTGGGGCGCCACCTTCGACCTCTCGCGACTCACCAAGTTCGTCAACAATACCGGCGAGCCCGGCGGCGGCTTCTACGTCGAGCCGCGCACGGCTTTCGTGGCGTTTCTGGTCGGCCTGCTCTACCCGATCTACACGATCACTGGCTTCGACGCCTCGGCCCATACCTCCGAGGAGACGATCGACGCCCGCCGCCAGGTGCCGCGCGGCATCCTGCACTCGATCTTCTGGTCGCTCTCCTTCGGCCTGATCATGGCGATCTCGTTCATCCTGGCGATCCCCGATCTCGCGGTCGCGGCCAAGGACGGCCCCAATGCCTGGTTCAACCTGTTCAACAACCTTCCGGCCCCCGAGCTGCTCAAGGATTTCCTGGCGATCGGCATCGTGGTCGCCAACTACTGCTGCGCGCTCGCCGGCCTGACCTCGATCTCGCGCATGGTCTTCGCCTTCTCGCGTGACGGCGGCCTGCCGGCATCCTCGATCCTGCGCAAGGTCAGCCCGGTGCACCGCACGCCGGTGGCGGCGATCTGGACCAGCGCCGTCCTGTCGGTGGCGGCGACCCTGTACTCGCCGGCCTTCGCGGCCCTGGCCGCCGGCTGCGCCCTGTTCCTCTACATCTCCTACGCCATGCCGATCGCCGCCGGCCTGGTCGCGGAAGGCAAGACCTGGACCGAGTTCGGGCCGTTCCGCCTGGGCATCTGGTCGAAGCCGATCGCGGTCCTGTCGCTGATCGGCGTCGTGCTCGTGGCCTTTGCCGGCATCCAGCCGCCGTTCGACATCCTGATCAGCTACGCGGTCGGGCTGCTGATCCTGCTCCTGGTGATCTGGTTCGGCTTCGAGCGGAAGCGCTTCCAGGGCCCGCCGATCGGCGACGTGGTCGCCAGGCGGCAGGCCGAGATCCTGGCCGCCGAGCGCGCCGTCGGCGAGCGGGCCCACTCCGCCTGAGCCAGCCGGCAGGGCCGCATGCGCATTGCCGCCATCGACCAGGGGACCACCAGCACGCGCGTGCTGGTGGT
>JBATRI010000514.1:0-6341 GCA_049292515.1 Geminicoccaceae bacterium
GCTGCAGATGTGCGAAACACATTCCAAGCGTCAAGATTCGTCCCACCTCGTGTGGCCGGATGGCCATCGGATCCAGGTCTCGCAGGTAGATCCCGCGCTCCTTGAGCTGGGCCAGACCGGCGTGGAAGCCGGGCAGCTCGCGCGTCCGGCGGCCGAAGCCTGGAGCGTCCGTCTCCAGGGCGCCGGCGCGTGGGAACGGCGCACGACCCAGATGACGCTGGCCGAGCTTGTTCACAAGGCGCCGCACCTCGTTGGTGCCATAGCCCAGTACATCGGACGCCAACTTGCCCGGCCGCCAGGAGGCCGAGTAGCCGCTCGTCGTCGGCAGCGCTCCTGCCTGTGGGCACAGCTCATGGATCAGGCGCCGGTGCTGCCCCTCCATCATCCGAGTCCATGGCGACAGGACGGCAGCCGCCGTCGCGACCTCCCGGTCCATGAGCGGGGCCACGACGTTGATGCCCAGATTGACATAGGTGGAGAAGTGGCCGCCGAAGAACTCGGGCAGGCGAAAACCGTGGAACACGCGATCGCAGGTCGCGTGGTTGGTCGGCTCGCGGAACGACTGGAGACGGGAGATAATGCCCGTCCGGCAGTCACGGACCAGTTGCTGGGCGGCCGGGGTGAGCTGTGCGGCGGACAACGGCATCGGCACGATGCGCAGGTCGTACAGGCGCTCCAGCGAAGCCGCGCGGTGGCCGTAGAACGGAAACTCGTGGTGGAAGTAGAAATCCTTCAGGAGCTCGCCGCCACCGCCATGCGCCAGGACCGTGACGCCTCGCACCCGGCGGGCCAGGGCCGCCTGCCAGTCACGGTGGATCTTGCCGACATCGACCAGACCGTCCGATGCGACGAACAATGCCGCCATATCGGGCTCGAGACGATCCAGTTTCTGCCGGTGCACGTGCAACGGCAGCTCGAGCACCGCGGCCACCTGCGCCGCCAGTGCTGTATCGACGGACTGCGGCTCGCCCGTCATCGCCGCCTCGTCGCCCAGTCCCCGCGCGCGCAGCAAGGAGGCCACCAGCCGCGAGTCGAAGCCGCCGGTCAAATCGATGCTGACACGGTCGTGGACGAGTGAGCGCGCGAGATCCTCGGCGTGGTCGGCAACCACCGCGGCGAATGGCCGGTCCACGTCGGGCACCGGGAAACGCTTGGGCTCGATGTCGATGCTGGTATGCTCTGGCGTGGTGCGTAGCCGCACTATCTCATCGCCGCGCAGGCGGTGAATGCTAGGCAGCAGCGTTCGCGGCGCGTAGATGCAGCCATGCAGCAGGAATTCGACCAGCCGGTCGGTGGCAATGTCGGCAGCCTGGGCGCCTTGCGCGGCGGCAATCTCGAGAAAGCTGCCCCCTAACCGGCCAAAATCGTCGAAGAAGAGTCGGTAGAGACCGGCATTGTCGACGGCCGCGTACCACACGCCGTCACGCTGATCCCATATGACGAGGCCAAATACGCCCTTCAGACGATGACAGATCGCGGCCAGCGGCCTGTCCGCGAGCCGGCGCGCCAGCACGGCCACGGAGATCGCTCCCGCGGCAAGTGGCGGAAAATAAAGATGCCCTTTCCACCAGATGGAAAAGCGAGGACTCTGATAGAAATGAAATCCGCTCGATTCCAGGCGGTGAGCAATAATCTGCAATTTCGTCTCCCCTTATCCAAATCGACAAGCGCTAGGATTCCTACGTTCCGGCTAATCCCGACATAATCTTCCGTCAATATTGGGATCTTATCATGGTACGCCTGGATGGGATGCTTTCTACCCACCAGTACGCCCGAAGCGGCGGATACAGATTCCATTGGTACCGCGGTACGCCGACGCCAACCGGGCGATGGTCGACATCTGGCAACCAGCCATGCTAGCGGAAGTAACGAACGAATGGCGCGAGCAGAGCAACTGACATTTAACGCTTAAGGTGAATAGAAGACGTGAACATGAACTTAGAAGTTCGACGGCTGGATTACCCCAGACAGATCCTCGGACTTACCTCGCTGCGGTTCTTCGCCGCCTATTGGGTCGTCCTGCATCATCTCGACGATGCGCTGCGGCCGAATATCGATGCCTATAGCGGCCTGCTGCGCAAAGGCTACCTGGCCGTCGATGTCTTCTTTATTCTGAGCGGCTTCGTTCTGTGCCACGTCTATTGGAAGGATGGGCTCAGCGGGCGCCTGGACTATTGGAATTTCCTGAGCAAGCGCCTGGCCCGGATCTATCCCATGCACATCGTCACCATGGCGCTGATGGGGCTGCTGGTGGCCATCGGGGTGGTTACCGGCGTACCGGTCGACGCCACGGCCTATGTTGGCAACGTGATGGCCAATCTGTTGCTGATCCACGCGTGGGGGACCACGCCGGGGCTGAGCTGGAACGCCGTGTCCTGGTCGATCAGCGCCGAGTGGTTCGCCTACCTGATCTTCCCGGTCGCCCTCGCGGTCGGCTTGCGTTTCCGCGCCCGGCCCGCGGTCCTCGTGGCTCTGGCCGCCATGTGCCTGGTGCTGTTGGTGTTCCTGGTCCGCCGGATCGGCGGTACCGGCCTGTTCCACCTCCAGGCCGACTACGCGATGCTGCGCATCGCGCCCGAATTCGTCCTGGGCTGCGCTTTGTACGGCCTCGGGCGGAGCTTTTCCCTCGGCGCCCGGACCACGACCGTGGCGACCACGGTCGTGGCGGCTGCGATCGTGCTCGGCGCCCACTTCTCGGTACCGGATACCGCCCTGGTCCTGTGCGGTGCGGCGCTCGTGTTCCTCCTTGCCGAGACCTCGCGCAACGGCAGCCTCTCCTGGCTCGCCTCGCCACGGCTCGTCCATCTCGGCGAGATCTCGTACTCGACCTACATGATTCACGGCGTCGTGCAGGTCGCCTACTTCGCGACGGCTGCCAAGCTGGGCGGCTGGCCCGCCGCCTCCATGCCACCCTTGCTGGTGCTGCCGGCCATCCTGCTGGTGCATCTGGGCTCGGTGGCGAGCTACGCCTGGATCGAGCGACCCGGGCGCTTCTGGCTGCATGCCGTCCTTCGCCGCGAGAATCTGTTCCGCACCGGCCCCGCCGAGCCGGCACGCCCGGCGCCGCCATTGCCGGCGGCCACCACACCCGGCATCTCGTTAGCCAGCCCCTGAGACCCGGCTATCGGGCGGCCGGCTGCGCCAGCTCGGCGAGAAGGGCCGGTCGGGCAGCTGGCGGCGTCGGCAGGCCGAATACGGCGACCGGGTCGGCGATGCCGCGCAGCCGATGCTCGCCCAACGGCTCGAGAACGGCCGTGGTGGCGGCGGCAAAGCTGGCGGACGCCACCACATGCCGCCCGATCTCCTTGGTCAGACCCTCGAGCCGGCTGGCCATGTTGACGGCAGGGCCGATCACCGTGAAGTCGAGCCGGGTGGGCGTGCCGATATTGCCGAACTCGACGTCGCCCAGGTGCAGGGCCAGACCGCAGCGCAGCGGCGCTTCACCGACGGCCACGAGCTTTTGCGCCAGGATCTCGGTCTCGCCCATGGCCAGCTCGGCGGCGGCCAGTGCCCGGTCGCAGACGCCGGTCGGATCCCCGTCGATCGGAAATACGGCGAGCAGACCGTCGCCCATGAATTTGAGCACCTCGCCGCCGCCCTCGGCGATCGCCGTGCCCATGCCTTCGAACCAGCGATTGAGCACCTTGATCAGTTTCGCCCGGGGCAGCCGGTCCGACAGGGCAGTGAAGCCGCGCAGGTCGCAGAACCAGATGGCGGCACGGATGGTGCGCAGATCGCCGCGCTCGATCTGGCCGTCATAGACGCGCCTGCCCGCCTCGGGGCCGAGATAGGCCTCGAGCAGCCCGATCGCGATCCGCCGCAGCACGGCCCGCTCGGCCCACGGGCTGAACAGCCGTGCGGCCGCGTCCAGCAGGGCGACGTCCGTCGCGGTGAAGCCGCCCTGCGCCCGGGTGGTGAACGCCATCACGGCGGTCCGGGTGTGGTCCAGGAACGGCAACGGCAGCATCAGGTAATCGGTCACACCGTCCGCAGCGCACTCCTCGAGCCTCGGCATGCCTTGCGTGTCCTCGCCGATGCGCCAGCGGAACGGCCGCTCGGTCTCGTCGACGACGCGGGTCGGGCTGCGCAGGTAGCTCTCGCTGGTGAGCAGGCCCGCCCGCTGCCTGGTGACTTTCTCGACCTCGCCCGCGTGCCATTGCAGCATCATGCCGCTGACCTCTGGATGCAGGGTCTCCAGGCCCAGCAGCACGCGCAGGTCGCCGCCCGCGGGCGCGAGCTGGCCGCAGAAGCCGTTGAACAGGTCGGGCAGGGTGCACTCCTCGCGGCTCCGCTCGACCAGCCAAGCCGCAAGATCGCCGACAAGGGTATTCTTGAACATCCGGTAAGGAACCCCATCTGCAGTCGGGAGGAGATCAGCCTGATATGGCGAGGCCACGCGAGTTCGACGAGGGGTTGGTGCTGGGTCGGGCGCTGGACGCGTTCCGCGCCAAGGGCTTCGAAGGCACGACGCTCGACGAGCTGGAACAGGCCACGGGCTTGGGCCGGGGCAGCCTTTACGGGGCTTTCGGCGACAAGCGGTCGCTGTTCCTCAAGGCGCTGGCACTCTACCTCGACACGGCCTTGCGCGAACGGATGGCACGTCTGCAAAGCGACGATGCCGGGCGGGCGGAGATCGTTGCCTTGTTCCGCAGCATGGCCCGTGACGCCATCGGCGATCGTGACCGCCGCGGCTGCATGGTCACCAACTGTTCGATCGAGCTCGCCGACCGCGACCCGGACCTCGCCTGCCAGGCGGCGCGCAGCCTCGATCAGTTCGAGCGGGCGTTTGCCGGCGCCATCAGGCGCAGCCAGCAACGGGGCGAGATAGAACCCGGCCGGGATCCGGTCCGGCTGGCACGGTTCCTCACCGTCTGCATGGAGGGCATGCAGGTGTTGGCGCGGATCAGGCCGGATCCGGCCTGGCTCGACGACGTGGTGGCCGCGGTGGACGAGGCACTGCGGTGAATGGCATGAGCTTTACGTAATTCTTGATCAAATGGTCATCAATCAGGAGACCTTTGCGATGTCCGACGAACCCGCCGTAAGGCCTGTGACCGATCTCAGCTTCGGCGACGATGTGCTGGCCGCGGAGCGCCCGGTGCTGGTCGACTTCCACGCCGAGTGGTGCGGCCCGTGCCACGCGCTGGCGCCCACCCTCGAGCTGATCGCCGAGGAGAACGCCGGCCGGGTCGATGTCGTCAAGCTCGACGTCGACGCGAATCCCGAGATCACCACCCAGTTCGGCATCCGCGGCCTGCCGACCCTGATGCTGTTCAAGTCCGGGCAGCCGGTCGCCAGCCACGTGGGCCTGCTGCCCAAGGCGCGCCTCAAGGCCTGGCTGGCCGAAGCCGTCTGAACCCCTGCCACCGGATCGAACGATGCCTGAAGTCTCCAAACTGTTCACGCCCTCGCGCCTGGGCGCCGCCGAGATCCCCAACCGCGTGCTGATGGCACCCATGACCCGCTCGCGCGCCCAGCGCGACGGCGTCCCCGGGCCACTGGCGCCGCTCTATTACGCCCAGCGCGCCAGCGCCGGCCTGATCGTCACCGAGGCGACCCAGGTCGCCCCGGAGGGCCAGGGCTACATCCTGACCCCGGGGATCCACAGCGCGGCGCAGGTCGCGGGGTGGCGCCGGGTCACGGATGCCACCCATGCCGCCGGCGGCCGGATCTTCCTGCAGCTCTGGCATGTCGGCCGGGTCAGCCACGAGTCCTTCCAGCCCGGCGGGGCGCCGCCGGTGGCCCCGTCCGCGATCGCACTCCCGGGCGACGCCTGGACCTATGACGGCATGCAGCCCTACTCGACGCCGCGCGCGCTCGAGACCGACGAGATCGCGGGGGTCGTGGCCCAGTACCGGCACGGCGCCGAGCTGGCCAAGCAGGCCGGCTTCGACGGCGTCGAGGTGCACGGTGCCAACGGCTACCTGATCGACCAGTTCCTGCGCGACGGCACCAACCAGCGCACCGACCGCTACGGCGGCAGTGCCGCCAATCGTGCCCGCTTCCTGCTCGAGGTGACCGAGGCCGTGGTCGCGGTCTGGGGCGCCGACCGGGTGGGCGTGCGGCTATCGCCGCTGGGCGCCTTCAACGGCATGTCCGACAGCGACCCCGCCGCCACCTTCGGCGAGGCGGTCGAGGCGCTGGGCGGCTTCGGCCTGGCCTATCTGCACATGGTCGAGCAGTTCGGGCCGGAGAAGCTGAGCGAGGCCCAGCTCGGCGCGGTGCGCAGCATCCGTGAGCGCTGGCACGGCCCCTACGTCGCCAACGGCGCCTACGATGCGGCCCGGGGTGCCGAGGCCGTGGCCAGCGGCTGGGCGACGGCCGTGGCCTATGGCGTGCCG
>JBATRI010000515.1:0-1508 GCA_049292515.1 Geminicoccaceae bacterium
GCGCGCGCTGCGGCACGGCACCGCCGCGGTGTGCATCTACGCCACGCACGTGCCGGTGGCACGCGCACGGCTGGTCGGCTCGACGGTCCGTCTCGCCACGGTCGCCAACTTCCCGGACGGCAGCGACGACATCGCCCGTGCGGCCGACGAGACCGCGGCAGCCGTAGCGGCGGGGGCCGACGAGGTCGACGTGGTGGCACCGATCGCAGCCCTGCTCGACGGCGATGTCGGGCTGGTGGGCGAGCTGGTCGAGGCCTGCCGCACCGCGGCCGGACCCGGCATCACGCTCAAGCTCATTCTCGAGACCGGCGTGCTGCGCGAGCCCGACCTGATCACCGCCGCCGCCCGGGCCGCGGTCATGGCCGGCATCGATTTTCTGAAGACGTCGACCGGCAAGGCCGAGGTCGGCGCCACGCTCGAGGCAGCGGCGTTGCTGCTGTCGGTGATCCAGGAGGCCGGCGGCCGCGTCGGCTTCAAGGCCGCGGGCGGGATCCGCAGCGCTGCCGATGTCGCGGGCTACCTCCACCTCGCCGACTCACTGCTGGGCCCCGACTGGGTGTCGCCGGCGACGTTCCGCTTCGGCGCCTCGTCGCTGCTCGACGCCCTGGTCAGCGGCAGCGGCGAGGCAGCCGGCGGCTACTGATGCCGGCCTATCTGCCGCAGGAGATCATTCGCGCCAAACGCGACGGGAACGAGCTTGCGGCCGAGGAGATCGAGTTCTTCGTCCGCGGCTTCACCGACGGCAGCATCGCGGAGATCCAGGCCGCCGCCTGGGCCATGGCGGTGTTCCTGCGTGGCATGAAACGCTCCGAGACCGTGGCGCTGACGCTGGCCATGCGCGATTCCGGCCGGGTGCTGGACTGGCAGGGCCTGCCCGGCCCGGTGATCGACAAGCACTCGACCGGCGGCATCGGCGACAAGGTGAGCCTGGTGCTGGCGCCGGTGCTCGCCGCTTGCGGCACCTACGTCCCGATGGTGTCCGGCCGCGGGCTCGGGCATACCGGCGGCACGCTGGACAAGCTGGAGAGCATTCCCGGCTACGAAACCCAGCCCAGTCTCGACCGTCTGCGCGCGGTGGTGCGCGCCGCCGGCTGCGCCATCATCGGCCAGACCGACGACCTCGCCCCGGCCGACCGGCGCCTCTACGCGATCCGGGACGTCACGGCCACCGTCGAGAGCATCCCGCTGATCACCGCCTCGATCCTGGCGAAGAAGCTGGCAGCCGGGCTCCATGGCTTGGTCATGGATGTAAAGTGCGGCTCCGGCGCGTTCATGGCCTCGATCGACCAGGCCCGCGAGCTGGCTCGGACGATCGTCGGCGTGGCGCACGGTGCCGGCCTGCCCGCGACGGCGCTGATCACCGACATGGGCCAGTGCCTCGGGCGCACCGCCGGCAATGCACTTGAGGTGGCGGAATGTATCGCCATGCTGCGCGGCGAGCCGACCGAGGCCCGCCTGGAGGAGCTGATCCTCGAGCTCTGCGGTGAGGCGCTGGCGCTGGGCGGGCT
>JBATRI010000516.1:0-11189 GCA_049292515.1 Geminicoccaceae bacterium
GCACGGCGCCGTGCTGGCCACGGCGAGCCAGGAGCTGGCGAGCGCGGCCCTGCCGCCGCAGGCGTCCGCCGGCCCCGTCGCACGGCGTCCACAGCTCTACCGCAAGCTGGCGGCACCGATTGCGGACGCCCATACTCCGCGTGTCTGACCGGCTGGTTCCCGGGTGCGGCCCGAAATCACTGGCGTGGTCGCCCACGCAGCGCGTAGACGCGTCTTGGAACAGCTTGGCCTTTTGTGGCGGAGGGGAGCATGCGCACGATCCTCGTCAATCTCGAGATCAGCCCGGTCCTCGATTCGACGCTGCACAGCGCACTGCTGGTGGCACAGCGCTTCGGCAGTTACATCGAAGGCCTGCACATGCGGCCGGGGCAGCCCGACATCATTGCGGCCGGCGCTGATGGCTTCGTCGCGGCCGCACCCGACCTCGTGGCCGGGTTCGAGCGGGAAGCCCGCGAACGGGCTGAACGGGCGCGGGAGACGTTCGAGGCGTTCATGGCGCGGCATGCGCTGCCGCGGGCGACGGGTCTGCCGGCTGGCAGCGGCGTCTGCGCCGACTGGCGGATCGAGGCCACCAGCGGCCATGCGGCGATCGGCAGCATCGGTCGGGTGTTCGACCTGATCGTGGTCGGCCGACCGCTCAAGGATTCCGTATCCCCGAGCATGGCAGCGCTCGAGACGGCCCTGTTCGAAGCCGGACGGCCCCTGCTCATAGCACCACCGCAGACGCCCCAGGTGCTCGGCGACAATGTCCTGATCGCCTGGAACTGCAGCACCGAGACGGCCCGAACGGTGGCCTTCGCGATGCCGATCCTGACCCAGGCCAAGCGCATCACGGTGCTACAGGTGCATCAAGGAACGGTGCCGGGCCCCAGTGCCGCCGAGCTCGCGCACAATCTGCAGCGGCACGGGCTCGCAGTCGAATGGCGCGATGCCCATCCCGGCGAGCACGGCGTGGGCGCCGCAATCCTCAACGAGGCGCGCTCGGTCAGGGCCGATCTGATCATCAAGGGCGCCTACACGCAGAGCCGTTTGCGGCAGATGATCTTCGGCGGGGCCACCAGCCATATCCTGGCCGAGGCCGACCTGCCGGTGATCGCCGCCAACTGACCGGCGCGGCCCCTGCACATTTTCTGGAGTCGAGCTTGATGAGCCTCAGTGTGGCACTGCACGCGCTTGCCGCCGTGATCTGGGTGGGCGGTATGTTCTTCGCCTATGTCGTGCTGCGGCCCGGCGTGGCCGAGCTGGCGGCGCCCGATCGCCTGCGGCTGTGGCGACGCGTGCTCGGCCGCTTCTTCACCTGGGTGCTCGGCTGCATCGCCGTGCTGCTGCTGACTGGCTACCACATGGTGTTTGCGGGCTTCGGCGGATTCTCCGGCGCCGGGACGCATGTGCACGTGATGCAGCTGACCGGCTGGGTGATGTTCCTGCTCTTCCTGCATCTCTACTTTGCACCGTGGAAGCGCTTCCGAACCGCCGTTGACGGTAGCGACGTCGATGCGGCGGCCCGCCAGCTCGGCACCATCCGCCTGGTGGTGGCGATCAATCTCGCCCTCGGCTTACTGACCGTCGCCGTGGGCGCCAGCGGGCGTTTCTGGGGCTGAGGTTGCTGGCGGGCGGGTGTTTCCGTTGGCACGGTCTGGCGCTGGTCGGCCTCCTGGCGGCGTCAGCGCAAGTCCGGGCCGGACCCGGCGTGAACGATTCGGACAGGACACCGCTTGCCGCAGCCGAATCCGAGCCGGGTGCCGCCGAAGAGCTGAGCATGGCGGAGCTGAAGGCGGCACTGGCAGAGCTTCGCCGGCGGTTGGCGGCCGGCCAGGTGACCGACCTCGCACCCAGCGTGGACGCGGCGCGCAAGCAGATCGAGCTACTGACACGCAGCCTGGGTGAGCTGCGCCGCGAGCGCGACGGTCTACGCGGCCAACTGGTGGCGGCGCGCGCAGAGCAAGTGCGGATGCAGCGTCAGCTGGAGGAGCGCGACCAGCGCTTGGCGCGGGCGACAGGAGCCATGACCGACCTGCAACAGCAGCTGGCGGTCGCCAACGAGCGCCAGACCCAGCTGGAGCAGCAGGTGGCCCGACTGACCACCCCTCCAGTGCCGAATCAGGGACCGCTGGCGCCGCCCGAGGCCTGGTCCGCGAACCTCGACGGAAGCGTCTTCGCACCCGGTCGCGCCACGCTGAAGCCCGAGGCCGTCGAGAAGCTGGCCGACGTCGCCGCCCGCATTGCCGCCAGCCCGCGATCACGGGTGCGCATCGTCGGTCATACGGATGCCAGCGGCGATGCGCAGACCAATCTGGAGCTCTCGGTTCGTCGGGCCGAGGCGGTGCAGGCCGAGCTCATCACCGGATTCCGCCTTGACCCGGCCCAGCTCGTGGCTTTGGGCATGGGGGAGGCGGAGCCGGTCGCCTCCAACGAAACGGTGGAGGGCAGGCGCGCCAACCGGCGCGTCGAAATCAGTGTCGAACCACAGGCAGGCGAAGCGGCGCAGCCTTAGTTCGTGGCGCACCCCACCGTCGACGCCGTCGCAAGATCGCAGGCGGCGGCAGCGAACAGGGCGTCGAAGGCGGCATTGGCGGCCGGCGGATGGCGGACGGCGCGGGCGGCGTCCCAGTTCGGCGGGTCGCGGCCGACCATGATCAGCGCCACCATGCCGATCTCGTAACCGGCCGGGCATTTCACGCCATAGACGCCTGGTTGGGTAAGCCGTACGCTCACTTCCTCGCCCATCCTGCCACGCCACGGCATCGCGCCTTCCGGCAGCATGCCGGCCACCGACTTCACACCGTGCATGCGGCTCTCCGGTATGAACGTGACGGTATCGCCGGGATCGACGAGCAGCAGCGAGGGCTCGAACAGAAAGCGGCCGTGCTCGCCTTCCGTGACAAGCTTCACCACGTGGTCGACCGCTCGGGCCGGGGTCGAAAAGCTGAATCCAGCCAACGCGACGGCCAAGACCATTCCGGCCCGCGTCGGCCAAGCCGGCGATCGATGATTCATAGCTCAACCAGTGCAACGACGAGAGCGTCAAACTAGGCGATGACGGCGGCCATTGCGAGCGATGGCGGCATTACCGAGCTGCCGATGTGGATCACATGGCCGTGCGGCTCCGGTGCGGCCCCGGCATTAACCACGAGTTCACCCAACTCTGGCATCAGCGAACGAGACCTGCGATCGGCGCTGGAACGCGGCAGAGGAAAGTGACCATGGGCGCAATTCATCGGCGGCGCGGCGCGTTGTGGCGGCTGGCAGCGATCCTGGCGGCTCCACTGCTCGCAACCGTCGTCAGGGCTCCCAGGGCGGGGGCGGCACTGCCACCCGAACAATTCGTGCAGACGTTCGCGGCCCTGATCCTGGATGTCATCAGCGACCGCTCGCAGCCCCCGGCAGAGCGGATGCACCAAGTGGAGATGATGGTGAGCGACAGGTTCGATCTCGAGCGGATCGCCCGGATCGCGCTGGGACGCTACTGGAAGACTGCACCGGCGACGGAACGGCAGGAGTTCTCGACGCTGTTCAAGGCCTATGTGCTGAGCAGCTACGGCCGGCGCTTCGACGAGTTCGCCGACCGTCGGCTGCGCGTGGTCGGCTCGACGCCGGCCGAGGACGACACCATGGTGGAAAGCTACGTCGAGGGTGGCTCGACGCCCATCCGCCTCGACTGGCGGCTGACCCCAACCGCCGATGGCTGGCGCATCCTCGATCTCATGGTGGAGGGGGTGAGCCTGTTGTTGACCTACCGCAACGAGTTCGCGGCGCTGATCGAGCGCAGCGGCGGGCAGCTGCATGGGCTGATCGCGGAGCTGCGCAGCCGGGTCGCCGACCGCCAGGCCGCGACCGGTTGATGGCGGCTGCGGCGATCAGTAGGGGCTGGCGACGTCGCCTAGCTCCACATAGACGCTCTTCAGCTGGGTATAGTGCTGGATCGCGGCGCTGCCGTTCTCCCGACCGAGGCCGGACCGCTTGTAGCCGCCGAACGGCATCTCGATGGGCGTGATGTTGTAGTTGTTGAGCCAGCACGTGCCGGCCTCGAGTCGTGCGATCATGCGATGGCCACGGGCGAGATCGCGGGTGAAGACGCCGGCCGCGAGGCCGAAATCGGTGCCGTTGGCGCGGGCGATCACTTCGTCCTCGGTCTCGAAGGTCAGCACCGACATGACCGGGCCGAAGATCTCCTCCCGCACGATGCGCATGTCGTCGCTGCAGGCCGTGAACACGGCGGGCTGCACGAAGAAGCCACCCTCGCACCCAGGCACCGTCACCCGGTCGCCGCCACAGAGCAGCCGGGCACCGGCAGCCCGTCCAGCGGCGATGTAGCCCAGCACGCGTTCCATATGCCGCTCGCTGATCAGCGCACCTACCTGCGTCGCCGGATCGAGCGGGTCGCCGACGATCATCCGCTCGGCGCGGGCGACCAGCCGATCGATGAACTGGTTGTGCAGCGAGCGCTCGACGAAGACGCGGGTGCCGTTCGAGCAGACCTCGCCCTGCGTGTAGAAATTGGCGAGCAGCGCCGCACTGACCGCATTGTCGAGATCCGCATCGGCGCAAATGATCAGTGGTGACTTCCCGCCCAGCTCCATGGTCACGTGCTTGAGCGTCGCGGCGGCATCGGCCATGACCCGGCTGCCGGTGGCGACCGAGCCGGTCAGCGATACCTTGGCGACATCGGGATGCCGCACCAGCGGCTGGCCGGCGCGGTGGTCGCCCTGCACGACATTGAACACTCCTGCCGGCAGCCCGGCCTCGGTGAAGATCCGCGCCAGCGCCAGGTTGGTGACCGGTGTCAGCTCCGACGGCTTGAACACCATGGTGTTGCCGCAGGCCAGGGCCGGCGCCGCCTTCCAGCAGGCGATCTGCAGCGGATAGTTCCAGGCGCCGATGCCGGCGCAGACGCCCAGGGCCTCGCGCCTGGTGTAGAAGAACGCCTGCCCACCGAGATCGACATGCTCGCCGGCGATGCTCGCCGCGAGGCCACCGAAATACTCCAGGCAGTCGGCGGCGCTGTCGATGTCGACCACCGTCGCCTCGGCGATGGGCTTGCCGGTATCGAGGACCTCCAGCCGGGCGAGCTCGGCCTTGCGGGCACGGAGCAGGTCGGCGGCCTGGCGCAGGATGCGCCCGCGAGCCGTGCCCGTCAGGCCCGACCAAGCGGGGAACGCCGCCTTGGCGGCGCCGACCGCGCGATCGACATCGGTGCCGTCGGCAAGATCGACGGTGCACAGGAGCCGGCCCGTTGCCGGGTTCAGGTTGTCGAAACGCTCACCCGAGTGGGCGCCTGCCGGCTGTCCGTCGATGAACAGCGTCTGATGCTCGAGCTGCATGCGAGACCTCCCCGACTGAAGGGAAAAAGCCATGCACTTTCTTGGTTGATCGATCAATTAAAAAACCGCATGTTGAGTCATTCCAGCCAGGGACGACCGGATGCCCAAGGTCGGTATGCAGCCGATCCGCAAGCGACAGCTGATCGAGGCGACCATCGCCTCCATTCATGCGCACGGGCTGGCCGATACCACCGTGGTCACCATCGGGCGTCTGGCGGGCCTGTCTCCGGGCATCATTCACCATTATTTCGGCGGCAAGGACGCCTTGCTGGCGGCCACCATGCGAGCACTGTTGGTCGAGCTGCGCGGTCATGTCGTGGCCGCGCTGGAAGTGGCCGCGGGTCCGCGCGCCCGGATCGAGGCGATCATCGACGCCAGCTTCACTGATCGGCAGTTCCAGCCGCAGGTGATTGTGACCTGGCTCGCCTTCTGGGGCCAGGCGCCGCATGATGAGACGCTGATGCGGCTGCAGCGGGTCTACGCCCGCCGATTGCAGAGCAACCTGCGGCACGAGCTGCGCCTCCTGGTCGGCGACGGCCGCGCGGCGATCGTCACGCAGGGGCTGGCCGCCATGATCGACGGGCTGTGGCTGAGCTTTGCGCTCGGCCAATCCGTCCAAGGTGCCGACGTCGCCCGTGGCTTGGCACGAGACTATCTTCACCGGCAGCTCGAGAACTGATGCATGGCGGTTTGGCCTGAGTTCGATTTCGTGATTGTAGGCGGCGGCTCGGCGGGATGCGTGCTGGCCAACCGGCTCAGTGCCGATCCCACGGTCCGCGTGCTGCTGCTCGAGGCGGGCCCCAGCGACCGCGGCTGGAAGGTCGCGATGCCGGCGGCGCTGACCTACAATCTGATGAACGATCGGCTCAACTGGTACTACACCACCGAACCCCAGCAGCACATGGACGGCCGCAAGCTCTACTGGCCGCGGGGCCGCGTGCTGGGAGGCTCATCCTCGCTCAATGCCATGGTCTATATTCGCGGCCATGCGCTCGATTACGATCGCTGGACCGAGGAGGGCGCCGCCGGCTGGTCCTACGCGGACGTGCTGCCCTACTTCAAGCGTGCCGAGACCTACTCGGCGGGCGGCGACGACTATCGCGGCGCTTCCGGCCCGCTGCATGTGACCCGCGGCACCACCCAGAACCCGCTGTTCGACGCCTGGATCCAGGCCGGCGTGGAGGCAGGCTACCCGGCGACGGCCGACATGAACGGCTGTCGCCAGGAAGGCATGGGCCGGATGGACATGACCATCCACCGCGGCCGTCGCTGGAGCACCGCCCGCGCCTATCTGCGGCCGGTGCTGGGGCGGCCGAACCTCGCCGTGCATACCGGCTGCCTCGGCACCCGCATCCTGCTGGAGCATGGGCGCGCCATCGGGGTCGAGTACGCCGAGGGCGCCATCATCAAGCAGGTGCTGGCATCACGCGAGGTGATTCTGGCCGGCGGTGCGATCAACTCGCCGCAATTGCTGATGCTCTCGGGCATCGGCCCGGCGGACGAGCTGGCCCGAGTCGGCGTGCCCGCCGTGCACGACCTGCCGGGCGTCGGGCAGAACCTGCAGGACCATCTCGAGTTCTACTTTCAGGTCGAAAGCCTGGAGCCGGTGACCCTGCTCGAGGCGATGCGGCCGCACAACATGGTCAAGATCGGGCTGCGCTGGTTCCTGTTCCACGATGGCCCGGCGGCGTCCTCCCAGCTGGAAGCCGGCGGTTTCATCCGCACGGGGCCTGGAATTCGCCATCCCGACATCCAGTTCCACTTCCTGCCGGCGCTGGTCGAGGATCACGGCCGCTCCAAGGGCCGGATGCATGCCTTCCAGAGTCATGTCGGGCCGATGCGGCCCGCGAGCACCGGCTGGCTCCGCCTGCGCTCCGCCGATCCACGCCAGCATCCGCTGATCGAGCCCAACTATCTGGCCGAGGAGCGGGACCGCGCCGAGATGCGGGCCTGTGTGCAGCTGACCCGCGAGATCTTCGCGCAGCCGGCGTTCGATCGCTACCGTGGCCGTGAGCTGCAGCCGGGCGAGGCGGTCACCAGCAATGCCGATATCGACGCCTTCGTCCGCCGCAAGGCCGACAGCGCCTATCACCCCTCGTGCACCTGCAAGATGGGCATCGACCCGATGGCCGTCGTCGATCCGGCCTGCCGGGTGCGCGGCGTCGACGGCCTGCGCGTGGTCGACGCCTCGATCATGCCCAGCATCGTCTCTGGCAATCTCAACGCACCCACGATCATGCTGGCCGAGAAGGCGGCCGACATGATCCTGGGGCGGCCGGCGTTGCCGCCGATGCCTGTCCCCGTGTGGGAAGCGCCCGACTGGCGCACACGGCAGCGCACTGGCCCATCAATTGCTGGAGCGCAGCTGGAAAGCGCCGAGTCCACCCTCAGCAACCAAGCCGGAATGGCATGAAGGAGATCGCGATGCTCGCAAGGACCCTGGCTGGGCTGGCCGGCGCGGTGCTGATCGGCACCGCCGCGATGGCGGCCGAGCCCGACAGCTGCAAGACGGTGCGCTTTTCCGACGTCGGCTGGACCGACATCACCGCTACGACGGCCGTGACCTCGGTGGTGCTGGAGGGCCTGGGCTACACGCCGAAGGCCGACATCCTCTCGGTTCCGGTAACCTACCAGAGCCTGAAGAACGGCGACATCGACGTGTTCCTCGGCAACTGGATGCCGACGATGGAAGCCGACATCGCGCCGTTCAAGGAGGACGGCAGCGTCGAGACGGTGCGCGCCAATCTCGATGGGGCCAAGTACACACTGACGGTGCCGAGCTATCTCGCCGACGAAGGCCTCAAGGACTACGCCGACATCGCCAAGTTCAAGGACCAGCTGGACGGCAAGATCTACGGGATCGAGCCCGGCAACGACGGCAATCGCCTGATCCAGAAGATGATCGACGAGAACATGTTCGGGCTCGGCGGCTTCACGTTGGTCGAGAGCTCCGAGCAGGGCATGCTGGCCGAGGTACAGCGGGCGTCGCGGAGCAACAAGGCGATCGTCTTCCTGGGTTGGGAGCCGCATCCGATGAACACCAACTTCACGCTCACCTACCTGACCGGCGGCGACGACGTGTTCGGCCCGAACTTCGGCGGCGCCACCGTCTTCACCAACGTCCGCAAGGGCTATCTCGAGGAATGCCCCAACGTCGGCAAGCTGCTGCAGAACCTGGCCTTCACGCTGCCGATGGAGAGCAAGGTGATGGGGGGCATCCTAGATGACGGCCTGGAGCCCGCGGACGCCGCCACGGCATGGCTGAAGGCCAACCCGGCGCCGCTGGAGACCTGGCTTGCCGGCGTCACCACGGTCGACGGCGGTGACGGCCTGGCCGCGGTCAAGGCGCATCTGGGGCTCTGACGGCGCCCACACAATCGAGATAAGGCCCGCGCAGCGGGGTGGAGGGAACGATGGACTGGCTGACGGCCTACAAGATCCCGCTCGGGAGCTGGATCAAATCGCTGGTCGACATGCTCAACGCCCACGCCGCGGGCTTCTTCGATTTCATCTCGTGGGCGCTGGGCGGCATCATCGACGGCATGACGGCGGCCATGATTGCCGTGCCGCCGCTGCTGCTGATCGCGCTGTTCGCCCTGCTCGCCTGGCTGCTGCACCGATCGTGGCAGCTCGTGGCCCTGGTCGTGGTCTCGCTGCTGCTGATCATCAACCTGGGCTACTGGACCGAAACGCTGCAGACCCTGGCCCTAGTCGTCTCCGCCACCTTCATGTGCATGGTGATCGGCATCCCGGTGGGGATCCTGGCCGCGCACCATCCGCGGTTCTATACGGTGCTGCGGCCGATGCTCGACCTGATGCAGACCATCCCGACCTTCGTCTACCTGATCCCGACCCTGATCCTGTTCGGGCTGGGGGTCGTGCCCGGCCTGATCTCGACCATCATCTTCGCGCTGCCGGCGCCGATCCGGCTCACCTACCTGGGCGTGAGCAAGGTGCCGAAGCCGCTGCTCGAGGCCGGTCTCAGCTTCGGCGCCAGCCGCTCGCAGCTGCTGTGGAAGGTGGAACTGCCGCACGCCATGCCGACGATCATGGCGGGGCTGACCCAGTGCATCATGCTGTCGTTGTCGATGGTCGTGATCGCGGCCCTGGTCGGCGCCGACGGGTTGGGCAAGCCGGTCGTTCGGGCGCTCAACACCGTCAACATCGCGCGCGGCTTCGAGGCCGGGCTTGCCATCGTACTGGTTGCCATCATGCTCGATCGCCTGTGCCGGCGCCCGGGCTCGACGGGAGAGGGCTGAGCCAATGGCCGCCGTCACCTTCTCCGCTGTCGATATCGTCTTCGGCAACCGGCCCGAGATCGCGCTGCCGCTGCTGGACCAGGGGCTGAGCCGCGAGGAGATCCTGGCCCAGACCGGCCAGGTGCTGGGCGTGGCCGGCTGCTCGCTCGCGGTCGAGCGCGGTGAGATCTGCGTGCTGATGGGCCTGTCCGGCTCCGGCAAGTCCACGCTGCTGCGCGCCGTCAACCGGCTGAACGAGGTCGTGCGCGGCTCCGTCACCGTCGACGACCAGGGCAAGCTGGTGGATGTGGCCACCTGTGATGCCAAGACCCTCCGCCACCTGCGGATGCGCCGGGTGGCCATGGTGTTCCAGCAGTTCGCGCTGCTGCCATGGCGCACGGTGGCCGAGAACGTGGCCTTCGGGCTCGAGCTGCGCGGCGTGTCGCGTGCCGAGTGCCAGCGGATCGTGATGGAGAAGCTGGAGCTGGTCCATCTGGAGAAGTGGGCCGGCAAGTTCGCCCATGAGCTGTCGGGCGGCATGCAGCAGCGCGTCGGGCTCGCCCGTGCGTTCGCCACCGACGCCGACATCCTGTTGATGGACGAGCCGTTCTCGGCCCTGGACCCCCTCATTCGCGACAAGCTGCAGGACGATCTGCTGGAGCTGCAGCAGCGGCTGGGCAAGACGATCATCTTCGTCAGTCACGATCTCGACGAGGCACTCAAGATCGGCAACACGGTGGCGATCATGGAGGGCGGCCGGATCATCCAGGCCGGCCCCCCGGAATCGATCGTGACCAACCCCGCCACCGACTACGTCCGCGCCTTCGTCGCCAACGTGAACCCGCTCAACGTGCTGAAGCTCGGCACGTTGATGGCCACCACCTCCGGTATGGCGCGCGACGGCGAGACGATCGTGCTCGATCCGCGGATCGGTCTCACCGCCCGGCTCGACGGGGGCGGTAGCCTGGCCTCGGTCGACGGCGCCGGACTGAATCTGCGGCCGCTGAGCGAGATCGAGCCGTTCACCGACGGGAACATGCCATGCGACTGGCTGCTGGTGGCGTCGCCGGAAGCACCCATGCGGCTCGCCATCGAGGCGTTGCGCAACAGTGGCTGGCCGGTGCTCGTCATCGACGACCAGCGCCGTCCGCTTGGCTTGGTCGGCATCGACGAGCTGCTGGAGGCGCTGAGACGAAAGTCACCAGCAACCGCATGATCTATATTGTTCAATGTCTTAGGCGGTAATCCTTATCTTATTTCTTAGATGACCGCCGCGAACGATGCTCAAATGGCGGTCGAGGAATGCGCGCGATGGTCGAAACATTTTGAAATAGATCGCGCTTTGGCCTAATGTCCATCTCAACCAACACGTGAAGTTGGTTGGGTCCTCATCCACACAGTCTCGCTCATCCAGTACCTGAGGCAACGGGCACAAGGGAGCGTCTGGCATGGAGTATCAGCAGATCGGTACGACTGCGGCCGTCGACGGGCCACGTAGGGCGCCGCCGGTCGGCGTGCCGCTTCGGCCGCGGCGACGGTGGGCGCGTGGGGCGAGCGAATTTGCTACGCCGCTGACCGCGACCTTTCTGGGCTTGCTGCTGGTCCAAGGCCTACAGCCGGTCGCCGCAGC
>JBATRI010000517.1:0-1637 GCA_049292515.1 Geminicoccaceae bacterium
GGTACTGCCTTTGCCTTCGGTGCTTTCGACCCAGATGCGTCCATTGTGCGCCTGGACCGTATGCTTGGCAATGGCGAGGCCAAGACCGGTGCCACCGCTCGAACGGGCGCGGTCGGCCTTGTAGAAACGCTCAAAAATGCGCGACACATCCTCGGCCGGGATGCCGATGCCGGTGTCGGCGACCTCGATTTCAAAGCGGCTGGGATCGGCGATCCGGGCGGTGACCTTCACGTGGCCGGTGGCGGTGAACTTCACCGCGTTCGACACCAGGTTCTGCACCACCTGCCGCAGGCGCAGGGGATCGCCCAAAAGTGGGGCGCTTAAGGCTGGGTCAATGGCGGTTTGAAGCTTGACGCCCTTGCTGGCGGCGGCTTCCGAGAACAAGGCTGTGACCGATTTGACCGCGCCGGGCAAATCATAGGAGGCGGTTTCCAGGCGCATCCGGCCCGCTTCGATCTGGGAGAAATCCAACACGTCGTTCAAGACCGACAGGAGCAGTTCGCCTGCGTCGCGGACGACGGCCAACATCGAGTTCTGGCTAGGGCTGAGGGTCGTGCGCTCTAAGGCTGCGGCCATGCCGAGAATGCCGTTCAGGGGCGTGCGGATCTCATGGCTCATTGTGGCCAGGAAGGCGGACTTGGCCGCATTGGCCGCTTCGGCTGCCTCGCGGGCCTTGAACAGGTCCTGCTCGCTTTGCTTGCGGGCGGTGATGTCCATCAGCAGGCCGATGACGGAGCGGTCGGCGCGGCGGCGCCAGGAGACAGCGACCCAGCGAATTTCACCGGTCACGGCATGGATGATCCGGGTGTCGAACTCGCCCTGGGTGCGGTCCAGATGCCGATCGGTGAGGATGCGGCTGGCGATGTCGACGCGATCGTCAGGATGGATGAGCCGCCAAACGGGGCCGTCCATGTGGGCGCTATCGATCGGGGCGCCGAACAGGGCCTCGACTTCAGGCGAACACCAGACTCCGCCGCTGGCGTCGTCCATACCCCAGACGCCGGCATCCACAGTCTGCAAGGCTTGGGTCAATAAGCGGCGGGCGTCGTCAGCCTTCTCCAGGGCGGCCTCGGCCTGGCGGCGGGCCTGTTCGGCTTGGGCGTGGGCGGCCTCGAGTTCTTGTTCCTGGCGCTTGCGGTCTGTGATGTCGACCAGAAGGCCGATGAGTTCGTCGCTGCTGATCCAGCGCCAGCTGTTGGACACCCAGCGCACTTCGCCCGAAGGCAGGGTGATGCGGAAGTCGCAGGCGAAGCCGTTCTCGCCGCGGAAGGCGCGCCCTTGGGCGTCGCGCACCCGGTCGCGGTCGTCTGTCACCACGGCGGTCCACACGCCATCCGGGCCGATATGGTCGAGGTCGAGCGGGGTCTTGAACTGGCCGTGGAACTCTGGGCTCGACCAGACGGAGCGCTGGCAGCGGTTATAGCCCCACAGGCCGGCGCCCACTGTTTCCAGGGCCTGGTTCAGGCTGCGCCGGCTTTCTTCCGCCCGGGCGTGGGCGGCGGCGATGGCGAGTTCTTGTTCCTTGCGGGCGGTGACATCGATGATGAGCCCCACGACTTCGTCGCGGTTTTGCCAATGCCAGCTGCCATTCAGCCACCGCACCTGGCCGTCGCGGCGCACGATGCGGTATTCTAGGT
>JBATRI010000518.1:0-18127 GCA_049292515.1 Geminicoccaceae bacterium
TCGGTGGTCCGCGGCCGGCCGCCAAGCTTGGGCCGCGGGATCATCGGCTCGATCAGGCGATACTGGTCGTCGCTGAGCGCTTCGCCAGCGCCGAAGTCGCCGACCAGCACGCGATCCGCAGGCGTCCGCATCGTGGCCTCCAGAAAGGATTGTTCCTCCTTTCCAACGGCCAACAGCGGCCGCGGTGCCCACTTTACTCGATCACAGCCCCCCTTTCAAAACGGGCTGTGAGGGCCGTGAGTATGAGCAAGCCCGGGAGCCCCATGCAGATCGCGAAATACCTGGCTGGCAAGTTCGGCGAACACCTGGGCGTAAGCCGGAGCACTATAGCAGGCCTGCGGACCTGCCATGAATTTCGTGTGGGGCCATGACGTGTAGAGGTTTATACTTGATCTGACGGACGGTCGGAGCTGGCCGTTGGCGATCAGGCCGATGCGGTATCGAGGGCCTGCTCGCCGATCTGCTTTTCCCGGGCGGTCGGGGCGGCGTCAAGGAAGGTCTGCATGGGCGTCTTGCCGTAGCAGTAGCGGCCCTGGTGCGTCCTCACCTCGTTGTAGGCGGTGAGCCAAGTGTCGAGGTCGGCCTGCAGCTCGTCGATGGTGGCGTAGATCTTCTTGCGGAAGGCGATGCGGTAGAACTCGTCGAGCATGGTCTTGTGGAAGCGCTCGACGATCCCGTTGGTTTGCGGGCTCTTGGTCTTGGTTCGGCTGTGGTCGATGTTCTCGACGGGGAGATAGAGCTCGTACTTGTGGCGGTCGTGGCTGCCGCAATATTCGGTGCCGCGGTCGGTCAGGATCCGCTGCAGCACAACACCGTGCTCGTCGTAGAACGGGATCACCCGGTCGTTGAGCAGATCGGCGGCGGTGAGCGGCGTCTTGCGGTCGTAGAGCTTGGCCATGCCGACCTTGGCGTAGGTGTCGATGAAGGTCTGCTGGTAGACCCGGCCGACGCCTTTGAGCGTACCGACATAGAATGTATCCTGCGCCCCGCAGTAGCCTGGGCACTCACTCTCGAACTCGCCGTGGGCCTCCTTGTCGGCCTTGGCCTTCTCCAGAGCGGCGAGCTGGCTTTCGGTCAGGATCAGCCGCTCCTGCGCCATCTTCGCCTCGAGCGCCTTGAGGCGGTGCTTCATCGTTGCCAGCTCGTGCCGCAGCCAGATGCAGCGCACCCCGAACGGCGAGACCGTGACGCCGCGCTTGCGCAGCTCGTTGGCGACCCGGGCCTGGCCCCAGGCCGGCTGGTCGATGGCAAGGGCCACCACCGTCTCCTCAACGGCGGGCTCGACCCGGTTCTTCAGGATCGGCTTGCGGCGTGACAGCTCCTGCAGCGCCAGCTCACCGCCTTTATCGTACAGCTCCTTGAACCGATAGAAGCTGTCCCGGCTATAGCCCATCATCTTGCAGGCCTGGGAGACGTTGCCGAGCTGTTTGGCCAGCTCGAGCACCCCCACCTTGGCGCGGATGATCTTCTGTTCCTTGGTCATTCTCGATGTCCTCGTGAAGCGCCGCGGCAGGGGCTACGCAACCCCGACCAGCTCCGCCCCTGCCGCAGCTCACGTCGAGCCTCAGCTAATACCGACCGTCAGATTAAATCTAGACTTCTGCACATGACGAAGGGAAGGAAGGAACCCTCGCATGGCACGCCGCAAAGCCCCGGTTATCCCTGACGCATTGCTCGACCAGCTCCTTGCTGGCCGTGATCCGCAAGCCGCGCTCGGCAGGGATGGCCTGGTCGACGAGCTGAAGCGTGCGCTGACGGAGCGGGCGCTGAACGCGGAGATGGACCACCATCTGGATGGTGAGGCGGCCGAGGGCCGTCCCAACAGCCGCAACGGCTATGGCCGCAAGACACTGCTTACCGACGGCGGCAAGCTGCCGATCTCGGTGCTGCGCGATCGGCTGTCGACCTTCGATCCGCAGCTGATCGCCAAGTATCGCCGACGGCTGCCCGTCGAACAGCGTTGCTGTCCGACCAACGACAAGATTATCTCAATGTACGCCCGCGGCATGACCGTCCGCGAGATCCAGGGCCACCTGGCCGAGCTCTACGGCATCGACGTCTCGCCCGACCTGATCAGCGCGGTGACCGACGCCATCCTGGACGAGATCGCCGAGTGGCAGAACAGGCCGCTCGAGACGGTCTCTCCCTTGGTGTTCTTCGATGCCTTGCGGGTGAAGGTCCGCGACGAGGGCACCGTCCGCAACAAGGCGGTCTATCTCGCCCTCGGTGTCCGTGCCGACGGCCGCAAGGAGATCCTGGGCCTTTGGATCGAGCAGACCGAGGGCGCCAAGTTCTGGCTGCGGGTGATGGCCGAGCTCAGAACCGCGGTGTTGAGGACATCCTCATCGCGGTGGTCGATGGCCTGAAAGGCTTCTCCGACGCGATCACGGCCGTGTTCCCGCAAGCCCAGGTCCCGACCTGCATCGTCCATCTGATCCGCAACTCGCTCGATTTCGTCTCGTACAAGGACCGCAAGGCAGTCGCCGCCGCCTTGAGGGACATCTACAAGGCCAAGGATGCCGACACCGGTGCCAGGGTCCTGGAAGCCCTCGCCAGGGGCGAATGGGGCCGCAAATACCCGGCGATCGCCATGTCCTAGCGCCGGCACTGGCCGGCGGTGATTCCGTTTTTCGCTTTCCCCATCGATCGATGTCCGCCGGATCATCTACACGACCAACGCCATCGAGGCCCTGAAAGCCAAGCTTCGGCGCGCCGTCAGAATGCGCGGTCACTTCCCGACCGACGATGCCGCGCTGAAGCTCGTTCCTGGTCTTGAACTTGGCCGAGCGGGAGTGGAGAATGCCGCCCCGGGAATGGGCCATAGCCAGGGCACAATTCGCTATCCTGTTCGACGAGCGCTTTCAGGTTGTCTGAGCCGTAGATGTTCAACACATGGCCCGTACACAGAAATTCATGACAGACCCGGATCGAGTCCACGGCCAACAGCAGCTGGCCCTCTTTCATGCTCATTACGACAGCCTCTGCTTTCTCCCGATCCACATATAGGAAGCGAGACCGGCAAGCCGGTGGCCGTGATCCTGCGCCCCGGCAAGACCCCCAACGGTGCCGAGGTGGCGCTCGTGCTGCGCCACCTGGTGCGGGCGATCCGCGACCGCTGGCCCAAAGTCGAGATCCTGATCCGCGGCGACAGTCGCTACAGCCGACCTGAAGCGATGACCTGGCTGGAGCGGAACCGGGGTGGCTACGTCTTCGGTCTCGCCGGCAACAAAATCTTGCTCGGGAAGGTCCGGCACCCTGCCGAAGGTGCCGCGGTAGCGCGGGTCGAGGACGAGGGCAGCAAGGCTCGCCGCTACGCCGAACTCCGCTATGCCGTTAAGATTTAGCCCGTCGAGCGGAAGGTGATCGCCCGGGTCGAGGCGTTGACCCAGGGCGCCGACAGGCGCTTTGTCGTCACTAACGTGCCGGGCGCACCGCGCTGGCTCTACGAGAACGTCTTCTGCGCCCGCGGCTAAGCGGAGAACTTCATCAAAGCACACAAGTTGCACCTCGCCTCCGACCGCACCTCCTGCACCAGAGCGACGGCCAATCAGTTCCGGCTGCTGATCCACACCGTCGCCTACTGGCTCCTGCACACGCTCCACGGCTTGGCGTCGGCACGCGTCTTCTGGCGCGACGCCCAGTTCGACACGATACGCCTGGCGCCGATCAAGGTCGCAGCGCGGGCCACCCAAATGGCCACCCGGATTAAGGTCGCCCTGCCGTCCGGCTACCCCTACCGGGACAGCCTCATGCTGCTATCCGCGCGCGCCGCCAAGCTGCCGCCCTGACCGTCCGGGCTGCGTGCCCCACTCGAGCCCGTACTCTGCAACCCTAAGCCCCACCGGTCCGGGCCATCCGCGCGACCGAGAAGCGCGGCCCGACACCAATCAAATCACGCCCGACACCAGACCCCGGTGAATGATCTGGGCTAAGCATAACGGAGTGGGCGAGCATCGAAGCTCTGATTGTGGACAATGCGCAACGCTCGCTCGTTGAGTCCTTCGAAGTGGCACCGATACTGTCTGCCGCATGACAGTGCCAGAGGAGAGGCGGTCCGCAACTTGAAGAGTTTCAATAGGCTATCTAATATACGCAAGAATATCGAATAGCAACCGGAGGTATCTGCATGCCATCCCCTGAGAGGCGCGAGCTCACGTTGAATGCGACCAGTATAGGAGTGAGCAACAGGTTTCTGGCTATCACACCCTGACGCTAAAATTAATCAGAGATATTTCTCCTTCCCATGATCCGCTGGATATGCTGAACAGTAGCCATGGAATCTTTGCGCTCTAGCAGTTGTTGTCCGAAGCAATCGGTGTACAAAAATCGACTTTATCTAACTTAATCTGCTGATTCTGGCAGAATTTTCTTATTGGAGGACGTCACTCGTGTTCATTGAAGGCCAATCACATGCTCGGCCACTTCGCTTATGGTCACCGACTGAAAGGCCGGCTTCAGCGCGCAGTGCTCGTCGACGCCTCATCACAGGCATTTGGCTGGATGATGTCGCTGCCATCTGCGGCTCCGGCTTGGCGGCAGCACTTTTTTCTGGTGCGCCGGCCGCCTTCTCTGATGCGCTTCTTTGCAGCCTTCTCGTCGGTTCCTTGCTGTCGACCCACATTTTCACCAAGTTGAGGCTCTACGACCTCCAGCAGTTCGCGCAACCGCATCGCCAGATAGCGCAGCTGTTAGCGGCCTGGGCGATCACTGTCGTCGCCGTATTCGGGCTGTTTTCTGTCACGACCAAGGGGTACGAGTTACTGCTGCTGTGGCTCGGTAACTGGCTCTTAATGGGTACTGTCGGGCTCGTCGGGATGAGGCTCGTGCTGCAGCATCGGGCCGCCCGCGAGCACGTCAGCCAGCAGGGTGCCAGGGTCGCCGTGGTCGGCGACGTTGCGGCCACCGACGATTGCCTACGCCGCCTGTTCGACGGCCACGAACTCGGAGACGTGCATGTTAAGCTGATCACCGCGCTGCGCAGCGGCGAGCCGATCTTTGGTAGCGACCTTGATCAGCTGAAAGCCTTGAAGTCGAGCGCGTGGTGACCGCGAGCCGCGATCTCAAAGGGGTTGTGGAACCCGTCCGCCGGAGCCTCCGCCACCTGCCCACAGAGCTGCGCCGGGTCCCGCAGACTCCCGAACACGGTGCGTTGCCGATCCTGTGTATCACCTCCCTCGGCCGGCAGCCGCTCATCCAGCTAGTCGGGTCACCAGTCGGCCGCTGGCAGTGGCTGATCAAGGATGCGCTGGACCGGATCACGGCTGCCGTCGCGCTGCTCGTGCTCATGCTGCCGCTTGCGGCCATCGCGGCAGTCATCAAACTCACCTCGCCCGGCCTGGTGCTGTACCGGCAGCTGCGCTGCGGATTCAACGGAAAGACGTTTCTCGTGTACAAGTTCCGCAGCATGTACGCGGAGCGCTGCGACCCGCCGGACGCCGAGCTGGTACGGCAGGCGAGTACCGCCGACGATCGCATCACGCCCTTCGGCCGCTTACTGCGGCGCACCAGCCTCGACGAACTGCCCCAACTCCTGAACGTCCTCAAGGGGGAGATGAGCCTCGTTGGGCCGAGGCCGCACGCCCTGGCCCATGATGCGCTCTACAGCCGCCTGATCGAGAACTACCCCGGTCGTCGCCGGGTCAAGCCGGGCCTCACCGGCTTGGCGCAGGTGAACGGCTTTCGGGGTGAGACGGACACGATCGAAAAGGTGAGACGGCGCGTGGAGCTGGATCTGGCTTACATCGAGCGATGGTCGCTGGGCTTGGATCTCAGGATAATTCTACGAACATTCCTGGTCGGATTCGTCCATCCACAGGCGCGCTAGCGGCTCCTCGGCCGGCGAGGCCAACCCATCGACGTAGCGCATTCTCCGGCCATTGTGCCACGCCCGACAACCGAATGTTCACCCGCACCGCCGGCGAACGAGGAAGGAAGCTTACCGTGAACATCGCCATGATCGGCTCGCGTGGGATCACCACGAACTATGGCGGCATCGAGAAAGTGCTCGACGCGCTGTGCCCGCGCCTCGTCGACTTCGGCCATACCGTGCACGTCTACTCCAGCGCCGGCATCAGTGTGGAAGCCGGCAGGCTGCGCGCCATCCCGGTCCGGTCCTACGGCGGCAAACACTTCGAGAACATTACCCGCAGCGCCCTGGCGACGCTGCAGGCGCTTGGCCGCTACGACATCCTGCACTTCCACGCTATCGGGCCGGGGATCCTGTCCCTGCTGACGGCGGCGACGCGGCAGAGGTCGGTCGTCACCATCCACGGCGTTGACTGGCGTCGCGCCAAGTGGGGAACCGCGGCTAAAGTCTGCCTGCAGGCCGCCCAGCTCATGATGCTGAGCTGCGCCAGCGGTATCACGGTGGTCTCCAGGAGCCTCGACGGCTACTACCGCGACCGGCATGGTATCGAGCCCTGCTTCATCCCGAACGGGATGGACCACAAGCATCACGTGCCGCTCGGAGCATTTGGGCGCTCGCTAGGGCTCGTGGAGGGCGGCTACCTCCTGTTCGCGAGCCGGCTGGTGCCCGAGAAAGGCTGCCACGACCTGCTGCAGGCGTTCGCCCGCCTGTGCACCGACAAGAAGCTCGTGATCGCCGGTGGTGCAGGCGAGCCGGCCTACATTGAGGAACTCAAGCGCCAAGCGGATCCATCGCGGGTCGTCGTCACCGGCCATAGGGTCGGGGATGAGCTCGCGGAGCTCTTTAGCAACGCGCATCTCTTCCTGCTGCCCTCCTACGTGGAGGGTATGTCGAATGCGCTCCTGGAGGCACTCGCCTACCAGCTCCCGGTGCTGGCGAGCGACATCGAGGAGAACGCCGAGGTCATTGGGCAGCTCGGCTTCTACTTTCGGACCGGCGACGTGGACGACCTCGCCCGCCGGCTGGCGACGTTGCTCGACGACGATCCAGCGATGCAGGCGATGCGGTCGCAGCTTGCCCGCGTCCGTCATATCGACTGGGACGGCGTCGCGTCCTGCTACCACGCCTTCTACCACGAGCTACTCGCCGAGGCTGGCACCCGGCCCCATGGCGGTTTGTCGCCCATCGACCTCGCCACCACCTGAGGGGAACCGAACGCATGGGTGAGCTCGGGCCCGCGCCTCGCGCTGACCATCGACCGGGAGCGGCACCGGCCGAGGCAGCACTGCTCGGTTTCGCACGCCTGCTCTGGCGGCGGCGGTGGTTGATCCTCGCCACCACGCTCCTGACAGCGGCCCTCGGCGCCGGTGTGGTCAGCTCGCTCGAGGACCGCTTTCGTGCGGAGGTCAAGCTTGTCGTCGACTCACGCGTGGCGTCTCCTGCCGCCAAGGCCTCCGACTTTGCCGAGCCCATGGACAGCGAGGCCATCCAGGGCGAAATCGAAATCCTGCTGTCGCGCGACCTCGCACACGAGGCCGTGCGCAGCCTGCGCCTGACAGAGGATCCTGAGTTCAATCCCCTTCTTCGCCCTACATCCCTGCAGAGCGAGATCAGCGCCTGGGTCGCCCGGATGATCGCACTTTGGCTCGGCGAGGAGGCGCCCGTGCAGGCGCGCGCGTCCGCCGAGGGCGTCACGGTCGAGGCGTTCGCCGGTCAACTGAGCGTCAGCGCCAGCGGACAGTCCCGCGTGATCAGGGTCGGCATCGTCGCCGACTCCGCAGCCCGGGCGGCTGAGATCGCGAACAGCTACGCCAACCTCTACCTGAGGCAACGGGCTAGCGCGCGCATTGCCGCGGTTGACTCGCTGAGCAGTCGGCTCGGCGAGCGCATCGCCGCAACCCAGCTCGACCTGCGCACGGCGGAGCAGAGGGTGGATGCATTCCGCCGGCAGGCGAAGCTGGGCCGCGAGGCAGGTGCGGGCCCGCTGACGCAGCAGATGACCGAGCTCAACGTGCAGCTGGTCGCCGCCCACGCCGCGCGGATCCAGGCCAACTCCAGGCTCGCCGAGACGGAGCGCCTACTGCGGCAGGGCAGGACGATCTCGGTCTCGGGCGTGCAAGACTCGCAGGTCATGGCGCAGCTCCGTACGCAGGAAACGGAGACGGCGCGGCGCGTTGCCGACCTCTCCCAATCGCTGGGCAACCGGCATCCGCAGATGAACAACGCGCGCGCCGAACTCGCCGAGGTCCAGCGCAAGATCGGCGAGGAGACGAGCCGTGCGGTGGATGGCCTGCGAGACGAGGCTGCCGTCGCCGCGGCGCGGGTGACGGCGCTGGAGAACATGCTCGCCGACCTGCAGCGGCAGGTCGGGGCCCAAAACGCCGCCGAGGTGGAGGCACGGGAGTTTGAGCGCGACGCCACCGCGCGCCGTCAGGTACTCGACATCCTACTGGCCAGGACCAAAGACCTGCAGGAGGCCGAGGGCTTCCGCGGCACGGACGCCAAGCTAATCTCGCGGGCCGACCCGCCACTAGCCCCCTTCTTTCCGAATAAACCGCTGATGCTGACCGTGGCGGGGATCGCCGGAGCGGCGCTGGGCGTGTTCCTGGCTCTCCTGATCGAGACACTGCGCAACGGCTATCGGAGCATTGAGGAGGTGGAGAGCGAACTCGGGGTGAGCGGCCTTGTCCTCATTCCCCACACCCGCCGGCCCGTGAACAGCCTCCTGCGGCGCTCGCGCTCGTCCTTCGCGGAGAGCCTGCTAGCGCTCGCGATCGAGCTCGGCCTGCCGGTACCGACGGCTCGCGGCACCGTGCTCGTGGTGACCTCCCCGTCCCCGGGCGACGGCAAGACGACGCTCGCTGTCTCGCTAGCTCGGATCATGATCATGAATGGGAAGAAGGTCCTACTGATCGACGCCGACCTGCGCCGGCCTTCTGTGCACGCTACCCTCGGCATCCGTATCGATCCCGGTCTGGGCGACGTGCTTGCCGGCATGGCCGCTCTGGAGCAGGCGATCGTGCCGGACAGGGCGTCGCCCCTCGACGTGCTGCCTGCCGGAATGGCACCCCAAAGTCCCATCCGCCTGCTCGGGTCGGACGCGATGGCAAGTCTCATCGAGCGCGCCCGGAGCTACTACGACCTGGTCATCATTGACACGCCACCGCTGCTTCCGGTCGCTGATGCCCGCCTGCTCGGCAGGCTAGCCGACAAGGTGGTGCTGGTGCTGTGGTGGGGACGGACCAAGCGAGGCGCCGCACGGCTGGCACTCAAGTACCTGGCGCAGAGCGGCGCACCGCTCACCGGAGTGGTCGTGAGCCGGGTCGATATCAAGTATCACCGCAGCTATGGCTACAGCGACTCGGCGGCCTACTCGACCGCGGCGCTGAAGTACTATGCCGGGTAGCGGCGCGCTCGGAGCCATGCCGGCCCCGGCCTCCCTTGGCGGCGCCCACACGGAGGCCGGGACGATCGCCCGCGGCCGTCGCCTGATGGAGGGGTATCTGCTGTCCACGCCACTGCTGTGGGGGGCGGGCCTTCTGGCACCGGCGGGCGTCTTCGTCCTCCTTAAGCTAACGTGGGAGCGTTGGCCGCGCGATCCCATGGTCAGGACCGTCGTGGGCCTATGGATCGCCATCGGCATCGCCCAGGCGTTCGCAGCATTCGTGAATTCCTGGGTCGAGGGTGACGTGCTGCTCGGCACCCTGCGCAACCTTGTTTCGATGGGTGTTATCGGCTGGTTCTTCGCAGGCCTCGCGATCGCGGCCGGCCATGCCTACGGGCTCGCCGATGCCCGGTTCGCGCGCCGCGTGGTCGTCCTCGGACTCTATGTCCTCGTGCTGGGCACCCTTGGACTCGTGGCCGCAAAGGTGACCGGTGCCTCCAGTCTTCTGGTCCGGGCACCGCTCGGCTATTTGTTGCCACCCAGCCCGACAACTGACTTCTACTTCACCGTGGCGCTGTTCTCGACCGAGGAAAGCTTTGGCGAAGTGGCAACCCGGCTGATCCTTTTCTTCCCCTGGCCAACTATGCTCGCCATGGGCAGCGTGGCGATCGCCGCGATCAGCCTGCGCGATCGCTCCTGGACTTGGCGCGGCATTGGCTTCGCCGGCGGCACACTCGGCGTGGTATTCAGCTGGAGCCGGACCGGGCTCTTGGCATTCGTGGTTGTGATCGCGGCCGAGTTCTTCCTCCGCCTGGATCGGCTGTCGCGCAGCCTCCTTGTCGCCCTGGCCTTGCTCGGCCTTTTCGGGCTGTTCGCATTGGGCTTCGACCCAATTAATCGCGCCGTGGAGGCGCGTGCTGCCGTAGACTTTGCGCGCGTTGGCTCGTCGGAGGCGCGGGCGCTGATTTACCGGAAGAGCTGGGAGGGTTTTCTCCAGTCGCCGCTCGTCGGTTGGGGCTGGATCGGCCCGTCGGTGCATCCCAAGGAAAACCTGCCGATCGGCAGCCACTCCACCTTCTACGGCCTCGCTTATACGGGCGGCGCGCTGACCCTCGGCGCCTTCTTCCTCGCCATGGCAGCGACCCTGCTCGCCACCGTGCGCGTGGCGCTTGGACCGGACGAGACAGGCGCCGGCCGCACGGCGTTCCTGCTGGCGCTCACGCTCGCAGTGTTCTGTCCTTACGAGATGCTGTTCAGCTTCTCGCTGCCTTGCCTCTTCCTGTTCGTCTGGATCGGTGGGGCCCTGCGTCAGGCGACGGACGGTGCAGGGCGATCCAACCGCGAGCGTGGGGACACCGCATGACCGTTTCTTCGAGCCGATACCGCTTCCTCCAGGTCGACGGTTTGCGCGGCATCGCTGCGCTGGCGGTCGTCGCCTTCCATTTTGAGGGCGAGATCTTCGGCCAGGACACGCTTTCCACGAAAAGCGAGCAGCATCTGTACCTCCTTCTCCTGAGCGCGGAGCTTTTCTTCACGGTCAGCGGCTTCGTGATCTTCATGAGCCTGGAGCGCAAGGCCAACCTGGTCGACTTCTGGACCAGCCGGATCCTGCGGATTTTTCCGACCTACTGGCTGTCCGTCGCGGCGGTTGGCGCCTTGAAGCTGCTGACGGCAACTGCACCGTTCGGGCTGGTGCTGGTGAACGCCACCATGGTGCAGCGGGCGTTCGGCTATCCCGACCTAGTGACGGCCTACTGGACGCTTTTCTGGGAACTCATATTCTACGGCCTTGTCAGCACATCTTTCTTTCTGTTCCGCGGCAGCAACAAGGACATGGACTTCTTTCTCTTACTGTTCATGCTGCTGATGTACGCGGTTCAGGTGGTCAAGATGACCGCGTTGGGCGGCGTCGACCACTATAAGTCGGCCTACCTGACCCACTTTCTGCATTTCTTCGTGCTCGGGATCTGCCTCTACAAGATCGCCACGCGACGGGCCGTGGCGCTGACTTACATCGCAGCGATCCTGGCGCTCGGCTTCTCCTCATTCGGCCGGGACGACTGGGCGCCCGTGAGCGGCTTGGTCTACTTCATCGGCACCGGCGTCATCGGCAGCCTCGTCATGCTGGCGAGCCATGGCAGGTTGCCATGGCTGGAAAGCCCGCCGCTCTTGTTCTTCGGCCGCCTCTCCTTCGCCCTGTACCTGTTCCACCAGCTCGCTACGGAAATATGTCGACTCGTCGGCGAACGCTGCGAGGCGTCGCCGTACGTCGTCACGCTCGCGGCGGGGGCACTTTCCCTCCTGCTCGCCTTGGCGGTGGATCGATGGATCGAACCTCCAGTGCGTCGCGGGATGGCCAAGGTCCTGGAAAGGATCGAGCGGCCCGCGAAGGGCTGGGTCGCCACCCTGACGCGGACGGTCGCGCCGGCCCCGGCGGTCGGACTCACGACGGTCGCCGCGACTGCGGCTGGCAAAGCCCTGCGATCGCGACTCCGCGGGCGGCCGCCGGGGCCGTTGGACGTTCGTCTCCCCAACGTTCGCCTTTCCAATGAGAGAGGCCCCACGTAATGGAGTGTACATGCCCGAACCTGTGCTGAGCGTTGTCATACCCGCCTACAATGTCGAGCGCTACATCGAGGCCGCGGTCCGTTCGGCGCTCGGGCAGAGCTTCCGCGACCTCGAGGTGATCGTTGTGGACGACGGCTCGACCGACGCGACGCCGGAGATCCTGGCGCAGCTCGGCCAGCAGCTAGACGACCCACGCCTGCGCGTCGTGACCCGGGCGAACGGCGGGCTCTCCGCCGCGCGCAACACCGGCATCAAGGCAGGTTGCAGCCGGCTAATCGGCTTCCTCGACGGCGACGATCTCTGGCGACCAGAGAAGATGGCGCGCCATGTCGAGCTGATGCTCGCCGATCCGCGGTTCGGCATCACCTTCAGCGATTCCGAGTACCTGACCGACGCGGGCGAGCTCACCGACCGTTACCATGCCTCGTCGCTGGCCCGACCGACCCTGTGGCAGATGATCCGCCGCAATCACATTGGCAACGGCTCTTCGCCCGTGGTCCGCCGGGAGTGCTTCGAGACGGCAGGCCTGTTCAACGAGACTTTGCGGAGCTGCGAGGACTACGAAATGTGGGCTCGCATTGTGCACAGCACCCGCTGCCGGATCGGACGCATCCCCTTGCCGCTCACGCTCTACCGCATCCGCGAGACGAGCCTGAGCGCCTCCTTCGACAAGTTCCTGGCCAATAGCGACCGGGCGATCGCCTTGCTGCGCCGCCAAATGCCACTGGTGCCGGACCGGATCTTCCGGGAGGGCCATGCGGTCCACTACCGGATCGCCAGCCGCAAGGCGATTTCGTTCGGCTCGCCCAGGATGGCCGCCGGCTACCTGCGGCGTGCCCTCGACATCTGCCCCTGGCTCCTCCTCGTCGACCCGCGCGCGCTGCCGACGGCGCTCCTGATCGCGAGTGCCGGGCATGGCGAGATGCTGCTCCACGCCGCCCAAGCAGCACTAATGCGGCGTAGCGGAATGAACCCGGGCAGAAATTCCGGCGCATGATCGAGACGGCTACTGGTGCTGGTACCGGCCGACGGCGGCGGACGAATGGGCTGCGCTGTCTGGCCTCGGTGCTGACGCTCACTGTCTGTCCTGTCGCCTGGGCGGCCAACGTCTGGGACACGCCGGTGACGCGCTCGGCCAGGATAAACCCTGCCGCCCACGTCGCAGGCCGCGATGTGGGCCTATCGACGTGGCTGCACCCTGACGGGAACTCTCTGCCGATCTACGCAGCCACCGCCCGTGATCCCCTGGTGCCGATCCTCTACGTGCGCACGGCCTGGAGCAAGGTGGTCACCGGTGAGTGGGCGCGCGCAGGCAACCCGCCGAACATCGAAGCCGAGATTCGTGCCGCCGCCTCTGAGCAGCTGCCGTCGCAGCCCCACGTTTACTCCTCGCAGTCCGCCTCGCGATGGATACTGCCCGCGACCTACGCACGCGTTCCCCTGCCCGAGCACGGGGCATTACGTGCCTATGTGCCGCGCATCGCGATCCCGGCTCTGGGTAGCGACGGCCATCTGGCCATCCGGCAGCCGAACGGTCGCGTGCTCGAACTCTACGCGGCCATCAAGCTCAGCTCGGGCGAGCTTGTCGCCATCAACTACAACCTCACCAACCCAAGCGGACCCCTTGACGGCAGCCAGGGCGGCGTCACAGCTTCGATGCTGCCGGTCTATGCCGGCGTGATTCGTCAGGCCGAGGTGCAGAACGGCCGCATCGGCCACGCCATGAAAATCCTGATGCCGGCAGCACTCCTGTCCACGCGTTACGTTTACCCAGCTGTTGCCTTTGACCGCGGGGCTTTAACCGAGGAGGTGCCCTATGCCGGCACCTTGCCTATGGGAGGAAGGCTCATCATACCAGCCAACGTGGACATCGGCAGGCTCGGGCTTTCCTCGCAGCTCGGGCACATAATCGCCAGCGCGGCGCAGGACTATGGCTTCATCATTGCGGACCGTGGCGGAAACGGCATCACAATTGCCGTCGAGCGCGACGTCACCTTGCCAGAACTCGTGTCTAAGCGCCCAGCCGAGCGCCGCGACCTTGGTATCATCATGCGGGCACTGTCCCTCGCTACGGCCACGTCAGTGCCGGCGGACTAGGCCTCCTGCGCCAATCTTTTCCTCCAGCCCGGTGAGCACATGAGTCACGACATCAGCATCGTCGTCCCTGCCCACAACGTCGCCGCCTATCTTGGCGCCACGCTCGAATCGGCCTTACGCCAGCAGGAGGTGAGCGCCGAGGTTGTGGTGGTCGATGACGGCTCCACCGACAGCACGGCCGAGGTGATCGCGGGGTTCACCGGTGATCCCCGGCTGCGGGTGGTGACCCAGGCAAACGGGGGGCTGGCTGACGCCCGCAATGCGGGATTGGCGGCGGCGAGGGGCCGCTATGTCGGCTTCCTCGACGGCGACGACATCTGGCTCAAGAGCAAGGCAGCGCGCCACGTGGCGCTGCTCGACGCCGATCCGCGCATCGACCTCACCTACAGCTGGCTCCGCGACGTGGACGAGCACGGGCGGCCCTATAAGGCGCGCGATACAGCCCTGTCAGCAGCGCGGGTCGCCTATGGCCTGAGCTTCGAGGGCCTAATTGTTGAGAACTTCACCGGCTGCGGTAGCACCGTCGTTTGCCGGAGGAATGCCATCCTCCGCGCAGGCGGCTTCGACCCAGCGCTCAGGACGTGTGAGGACCTGGACGCCTGGCTCCGCGTCGCGGCGCTTAGGAAGGGCAACATCGCTCTGGTCCCCGAGGTGCTGACCCTCTACCGCCATCGTCCCGGACAGATGACGCGCAACTGGCAGCGCATGCTGGACGGCTGGGAGGACGTAATCGCCAAGGCGAGACGCGCGGCACCCGAGCGGGTGGTAAAGGTGGAACAGAATGGCCGTGCCAGTATTTTGCGCTTTCTTGCCTACACCGCTTATGAAGCAGGCGACCATCGCGCGGCGCGGGCGCTTATGTTGCGTGCCTGGCAGGAGGCGCCTACCTCGCTGCTGCGCGATAGCCTGAGCTGGCGCGTTACTGTCGCCAGCATTTCCGCCATGATGCTGCCGTCAGAGCTGCATCGCCGCCTCGAGGTCTGGGCGAGAGCTGCTCGTGCCACCGGACCAAACCCGTGACCACGGTCGAGCCGCGCCGTGCTCTCATAGGGTCCGGCGAGACATGGCCGATGGCAATTGCAAGGTCGGCGAGCCGCTTCCTCGGCCCGAAGTCCCCTACCTGGGTCCTGGGCGAGGCAGCACTGTCGAGCGTACTGTCGTTCGTGTCGCTGCTCGGGATCAGCCGGATCATCGGTCCGGACGCAGCCGGCACCGCCATGGTCGCGATCGCGCTATTCCTGCTGCTCGACATGATCACGACGGCATTGTTCGCCGACGCGCTCGTCCAGTACCCGAACCTCTCGTCGCGGCATGCGAACAGCGCCGTCACCGCAAATGGCCTGATCGGCCTGTTCCTAGCTGCGATCATGGCAATCCTGGGACCGAGGCTGCTTGCCGGGCATGGCGTGCAGGAGACGACGCCGATCCTGCTGCTCCTCGCCTGCATGCTGCCGCTCTCGGCGCTCACCAGCGCCGCTTCCGGCCTGCTGATCCGCGCGCAGCGCTTCCGGCTGCTTTCCTTGCGAATCCTTGTGGGCCAGCCGCTTGCCGTCATCCTCGGGCTGATCCTGGCGCATACTGGCTTCGGCGCCTGGGCGCTGATCGCGCTTCAGGTGACGGCGACGAGTTTCGGCTTCGTCCTGATGGTCTGCTGCAGCGGGCTGAGCCTCCGCTCCCAGCTCGACGGCAGGGCCCTACGCGATCTCTGGCTAGTAGCCGGACCCCAGTTCGTGGCCAACCTCGTGGAGGTGGGCAAGTACAGGTTGTTCACGCTGGCCCTCGGCATGCGCCTCGCCGAGAGCGTGTTGGCGCGCTCCTGCGTGGCATTCCGGATCCTCGATGCGGTCCTGATCCCGCCGTGGCTGATCACCTGCCGCCTCGCGCTGCCGCGCCTGTGCGCGCTGCAGGACGACCGCCGGCACCTCGCGACGGCTTACGGCGAGCTGGCCCAGCTGCACGCCCTGCTGGGCTTGCCGGTGGCGGTCGGCTTGACACTGGTGGCCCCCGACCTCGTACAGGCCCTGCTTGGGCCGAGCTGGTCGGGCACCGCTGAAGCCGTGCAGGTGGCTGGCCTGTCGGAAGCCCTGTTTTTCATGCTGGGCAGCTATGGCAGCCTGTTCATCGCGGTCGGCCACGCACGGTGGAATGTTTACGTGGCGACATCGTCCCTGATAATACAATTCGCTCTGCTGGCCGTCCTCCAGCCTTCGACACCTCAGGACATTGCCATGGTCTGGGCCTCCCCCGCCCTGATTTTACCACCCTTGATTACCTGGGCAGTGCTCCACGAGCTCGGGCGCTCTCTGCCCTGGCTAATCGGTCAGATCGCGCCGGCCCTCGTCGCCACCAGCGCCGTGGCCGCAGCCGTGCTCTCGATCCAGCACGCGCTCGCCTTGCCACCCATCGCCGAGCTGCTTGCCTCAATTCTCGCCGGCACCGTCGTGTTCGCGCTGGCGTCCGGGCTGGCGCTCGGCTGGCGACTGCCCATCGCGCTGGGCTGGCGAGACTTGCCGGCACCTGTCGCTCCCTAACACCCAACGGGACTACGACCGATGACCATCGCCCTGAGTGGCACCATCAACAGTCCTACTGAGGCACTGGACCCCGATCTGCTCAAGCGGCCTGTATGCCGGCAACGTCAGGCAGCCGGGCGGACGAACGTTCCCACTATCGCGGTCATCATGCCGACCTACCAGCGCCGCAATGTGATCGTCGGGTCGGTCGAAAGGCTGGCCGAACAGCGGTATGGCGGCGACTATGAGGTTGTGGTCGTCGTCGATGGATCCACCGACGGGACCGCTAAGGCGCTGCGAGCGCTGCGGCTCCCATTGGCCCTGCGCGTGACTGAGCAGCAGAATCGTGGAGCGGCGGCAGCTCGCAACATCGGCGCCCGCCTTGCGCGAGCCGATATCCTGCTGTTCCTCGACGACGACATGGCGGCGGACCCGGACCTGCTCGGGGCACATGCGCGCGCGCATATTGCCGGTGCGGATGCCGTCGTCGGGCACATCCCCCTTCACCCGGAGTCACCTAGGGGCTTCCTTAGCCGGGCGGTCGCCCTGTGGGCAGAGCAGCGTCGCGAGCGTTTGAGCGAGCCGGGCGCCCGGCTCCTCCTGTCCGACCTGCTCACGGGCAATCTGTCGGTGCGGCGCGACCTCTTCGAGCGCCTGGGCGGCTTTGACCAGCGCTTTACCGAAGGCGGAAGTTTCGGCAACGAGGACCTTGACTTCGGCGTCCGCCTGCTCGAAAGCGGGGCAGTAGTTACTTTCAGCGCCGCCGCCGTGAGCTGGCAGCGCTATGTCGTCAGCCCGGCCATCAACCTGAAGCAGTGGCGCGAGGGCGGCGAGGCCGACGTCCGGTTCGCACGCAAGCACCCTTCGCTCGCCAATGATGTGTTCGCCGTCCATCGTTTCAGCGGGCCATGGACGCGGCTTGTTGTCCGGCCACTCGCGGCGGCACCGGGCCTTTCGAGTGTTGTGGCTGGTGCGGCAAAAGCCACAGCCCTCGCGGCTGCCAGAAACTGGCCGAGCAGCCGAGTTGCCCGGCGCGCCTTCTATATGGCGCGGGATCTCGAGTACTGGCGTGGCGTGCATGCCCGCGGCGGCCTTCCACGGCGGCGCCCGGTCTTGGTGCTCGCCTACCACGGCATCGTTGACTTACGCGGCGACCCGCTGCTGGAGCCGTATGCCGTGCCACCCGCGGAGTTCGAGGCGCAACTCGATGTGCTGCTTGAGCACGGCTGCACCTTCGTGTCGGCCGAAGAGCTGTTGGGCTCGCTGCAGAAGGGCCTCGGCCTGCCCCGCCGGCCGGTGCTCCTCACCTTCGACGACTGCTACGAAGACCTCCTCCAGGTGGCGGCACCCATGCTTCGCGCCCGAGGGATTCCCGCTTTGGCCTTCGCGGTGAGTGGGCTCACCGGCTGCACCAATGTCTGGGACCAGCGGAAGGGCGGACGCGCGCTGCGGCTGCTCGATGCCGCTGGCCTTGCCGAGCTCGCCCGCTATGGGATCGAAATCGGCGCCCATTCCCGCAGCCACCCTGATCTGACCGGTCTGGACGAGGACGCGCTGATGGACGAGCTGGCCGGGGAAGCGACAGAGCTGGGCGACGCCAGCCTGCCGCGCCCACGCTTCCTGGCCTACCCACACGGGCGCCACAATCAGACGGTCCGGCGCGCGGCCGCTGCGGCCGGCTTCCGCCTAGCCTTCGGG
>JBATRI010000519.1:0-5088 GCA_049292515.1 Geminicoccaceae bacterium
GGCTGGTCGAGGAGAGCCGGCTGCTCGACGCCGCTCGCAGCCGCGAGACCCAGCAGCGCGTCGACGACGTCCGCAGTACCTACGAGCAGCGCCGCAAACGCAACCTGCTCGACTTCGCCGGCCGCTCGGCGGCGCTGGGGAGCCGGCAGGCCCGCAGCAGTAGATCGGGCCGGGGCCTGCTCGATTGAGTGGCCCCGGTCGGAACGGTCGCAAGGGCAAACGTGGCGTCGGCGACCCGCCGTCCGTCCCGCTCGCCGCGGCGCCGAGAACAGGCCTCAAGGGGCCGCTCGCCGGCGTCGCCTTCAGCCACTTTCTGCTCTGCTGGAACCTGCAGCAGGGCCGCGGCACGCCCGACGTCCATCGGCGCATGGCCGAATGGCTCGACCGGCGCTGGGCCAGGGGTGACCGTCGGCTGCTGCTGATGGTGTTTCGCGACGCAGGCAAGTCGACCGTCGTCGGGCTGTTCTGCGCCTGGCTGCTGGGCCAGGATCCCAACCTGCGGCTGCTGGTGCTGTCGGCGGAGGCCGGGCTCGCCACCAAGATGACCCGCAACGTGCGCCGGCTGATCGAGCGCAACCCGCTGACGCGGCACCTGCTGCCGAAGCGGCGGGAGGAGTGGGCGTCGGACCAGCTGACCATCCAGCGTGACGCGACCCACCGCGACCCTTCGCTGCTGGCCCGTGGCATCGGCGCCAACATCACCGGCTGCCGTGCCGACATCGTCATCTGCGACGATGTCGAGGTGCCCAACACCGCGAACACGCATCAAAAGCGCCTCGATCTGCGCGAGCGCCTACGTGAGGTCGGCTTCGTCCTGGTGCCCGACGGGCGGCAGCTCTACATCGGCACGCCGCACAGCTACTACTCCATCTATGCTGACGAGGCGCGCCCCGAGATGGACGAGCAGATGCCGTTCCTGGCCGGCTACCGGCGGTTCAACCTGCCCCTGCTCGATCCCGCCCTCCAGGGCAACTGGCCTGACCGCTTCGCCCCCGCCGAGGTGGACCAGCTGCAGATCACCAGTGGCCCGGCCCGGTTCCGCAGCCAGATGATTCTCACGCCCAGCCACAACCGGGAGGTTCGCCTCGATCCGGACCGCCTGGTGCGCTACGACGCGGCGCTGGCGCTGCACGAGGCCAATGGTGCGCCGGTCCTGACGATCGACGGCCGACGCATGGTCGGTGCCGCCTGCTGGTGGGATCCGGCCCTGGCCCGCCCCAAAGGCGGCGATGCCAGCGTGGTGGCAGCGGTGTTCACCGACGACAGCGGCGGCTACTGGCTGCACGGCATCCGCTATCTGCGCGTGGACCCGGCGCTGCTCGGCGAGATGGACCTGGCGACGCAACTCTGCCGTCAGGTGATCGCCTTCGTGCGCGAGCAGGAACAGCCGGCGATCACGATCGAGACCAACGGCCTCGGCCAGTTCCTGCCGGCGCTGTTGCGCCGTGAGCTCGACGCTCAGGGATTGGGCCTGGCCATCATCGAGCGCGTCAGCACCACCAGCAAGGAGCAGCGCATCCTGGACGCCTTCGATCCCTTGCTGGCCGCCGGCGCGCTGCGCGCCCATGTGTCGGTCTGGCAGACCCCGTTCATCCGCGAGATGCGCGAATGGCTACCTGGCGGCCGCGGCGCCGACGACGGCCTGGATGCCGTCAGCGGCTGCATCCTGGCCCAGCCGATCCGTCTGGGAGCCCGCCAACCATCACCGGGCCGCCGCGACTGGCGCCATGGGGCCAATCTTCGGGCGCATACCGGCTTCCAGCCATAGGCACCGCGCCCGTCGATCTTGCGGGCAGCACTGGGCATGCTAAGTAGCGCACCGTCAGCGTGGATGGGTGGCCGAGTGGTCGATGGCAGCGGTCTTGAAAACCGCCAGGGGGCAACTCCTCGTGGGTTCGAATCCCACCCCATCCGCCAGACCGTCGATTGCGGCACGCCTCGCAGCGGTCAGGATATTCTCTATGTCAAAGATCGCTGATCCCCGACCGTAAACGCCAGGACTACGAGTGGCATTGATTTTGTCGAATCGCGCCAAAGCAGCACGACCTGTCGCGTGGTGAGGCGGCGCCGCACCTGAAAAGTGCGCTGGGAAAGATGCTGCCCTTCAACGATTACTGCGACGTCTGAATTCACACGAGCGACGGCGGCCACGTTATGGCCACCGCGCAGTTTGGCGAATGGGCGAGCGGTCGGCCAAGCCGGCGTCACCCTCGTCGGCATGCCGGTCCCGCCACTTGCGCACGGTCCTGGCATCGACCCCGAACGCCGCCGCCACCGCGGCCATGCTCCAGCCGTCAGCCAGCCGGCGGATCATCAGCGATCGACCAAGCGGCGTGGTTCGGGCATTCTGGTGGACGTCCATCCGGCGGCTCCGGGCTGGGGTTGCGTGCCTGACAGCCACAACTTTCCAGCTCAGCTCCGGATGGACAACCTCCATAGCAACGACACCTAGCGCGGTCGATCGATCGCCTTGGCCGGCCGCGTCTGGCGGTATCGCCAGTCGACCGTTCACTCGAGCTGGGGATCGCCACGGAGATCGCGCTTATGCACGGCCAAGCGAAGGTAACGCCGAGATCAGGCACAAGATCGGCACTCGCGCGGCCTGGCTAGTCGGACGTGATACAGACGAACGCGAGACCATCTTCACGGACATGAAGAAGTTCTCCGCTGCGCGCTCGGGTGTTCTTTCGTCAAGGTCAATGGTCGATCTCGATGCGGCAGACCGGCGGGTGGCGCGCTTCCTGCACGCAATCCTCGACCGCGGCAACTTCCCAACTGGAGCAGGCTGACGATGGGCGGCCATGATGCAGGAACGGGAGTCGTCATATTGTGACTGAAGAGGCCGGCGACAGAATCGAAGCGCTGCTGCGGCGACGCGTGCCCTGCATGATCGCCTTCCTGCACCCGTTCCGGCTTGTCGATGTGGACAGTGTGGCGGCCTGGAGCGCACCAATCGAGCAGATCAACGGCTGCGGGTGGGACTACGTGGCGCTTCATCGCCTGGTCGGCGGCGACGTCCGGCTTGAGCCACCATATCCCCTCGTCGTTGGGCGCGACGGCGCGCTCGCGCATCCCGCCTTTAGCAGATCTGCGATCAGTACAATTGGTAGTTGAGGCGCCCTACTTCCAGGGGGAAGCTATTGCAAGGCGATCAACTCGGATGGCCTCGGCCTCGGATCGATCCTCGACTGGACCTACATCCGCGCACCAGTTCGCCCCAGCGGCGCTAAACCGTTTCCACGAGGATGTACGCCAGCCTCAAGTGAGCCCAATGGAGGCGATCGCACCCGTGCAGCCGCGCCAGGTCAGACTTACCGAGCTCCAGACGGCGATGCCAGCAGGGCTGAAGATGCTCGACGCCGTACCCGCGGTAGAGGGCAATTATCTGCTGAAGGGAACGACCGGACTCCCGGGGCTCGGCGCTCGCCAACCTCTGGATCGTGGTCGAGCAGCTCATGGCCGAGGTACGGGAGCACAAGGTCATAGCGGCGATGCTAGAAACGGACCCCGGCAAGGGCCGCCCCGCACCAATTGAACCCAGCGCGAGCCCGGATTGACGAGGGGGCTTCGCTGGATGTCTGAGATTGACCGGGCTGGGCACCAAGCGGAAGACTGCCACCAAACATCCGCTACGACAGCTGGGAGTCACGCAGTGGCCGCCGAAAACCGCCCATGGCCGCGTATACTGGAAAATGCACTTCAGTATCAAAGGCTTATGATAATCTCATAGTGCTCATCTTCGTCAGGCGCTGCTCGCCAAGCCGTCAAATGTCGTTTGTCCGCTGCCACAGCGTGACAGACCAGGACAGCTGCAGCTTGCGGCGGGATCGCCGAGCGTCTAGATAACCCCGGCACGCGCGCCGCCAGCGCGCCGCGGAGGGATGCCGGAGCGGTCGATCGGGGCGGTCTCGAAAACCGTTGTGCCTGGTGACAGGCACCCAGGGTTCGAATCCCTGTCCCTCCGCCACTATCTTCTGCTAAGATATTGATCTGCTTGTCTTTGCCGGCCTTTGGCCATCAGTTCGGCCCACGTTCTTAACCACTCTTGCAGTTGGCCTTGAATGGTCATGGCTGGACGCAGATGGGCATTCGCAGATTCGAGGCCAGAAATGCAAGCCGGCCTGCGCCTGCAGCGAGTGTTGCAGTCGCCGATCTGCTGTTAGCATCCAACCCCGTATAAGCGTCCGCCGCTGCCGTGAACGCCCTTTTCCGTCGGGGCCATTGAACGGATCCATATTGCCGGACCGCGGCGGTCATTTAGAGCAGCTAGGCGCTGACCGGAATATTTTCTTGGTTACCGAATCCATTCGGATATAATTCATACTGTTCGGTTGCAGTGAACCAAGGCGGTGCAATGGTGTGGAAGTCGGGGCAGAGCTGTTCGGGTGACCTGCGCCGCCGGGTTCTGGCGGAGATTGATGGCGGCGGCCCGGCGTGGCTGAGCTTGATCGATGAGACCGCGGCTGCAACCAACATGACCCGCCGCTAAGGCCGCGGCCCGCGCGGTGAGCGCCTGGATGGCCCGATCACCACGGCCACTGGCAGAGCACCGTTGATCGCCCTTGGCGCTCGACCATCGGCGGTCTCACCAAGCGCGGCTTCGTCGCTCCCCATGTCATCGATGGCGCGATCAACGGCACGATCTTCAAGGCCTGGGTCGAGCAAATGCTGACTCCAAACCTGGTGCAGGGCGACATCGTGGTGATGGACAATCTCGCCGCCCACAAGGTCTCGGGTATCCACGAGGCGATCGAGGCGCAGGGCGCCGAGTTGCGCTACCTGCCGCCCTACTCCCCGGAGCTCAACCCGATCGAGCAGGCATTCGCCAAGCTCCAAGGCCCTCCTGCGCAAGGCCGCCGATCGCACCATCGACGGGTTGTGGACCACCATCGGCAAGCTGCTCGACCTCTTCGAGCCGGCCGAGTGCGCCAACTACATCGCCAATTCCGGCTAGCCACGCTCAGAACCCGTTTGAGAATGTGGCAGCGGTCTCGGCTTGGGTCGGCTCTATGCCTATGTAGTGGGGATGTGGACCAAGGAGCATCGTGCGCGCCAGGCTCGGTTCGAGCGGCGGCGCTACCCGACCGA
>JBATRI010000520.1:0-8943 GCA_049292515.1 Geminicoccaceae bacterium
GGACGCGGATCTGCCCCACCTGCCCCTTCAGGGCCAGCGCCGCCTTGCGCAGCCGCCTGCGGTTGCCGAGCGAGACGCCGAGCTCCCTCAGGTCGGCATCAGTCAGGCTGGGCAGCACGTCCAGGCCGACGTCGCCGGCGCGGAACGCGTCCGCGTACCGCCCCAGGCCCAGGCCGCGCAGCCAGTCGCCGATCTCCATGCGCGTCCCTCCAGCACCCCCTGGTATGGGCATTGAAGCATACCCCCGATTACCGGGGAGCGCGCCATGAACCACCGCACAATCGTCCACGCGGCGTTCGGCCCCCGGCGCAAGCAGCCACGGGTTCCGGTCACTGGAGCCGCTCCGGTCCGGCAGGCGTCGACAGCAGATCACTGGACCCCGCCCGCTCCCGTGCCGGATGTCGGCCCGCCGATCCTGCGCGGCGCTGCCACGCTAGCTGCGATCTCGAGCACCTGTTACATGGCCTGCTGGTAGCAGGACGGCAGGGAGGCCGGGCATGTCGGCGGATGGTAGGCGGGGTGGCCGCGAGGCGCGGCGGGCGATCCGGACCTCGGTGGCGGTGCGCAGCCTGCCGGCGCTGCAGCGCAAGCTGCCGCTCTACGAGGTGCTCAGCCCCGAGTGGCTGGAGCGGATCCACGAGACGGCGCTCCACCTGCTGGAGACGGTGGGCATCGACTTCCGCGAGGACGAGGCGCTGGCCAAGTGGCGCGATGCCGGGGCCACGGTCGACGGTGCGCGCGTCCACATCCCGCGCGACCTGCTGATGGGTCTGGTCGCCAAGGCGCCCGAGCGCTTCACGCTGCACGCCCGCGACCCGGCCAAGTCGGTCGAGATCGGCGGCAACGGCATGGTCTTCGGCCCGACCTACGGCTCGCCCTTCGTGCGCGGCTTCGACGGTGAGCGCCGCTACGGCACGATCGAGGACCTCAACAATTTCCACAAACTGGCCTACATGGCCCCGGTGCTGCAGAACACCGGCTCCGTCGTCTGCGAGCCGGTCGACGTCGCCATCCCCAAGCGGCATCTGCACATCACGGCCTCGGCGATCCGCCACAGCGACAAGAGCTTCATGGGCCCGGTGACCCACCCGGCCCGGGCCGAGGACGCGGTGCGCATGTGCGAGATCGTCTTCGGCAAGGAGTTCGTCTACGACAACGCGGTCATGGTGGGCCTGGTCAACGGCAACTCGCCTTTGGTCTGGGACGCCACCATGATCGGCGCCTTGCGCGTCTACGCCCGCTCCGGCCAAGCTCTGGTCGTGGCCCCATTCACGCTGGCCGGTGCCAACACGCCGGCGTCCGCCACCGCCACCGTGGCCGAGCTGATGGCCGAGGCGCTGTCCGCCATCGCCTACGCCCAGCTTGAGCGCCCGGGGGCGAAGATGATCCTGGGCAGTTTCCTCGCCGCCGTCTCGATGAAGTCCGGGGCACCCATGGCCGGCACCGGCGAGCTCGGCCTGATGAACCTGATGATCGGCCAGCTCGCCCGCCGCTACAAGCTGCCATGGCGCTCGTCCGGCATGCTCACCGGCTCCAAGGTCACCGACGCCCAGGCCGGCTACGAGAGTGCGTTCAACATGTTCCCGATCATGCTGGCCGGGGCCAACTACGTCATGCACTGCGCTGGCTGGACCGAGGCCGGCCTCACCGCCTCCTTCGCCAAGTTCATGCTCGACGCCGAGCAGATGGAGATGCTGTGGAAGTTCGGCCACGGCCCCCGCTTCGAGGATTTCGACGAGGCCGTCGCCACCATCGGCCAGGTCGGCCCCGGCGGCCACTTCCTCGGCACCGCCCACACCCAGGCCCACTTCCAGGACGCCTTCTTCATGTCCGAGCTGTTCGACAACAACAGCTTCGAGCAGTGGCTGGCCGACGGCGAGAAGGACGCCGCGACCAGGGGCCAGGAGGCGGCGCGCAAGGTGCTGGACAGCTACGTGCCGCCGCCGATCGACCCCGGCATGGACGCGGCGCTGGGGGAGTTTATCGCCAGGCGCGAGCGGGAGCTGCCGGACAAGCAGGACTGAGAGATAGGTGGCCGGTCAACCGCCAAAGAGTGCCCTATTGGGAGGGCTTCTCGAGCGCGGCCAGGCGTGTAACCAGGCCGGTGACCTCAGGGACCGTGGAGCCGAGTGCGTTCAGGCGTGGCGCCAAGCCGGTATTGGCATCGTTCATCACCACGTCCAGCTCGCCGAGCTTCGCGACCATATTGGCAGTCGCCTTGTTGACCGCAGTTTCGAGTTCGTGGATGCGTGTGACCAGCGCAGTGACGTCATTGACCGTTGGCCCGAGCGCGTCCAGGCGCGGCGCCAGGCCGGTACTGGTCTCGTTGACCGCAGTCTCGAGCTTGTCGAGCCTAGCGATTAGACCAGTGCCTGTCGCATTGATCTGATCTTTTACCGGATCAAGTTCCCCTGCCGTTATGAATTTCGCGCTTGCTGCACTCGCTATATAATCGCGGGTGGTCTTGAATAGGAATACCGCCCCTGCTGCCAGCAGCCCAAGCACAAACGCGATAGCATACCAGCCAAGCAAGGGAATGGTCATCGCTGCTGCGAGGAACACCCCTCCCGCAAGCGTCAGCACGTCATCAAACGTTCGACCGGCTGCAACCGAGCTGCGCCTGCTCAATACGATCAGGCCCGAAGCAAGACCCGTAAGCCCAATGGCGACGACCTGCGCCAGAAAGTCCGGCATCGCAAACCCCTTGCTATACCTTACTGATTTCCAGGTCGATGACGTCGCTGGCTGTTCCGCCGAAAGCGGCAACGGCAATTTCGGTCAATTTGCCGGATGCCCCGGTAATCTCCATGGCGCCATCTATTTTTACGGAAGGCGCGCCCCCTACCCGTACATGGACTCCGGCCTTGGCGTCACCCACAACGATCACGTTCAATCGGATCTTGATCGCATCGACGGCAACCGCGACGACCTTGAAGTCGCGAGGCTCGGCCGAAAGCGTCGTACCCCCATAGGGAACCCGAACTCGCGCAACCGCTATGTCGGTATTTAGCGCGAGTTTACTCGTATCTGCGCCCCATAGGATACGCGGCGTGGCGCCGGCCAAGGTCGGCGCGGCGGAGTCATTACCGATGTATTTCGCCAGCAAATATGTACCTGCGCTACCCGCGAGTATTGCCAGCACGCCACCTGGAATCTCCTTCGGAAACTCACCGCTATTCGCAACAATCATTACAAAGGCAATTAGAAAAATAAAGGTAAATAGAAGAGCTTGAAATCTAGCTAGACTTGCCTTGCCGTCCGACTCACTGATGACTGTCTTTAAATCGATTTCGTTGTTCCAAATTTTTCGAACGACCGCCAAGCCGGCGATCAAAACGAGCGCGATTGCCAGGAACCAGCTACCGACCGTTAGCATTGACCCTGGGTCTTTGGGGTCCCACTGCAAATGCCGGCTTGGCTCGACAAGGCCCGCATTCGCCTTCGCGTCAACGAGACCGACCATCACGCCCGTCTGATCGGCCGGCACGGAGACGATCAAATCGGGGGACGGAGCCGCAGAATTGGGATCGACTTGCTTGAGCCCAATTTTGCTGCCATCCTTCTCGGAATTAAGCAGTGTGAAATATTTCGCCTCAGCATCGATCACCGGCATTGCCGTCTGCTCCTAGGATTTCTTCGAATTTGTCGATATATTAGGTCGAGTGAAGACGTCCAAGGCTTGGGAAAACAGGCTGCCGATGACTCCTGGCGCGATTTTGCCGCTGAGATAGACCCCTCCAGAAAGCCCCAGCAGGGTGGTGACAGTCGAGCTGGGCGGAGGCAGTACCTCACCGCCGCCCAAGAGCACCTCGCCAAGATACAGAACGCTAGCGCCCACGCTGACGAGGAGCGCTTGTATTCGAGCCGGGCTGAACTCCCCAGCAGGAGTCGCGGTGAGGCCGCTGCCTCTGAGCCCGACCTTCAGCAGGCGCCCCGCAGAGACCACCGCAAGCAATATCGTCAGAGCAACCATAGATCGGAAGCCAAATTCAATCAAAATCATGAACTTTATTCCATCAGCTACCACTTATATTTGACTTCAAAACAGCAAAATTTACCGAAGTGAACCAATGACATAGGCGACTCTCAGCGGCCATAGCCAATACGCGTGATACTTCGCCTCCTGCTCAATCTCTATTTCCTAGACTAACGCACTTGCTGAACACGGTCAATGATCATTCGACGAGCCGTTGACAGGTTACGGTATATTCATCCCAGGCAAAGCAGCGCCTGTGGATTTCGCCATTTACGATATTTTGTCTGATAGGTTTCAATTATTGCGCTTGCGCTCCTGCGGCTCATGTTCGGCGATTTCGTGAGTGGATCATAGTCGGCCGACGTGCCGGTTCATCTCCAGTATCCGAGGAGTCGTAAATTTAGTTGCCTTCTCTAACAGATGGTAAGCATAGCCCACATGGACTATCAGTACGAGGCTAGATGGTCTGACATTTACCCAGCGTGGATTAAGCTCATATACTCTGGTTCTTACCATCCCAAAGCAGTATATCATGCTCGACGCCGAGCAGATGGAGATGCTGTGGAAGTTCGGCCACGACCCGCGGCTTCGAGGATTTCGACGAGGCGGTCGCCACCATCGGCCAGGTCGGCCCCGGCGGCCACTTCCTGGGCACCGCCCACACCCAGGCGCACTTCCAGGATGCCTTCTTCATGTCTGAGCTGTTCGACAACAACAGCTTCGAGCAGTGGCTGGCCGACGGCGAGAAGGACGCGGCGACCCGCGGCCAGGAGGCAGCGCGCAAGGTGCTGGACAGCTACGTGCCGCCGCCGATCGACCCCGGCATGGACGCGGCGCTGGGGGAGTTTATCGCCAGGCGCGAGCGGGAGCTGCCCGACACGCAGGACTGAGCCGCCACAAAGTCACGCATCGGGTCGAGAACGCTGACTTGGAACCGGCACGGTAGCTCGTTGCCATCTTGCGCACCGGGAGCCCACAGTGGGCCATGGAAATCGCAGCATGCACCAGCGGCAGGACAGTCGCTGCTACGGTGAGCGTCCTTTTGCCCATCAGAAGCCCTGCTGGAGAAAATCGACCGCCGCCACGATCTCACTGCGCCGATCCGCCACCGACGCGACCTTCGGCCCGAGTTGATCGAGGCGGATGCTCGCCATCAGGTTGGTCGCCAGGATCTGCTCGCACCCGTAGACGGTGACGCGGAGATGCAGGCGCTCGATCGGAGGCGGAATGGAATCCGCCGGCAGCGATGCACGTCGAACCGCGCCATCAGGCCGGCCAGGCCGGCTCCAGGGGCATGCCCTGCCGGTCCAGCCAGACCGCATGCTCGTCGATGGCAGCTCGGTTCGCCTCGAGCCAGGCCGCCTCGCGCGCGCCGCACCGCCTCGGCGATGCCCGCCTCGGCCGCTTGCGAGGCATTCACCCCAAGCGAGCGGGCCGCCTCCACGAGGTCTTCCGGAACCGTCAGGTTCATCGGGCGCCGCCGTGACGGTCGGGCTGCGTTCAAACCAGTCTCCAGTGCGTCTATGGAGGCCGTTCGATGATGCGCATCCCGCATGCGCATCGCAAGCGCTCTTCCGATCCCGATCGTCAGCACGAGGGGGCGTTGCACGGGCCGCAGACGCCAACCCGACGAATTCTGCTGACGCCGTCTGCGCGGTTCCATGCGGAAAATCGGGTCTGGATCTATACTTCTCATGTCACGCTGCAGATCTTCTGCTGCGCTCCCCTGGGTACGCGAATCATTGCCCCGATGGCAGGACGAGTGCGTTGTCCAGGATCGGGCCGATGCCGGCGACCTCGCCGGTGCCCTGGAACTTGAGCTTGCCCGAGCCGCGCACGTGCAGGACCACGAACTTCCGGAAATCGGAGGCGATGTTGTTGTTGGCGTAGATCGATCGTGCGCCGAAGCTCACCTGGATGCGGCTCACCGTGCCGCCGGATGGGACCGCGGCACCGGTCCGGTCGCGGCCGCTGCCGTAGAGGAAGAAGCCGATCACGTGGTCGCCGAGGGGGAAGCTCTGCTTCGAAACGACACCGCCGGTCCTGGCCCCGGCCGTGCCGACCAGGTCGATGCAGCTGCCCGTCAGCCGGCAGAGCGGCGCGTTGCTTTCGGTCAGGAGGTCGACACTGGTGATGATGCTCCAGTTGCGCAGCGAGGGTGCCGGTATCCGGGTGACCTCGCCGTCGCCCTCGAAATCGTCGAGGAACTGTGTGGCACTGGCGGGCCGCGACAGACCCGAGGCCGACACCAACGCAACGACCAGCGCGATCATGCTGCGCCATACCCACCGCTGCGACGCGTGGCAGGCGCGTGGCATCGCCGTCTTGGCACCGCTGCGACGCTCCCTAAAGAAAGTCATGCTGTCAGCCTTCACTTTGCTGAATCGCCCCATGATCGTTCTCCCTTTTGGATTTATCTGTCGAGCACAACCAAAGCACGCGGTGAACGGCTCGCATTGACTTGAATTGACAACCCTAGACTGGACTCGTCGACTAAATTAAACTATGCCTTTCCACGCCTCTCAGTCAATCGCCCATTGTGTTTGCGGTAGATCATTGCATTCACCTCGCCTCGACCCGAAAACGCGGTCACGACGCCGGAGGATGTTGCGCCTGCCTCATCGCACGCACGTACTCGCCGGCACCGGTGCCCCACTTCGAGAAGACCGAGATCGCCTTGGCGAATGGCAGGTCGACCGGATGGACGCGGTCGGCCGGCAGAATGTAGAGGCTGCCCGCCATGGGGGTCGGCGCCGACGGGACCAGGACGGTGAAGGAGCCGTCCTCCAGTTCCTCCACGATCAGGGCCGGAACGAGCGCCTCCTCGATCTCGACCAGCGCCGGCTGCAGCATCTGCTCGTCGCTGCGGCCGGTCAGCCGCCGGGCCAGGCCGCGCAGGAAGGTGTAGCCGGGCAGCTGCTCCAGCACCGAATGCTCGAACGCGTTCTTGGCCCGCAGGCCGGGCCCCGTTCGCACCACGAGGCCGACGACGAAGCAGACCGCGATCAGCAGCAGCGCGGCGGCGAGCTGGCGGAACTGGACCGCGGCGGGAAGCTGCGCCGTCACGGGCGTCAGCAGCGCCAGCAGGCCCTTCACCGCCTTGGCCAGCAGCAGGATCGTCACGTAGACCGGGAGGATCACGAGCACACCGCCGACGAGCGTGGTCTTGGTGAATTCCGCGAGCACCTTCATCTGACTCGCCCCTCCGTGACGCTGCTTTTCCCACCGTTTTGGTCGAGACGCACTCGTTGAATAGACATGCAACCTCCAGCGAACCGGATCACCCTCAGAAGGCCGCCGTGCCGGCTGCGGAACATCAATAGATGACGCGGATAGAGATTCTCCTCAAGAACCATCTCGGCTAATACCTCGGCTCTTTGACCCTTTCTTGATGTCCGCATGCCGGTCGCCGACCATGCCAGCATCTGCATCAGTACAGATATCTTTGTTAGTCTGTACGGTCAGATATGAATCGTAAAAAATATTGCGATGGGATCAATTTGCCATAAAATTTGAGTTCCTTGATCGTATTTCTCATGTATTAACTGTTGTAAACTATGCATTTTATCGCATTTGACAGGAGATGATGTTTTGCTGGCACCTACCCACAGCTTGGAGACTTCTCCCAGACGATGACCAGCGAGCCACATACATAATAAGAAATAGCCCACAACAGATAAGTCGCGTTGCCATCTCTCGCAACGCCTGCGCTGGCAAGCGCCGCTGAATCAGCAGGTCGTGGTCGGGGCCGTCGTTTCCTCAATTTGGAGCAGTGAGGATTACTTGGGCAATCGCTTCTCGATCAATGCCGGGGAAGCAGCCCGCAGCGGCCTCGACGGGTATGACGCAGATAGTGGATTCAAGAACGCGATGGTGACGGGCTCGGTGAGCTATCGCCTCGACGAGGCTTGGACATTGACGGCGCTCGCCGCGTCCGGCCGGCTGTTCTCGCAGGCAGCCGACAGCCCGATCGTCGACGATGAGGGCGACCGAAACCAGTTCCTCGGCGGATTGCTGGTCAGCTACTTGTTTGAGGATTTCCCGACGCCCACTGGCTCACCTCTCGGGTCGAAATCAAAAGAGCGGTTCGGGTTTCCGGTCCAGCAACCCTTTCGATCACCACGCCCGAGGAGTTCGTGGGTGCGAGGTGTGGTCTGGCCCGCTGATCGTCGGATGGAGTGCCGGCTGGAGCTGCCGAAGAGTGGGCGACGGACGTCGAACAGCGTCCATCACGCCGCCAAGGTCGGCTCCAGCGGCATGCCGTGCCGGCCCAGCCAGGCCGCTTGCGAGGCGTTCACCCCGAGCGCGCGGGCCGCTCCGCGAGCTCTTCGGGAACCGTCAGGTTCATCGTCGAGGGCCGTCAAGCGCACCAGGTACGGTGAGCGACGGCAGCTACGGTGCCATCGGCGAGTCGCCGCTCGACCTTGCCCGTAGCGGCAGCGCCAGCATTGCCGCCGCCAGTCCCACCGCACCGCCCACCAGGGTTTCCCAGGCACGGGCCGCGAGCACCACGGGCGCATGCAGGCCGCCCACGGCCAGGGTGACCACGAGGGTGAAGGCAAAAGCCCCGCAGGCGATGTCGTAGCGTTCGGGCAGCGCCATCGCGTAGACCACCATGGCCACGGCGGCCAGCAGCCACACCAGAAGCGGCGCATGCTCCGCCAGCGGCAGGCACAACAGGCCGAGCGGCACGCCGATGACGGTGCCGATGACCCGGCGGCGGATCCGATCCACGGTGCCTGCCGTCGAGTTCGCCACCACATAGGTGCAGGCGGTGATGGCCCACGCCGATTCCAGCAGGTGGAACGCATTGCTCAGCCCGACGATGACGACGGCCGCAAGGGCCGCCTGCAGGCCCATGACCAGCTCCACCGCCTGGCCTCTGGCCGGCGCCATCGATCCGGCCAGGCCCGGTGCGACCGCCGGATGCTCGGCCGGGCCGCTCAGCACCCGCGGGATCACCGCGG